>JBPCQX010000038.1:0-21960 GCA_050997675.1 Solirubrobacteraceae bacterium
CCTCTACGCTGCGCAGACCGAGGAAGCAATGACCCAAATGATCAAGCTGAAAACCACCTAACCCAGCCTCCGTCGAACTCAGCCCGCCTCAGACACCCCCGCCGGCACGCACGACGACCACAAGAACTCCGGCGCCAGGCGCCCCGCCCAGCCTGCCTGCGAGCAGCCGCCGCGAGCGCAAACACGCCATCCGACAGCACATCGCGCCCCCAGCCGATCCCCGCTCCCATTTCACACCCGCCCTCCCAACGAACCGGCCCCGCGGCCACCGATCACACCGCTACTGAATGATCCGGGCTAGCGCCGGAAGGCAGACGCGAAGTCCGCGACGGAGGATGCCGAGCGGACGATCACGGTCCAGCTGCGTGACGCCGACGACCGCGAAGCCGGTGGGTGACGATGGCGGACGACGTGGAGAGTCAAGCTGCGGCCGTCAGCTGGCGGGAAACGCCTCCCAGGCCACCCATCCCGGCCGGCTGTGCACCGCGACGGCACGAAGCTCCCACGTTCGCTCGCCGTCGCTCATCTGAACACACGCGACAGGCGCGGTGTAGAAACCGGCGACCAGCCTCACCGGCTGGGTCTTTACGTCCTTCGCCCATTTCCTCCACCATTTCTCATAGGTGCTGCGTAGGCTGAGCGTCTCGAAGTCTTGGTGCTCGAAGAACTCGCATCCCGACGCCAGCCCTGCCTTCTCCCACGTAGCCTGATCGGCACCGGCTAGCAACAGCGCGACCTCGGCGCGCTCCTCCGCCAACGCGCCGGCAACCTTGCACGCGTCCCACGCACAGTTGGGCAGCGCCCCCCACTTCAGCTCAAGCCAACAGCGAGCGTCCTCGTGGCCTAGGACGAGATCGACGCGGCCGACGCCAGGCCAGCCATCCAGCTTGGCGGAGCCCTCACGGTGGACCGAGAGTGGTTCTCGCCCCGGAAGACCGGTCGCGAGAGCCTCGACCAGCGCCGCTTGAAGTGTGTGCTCGTCACGCGGCGCACCATCGCGCCAATGCGCCCGGAGGATCCTTGGCGCACGGCACAGCGCGAGGCGGATCGCGTCGAGCACCATGTCGGTCGGCCGCGCCGAGGGCGACGCCTCCACGCCCGGGTGCAGATGCGAAATGTCTTCATCCTCGCCGCAAAGCCCCCCAGCTACAGCGAGGTCCTGCACACGGCGCGCGATGCAACCCGCGAACCGCACATCCGACGGCTCCGGACCGGCATTGGTAGACGCGTCGTTCCAGCGCCGATGCTCGAAGTACAGCGCCGACCGCAGCGCTGTCACCGGCCACTCCAGCGAGCCGTCGGACTCCCATCGCTCACGCACCGACCGCCAGACTTCCGCGAGCGGCTCTACCCCACCCCACCACGCGTACGCAGGCAGCGCCGTAGCGACCTCCTCGATCTCGGACCCCACGGCCCGCGCCATTGGCTTGGTCAGCTCGGAATTCGGCACGTAGAACATCACGACCATGCTGTCATGCCGAGCGATCACGCTCCCGTCGAGGCAGACCTCCGCGCGACGGTCGCGCGACAGTACACCACTGATTCAGGCGGTCTTGAGCGGTCTTGAGCGGTCTTGAGCGGCGATTCACCGCACCGCCAGACGAGCCCTGACCACGCCGAATCCCCAGCACCGAGGGCAAATAGCCTGCAAAAGCGGAGGGGGATTCGAACCCTCGTCAGAGGCTTAACCCCTGAAACGGTTTTCGAGACTGGTGCCGTTCGGGGCCGCTGACCGGCCAGCGTTAGGTTGCACACGGTCCCGGCGAACGTGCGCGACAGTGCATGCGACAGCCGAGCAGCCAGCTCATCGTCGCGCGAGGACGGGAAGATGGCCACGGCCGCCGCGCCTGGCCACACCACCAACCACCTTCCCGACAGCGCACTGTGGCCCGGAGAACCAGCGTCACGGTCACGACAACGAGCCCCACCGTCGCCGCGCGGCTCATGATCAAGCGGCGTTGTGTTGATCACCAACGGCACCAAGACGGGTAGGCCCGACGCATCCGTGTTCCGTGGGGGCTGCGTCCGGAGACGGCTCGGTACGCGGACGCAACTATAGGGTTGTTCGCCGTGCACGTCACCAACGTTTATGTCGATGGCTTCAACCTGTACTACGGCGCGCTCCGAGGCACGCCCAACAAGTGGCTGGATCTCTCGACCCTCCTCGCGCAGTTGTTTCCGAGCAACAGGATCAACCGCATCCGTTACTTCACTGCGCTGGTGGATGGACGACCGCCGGACCTTCAGCAGCCTGTGCGCCAGCAGACGTACCTGCGTGCGCTGCAAACGATTGACGGCTTGACAATCCATTACGGACAGTTTCAGACGCGCGAGACTCGTATGCGTCTAGCGAGGCCGCGCGTTGGCGGCCCAAAGACGGCGAGCGTTCTCAAGACCGAGGAGAAAGGTTCGGACGTGAATTTGGGGTCCCATCTCTTGCTCGACGCATTCCGGAAGGATTGTGAAGTCGCCATCGTCGTGTCCAACGATGCGGACCTGAAGACGCCGGTCGATATGGCTCGGAACGAGCTCGATGTGCGGGTTGGCGTGCTGAATCCCCACCCTCGCGAGAAGCGAAGCCGAGACTTAGAGCCAACCTTTTTCAAGCAGCTCCGCAGCGGACCTGTAGCCGGATCGCAGTTCCCTGAGGTCATGCGGGATGCGAACGGAGAATTCCGCAGGCCCTCTGACTGGATCAGCCCCTAGAAATCGCTGAGGCCCGCCGAAGCGGGCCTCGCACCCAGCCACCGAAGCGACTGGGGGGATAACGGAACTATAGCCTGCGACCCGACGGAATGTCGAGAGGCGCGACGGAAATCTCACGCCTCTTTATCAGGCCAGACTAGGGCACCCCACCAATGCCGCGATTCAAGGCGTGGCCCCAATGCGTGCGCCCGTTGTGCCGAGGTACTCGTCGAGCAGGTCTGCGGCTTCCTGTTCGCTTCCGGGCATCAGGTGGCCGTTTCTGTCCATTGTGATGACGATGCTGCTGTGGCCCATGAACACGCTGAGCGCCTTCGCGTTGACGTCGGCGGCGATCATCATCGACGCGACGTGTGGCGACTCGTGCGACGTGATCGGCTCCAGCCCCTCCGCACCGGCGGGATTGTGACCATCAGTCGGAGGCCAGCCGATGAGACACACTGAGGGCATTCTTTGGGGGACGAGCTCGCCGACTCGAGCTCGCTGTCGGCGCTCTCCGACAAGTGGCACAAACCCGATTCTTGTGCCACTAACCGCGCATATCGACGCACATCCCCGCACATCCGATGACGCCGCTACCGCCCAACATCTCCCGTCCGGCCTGGATTTCCGGGCCATTCGGCCGATCGGGCTGACCGCTTCACACGCGAGAGGTCGCAGGTTCGAAACCCGCCGCGCCCATCCTTGGAACTGGTCCCTCGGTACGGTTTGCCGTTGCTCTGAAACCGGCCGGCTCCGGCGCGGTGAGAGTCGGCCTGCACCGCCCAGCGCGTGGTCTAAGCACCGGATCATGGAGCGCGACCGTGGCACTAGTTCGCGCCAAAGTGTCATGTTCGGCGCGGCTAGCGCCGCGTTCCTCCCACGGCTGCGGCGCTGCTGGGGCTGGCGGTCCCGCTTACCCTCCCCGATCGTCGCACGCCTACGCTGGCCCTGGCTGTTGGCCCGGAATGCGTTGCCCTCGCGCAGAGCCTCGAGTACCCGACCTCGAACCGCGGCGTAGCGACCAGCGCGCTTCAGCGTCGCCCTTCTGGCGAGGATCACGGGGTGGTGCTCTTCCATCGCGGCCAAGTAGGCCTCGGGCGAGCTGGCGATCACGGTAAAGGCAGTCAGGCGGTGCGTTTCGGGCTAAAGCCGCGGGCGATCCAGTTTCGGTAGGACTCGTAGAAGGGAACGAACTCGCTGGCGATGATCCGCGCAGCCTCGTGGACCTGTTGCGCAGTCGCGGATGCGTACTCGTGTACGAGCTGACGTCGGAGCTCGCGCAGGCGCTGAAGTCGCTTCGCGTGTTGCGCGCCAATCACGCCGATTCGCCGTAACGCGTTGATGTCCAGGCGTGCGTTCGTCGCCTGCCGGCGATCGCGGACCTCAGCCAGCTCCAAACCAAAGGCGGCGAGCTCAGCGATGTAGTTGTAGAGCTGATCGACCCCGCGCTCGACGGCCTTGACGCGGTTCAGCTCGGCCGGGTCATCGGAGTCATACGCGCGCTCGAACGCGGCGAGATCGAAGTCCTCGCCGAACTCCCCCATCGCCACGCGCAGCGCGATCAGATGCCGCCGCAGGTCGGAGACGCGGTCGTGGATCTTCGCCTTGAGGGTACGTGCCCTGCCAGGGTCGTGGGCCTCCAGGGGTGCTGGCGGTGCTGGCGACGGCACCGCTCAGAGTCCCAGGTCCGGCATCGCATCCTGGAGTGGCGTTCTCCCACCGTTCGTCCGCCGCTGCCAGCGCCGCCGGCTGGCCGTCAGCCTCAGCCAAATTCGATCCCGGTCGACCAGGACCCGGCCGTGGGCGAGCACATCGGCCATCAGCGTCGACGAACGCTCCGCCTCCTCGGTTCGCACCAACTGAACATCGCGGCCGATCCGATCACTCAGCCGCCCTGACAAGTCAGCGAGCGCTGCCGCCGTAGCGTCTCGCAACGAGACCAGGACATCCACGTCGGATGTCTCTGACTCCTCACCCTTCGCGAACGATCCAAACAGCACGGCAAGACGGGCATTGGGCTCAGTGCGCAGGGCGGCGCGCAGCCCGCTGAGGAGTGTCCAGTGCTGGCGCAAGTATGCCTCTTCACGCAGCGACGTTTTATACCGCCGCTCGCTCAGGCGCTGTCCGTGAATCAGTCCCTCCGCCGCCGCGCGGCGCAGCGTCCGCTCCGAAACGTCCAGGTTGCTAGCCAACTTGCGGAGTGAGTGCTCGGCCACTGGTCTGGCCGATAATACACCATGGTACGGCCGCTAATGCGCGCTCATATGGCCGCTGTGGCAGCTTTGGCCCGGCCGGAGGCCAGCTGGGTGGCAGGCACAGCCTGATGGGCAATCCACGCATTTGGCATCAACGCTACACGCGCTAGACTGCGCCTCGTAGCTGCCGCATCCGGCGGTGATCGAAGGGAAGGCGCGGGAGATCAGACAGTCGAGAATTGCCTTGGCCATCTGCGGCAGCGCGTTTGCGCTGGGCGCCTCGGCACCGGTAACGCGTGCTGACTTTCCTTTTCTGCCGCGCTCCGGCGGCGACGCTCGCAACCCCGCCACCTTCAAGCTCGCGCCGGGCGAGACGCCGACGAACTTCAATGACGATTGGAAGTTGGCGGCGACGCCCGAGATCCCATCCCTGAGCAATCCCGCCGCTGCGGCGTTGACGTTCGCCAACAACGCCAAGCCAACCGAGCTCTGCGGCATTCGCGGCGACAGTCTCGTCGATTCCCGCACGACGATTCCCGCCGGCACCGGCTCGTGTATCCCTGCCGGCACACGGGTCGACACGGCCTTCGAGCAGACCACCGGGCGCCCCGACGTCGGCATTGCCGTGCTGGATTCGGGCATCGACTGGAGCGCCGCCGGCGCGATGACCGCGCTGCGCAAGAAGGTGCGGCTCAATCCGGGAGAGCTGCCGGCGCCCCGCGTCGACCGCGCGAGCAGCCTCGATCCCGCCGTCGACTGCAATGCCGTCAGGGCGACCGGTCCACCCCCCACGGGCGCCGACTACGCCGCGGATGGCGCCACGCGCCGCGCGGACGGCTCGATCCCCTACGACGTGCTCCGCCAGGGCGCCTTCAACGTGCTCGACTACGCCTGCGACGCGCGAGTTTCGAGATCCGATCCGCGCCGTCACGGGCCGGCCAACGTGCTGACCCCTGAGGACGTGATCCTCGCGTTCAATGACGGCGTCGATCACGACCACAACGGCTATGTCAACGACATCGCGGGTTGGAACTACGTCGACAACAACAACGACCCCTACGACGACGTGCACTACGGCCACGGCACAGGTGAGGCGACCGACTCCAGCGCCGAGGCCAACACCAGCCAGGAGCTGGGCACGTGTCCCAACTGCATGGTGCTGCCCCTGCGCGTCGGGGAATCGTTCATCGCCGACGTCAACCGATTCGCCCAGGCCGTGCTGTACGCGACCGACCGCGGGATCGACGTCGTCCAGGAGGCGCTGGGCACGCTCAATAACTCGCGGTTCGCGCGCCAGGCGATCGACTATGCATACAGCCACGGAACAACGGTCGTCGCCTCGGCCGCCGATGAGGCCGCCGAGCACCACAACCAGCCGGGAGCGCTGCCGCACACGATCGTCGTCAACTCCGTGGTCAAGTACGCGAGCATCGCGGGCGTACCGTTCACGCCGGCCTCCCCGTCCTATCTGCAGTTCAACGGCTGCACGAACTTCTCCACCAAGGTGGCCGTCGCCGTGCCAAGCAGTTCTTGCTCCTCGGAGGCCGCCGGCAAGAGCGCGGGCGTCGCCGGACTGATCTACAGCGCGGCGCGAAACGCGCAGGATGCCGGCACGCTGGCCGCGGCAGGCGACTGCACGAGGGTCGACGGGACCGCTTGCCCGGTCACGCCGAACGAAGTCCGCCAGCTGATGGCGAGCGGGCACGTCGGCGGGACCTCCCCTGCCGACGCCGGCAACGGCGGCCAGGCCGACCAGGTCAGCTTCACCAACCAACCTGAGCCCTCGTGCACATCGGCTCCGCTGGTCACCTGCACTGACCCCAACAGCAACTTTGGCTCCTTCTCGCTTGAGCAGAACGGCGGCATCGACGTCTCGCCCCTGGCCACCACCCGCCGGTATCCCGCACGGCATGGCTTCAACGAGTTCTACGGCTACGGGCGTCTAAACGCCCAGCGAGCGGTGGCGGCCGCAGCCGCGGCGCGAATCCCGCCCGAGGTCGACATCACCACGCCGGACTGGTTCCAGCGGATCGACCCGGCGCAGCGGACGCTTACCGTCGCCGGACACGTTTCGGCACGCGCCGCCTACACCTGCCGGGTGTACGTCGCTCCTGGCGGCCAACCTAACAACGGTGCGACCTCCGACAGCTCGCCGGGCGACTTCAAGCAGATTTCCTCCGCCTTCTGCGACGGCTCGACGCTCCACACCGGCGCCTACGACGGCACCTTGGCGGCGGTCGATCTCGCTGACCTGAAGTCACGTTTCCCGAGCGGGCTGGACTTCGGCGGCAACGAAAACGGGCTCGCGGGGGCGCAGAGCGCCAACGGGCGGCCCAACACGATGCCCTACGCGTTCACCGTGCGCGTCGTCGCTGAAAGTACTTCGTCCGGCGTGCCGATGAGCGGCGAGGACCGCCGGCAGATGTTTCTGCAGCGCGACAAGGACATGCTCAGCGGCTTCCCGAAAGAGCTCGGCAGCGACGGTGCTTCCAGCCCGCTGCTCACCAGCCTCAGTGCCGACAATCGCAACGAGCTGGTGCTCGCCACCTCCGACGGCTTGGTCCACGCCTTCAAACCCGACGGCAGCGAGCTTCCGGGCTGGCCCGTACATACGGACAGTCTCCCGCTCCACAGCGGCGATCACGCCTACGCGACGGTGGGCACGGATCACTACGGGGCCGTGCTCGGGGGACTGGCGGCGGGCGATCTCTTCCGTGACGGCCGCACGGAGATCGTCGCCGACGACAACCAGGGAAAGGTCTACGCCTGGGACGCCAGCGGCCAGCTTGTTTTCCGCGCCGAGGCCAACCCCGCCTTCTCCGGTGCGCCCCTGTCGCCGTTTGCGACAGTGCGCCAGAACGCGCGGGATCGAACCGAGCACGGCTTCTTCTCGGCGCCCGTTCTTGCCGACCTGAGCGGCAAGGGAGGCCCCCTCGACATCATCGCCGCCGGGGAGGACCGCCATCTCTACGCCTGGCACCCGGACGGCTCTGCCGTCGCCGGATTCCCCGTCGAGATCTACGATCACGACAAGGCGAGCATCGACAACGCAACAACCGGGCACTTGGCCTTCAACGCGAACGCCGCCGCTAATCCGGGCGCCAGCGAGGACCAGGGCAAGCTCGTCGACACACCCGCCGTGGCGTTCCTCGACGGCCCCGGCAAGGCGCCCTCGATCGTGATCGGGAGCAACGAGGAGTATGCAGTCAATACCGGCAACGAGGGCTCGATCAACGCCGGCGCCGTCACCGCCGCCTCACTGGGCGTGATCGGCCAGGTCGGCCTGCTCGGCTTTGCTAACAGCCGGCTGTACGTCGTCAAGGCAGACGGCAACACGAGCGGCAACCCCTACCGCGCCGGGTGGCCCAAGAAGATCGGGATCATCAACCGCGGCTTGCTACCCGATGTCGGAGAGGGCATCACCGGCTCGCCTGCCGTCGGCCCGATCACCTGCACCAGCGGCGGCGCCGGTGCCAAGATCGCCGCGATCCCCGACGCCGGTCCGGGTTACGTGTTCAATGCGGACGGCAGCTCCTGCTACGGGAGCACCGGCGGCGCCGACAATCCGCTCGAGCTCGACTTCTCCGTGGGCGCCGGGCAGTACGACCATCCAGCCTTCCCGGCGGTCGGGAATCCGGCGCTCGGCACGCTGGATGGCAGCACGCTCGACGTTTTCGCCCCGGTGACGGGTCTGCAGCGCGCGCTTGACGTGGTGGCGCCCGACTACCAGGGCGGCCAGGATTTCATCGGCGCCTGGAACGCAACCAGCGGCCAGTATCGGCTCGGCTTTCCCAGCCCCGTCAACGACCTGCAGTTCCTCACCGGACAGGTGGTGGGCGACATCCTCGGCCAGGGCGCCCAGCAGCAGGTCATCGGCGGAACCGCCTCGCTCGATCTGCAGGCGCTGAACTCGCTGGGCCTGCCCGCGAGCTCCAGCTGGCCGAAACTGACCGGAGACTGGACCGTCGCCACGCCGCTGCTCGGCTCATTCGGCACACTGGATACGGATCCTGCAGCGCGCAAGGACGTGATCTCGATCACGCGCTCCGGCACGCTGTCCGTCTACCGCAGCCCGGCGACCGCGTGCTCGCCCAGCTCCTGGCCGCGCTATCACCACGACAACGCCAACTCCGGTGACTACAGCCGCGATGCCGTGCAGCCGGGCGCGCCGTACGACCTCTCGCTCAGCGGCGGCACGCTGAGCTTCACCGCGCCCGGCGGGGATCTCCTGTGCGGCCGCGCGACGCGCTACGAAGTGGTGCAGTCGGATCAGCAAATCTTGCCGCAGACATTCGCCAGTGGCCAGGCGATCTCCGGCGTGCCCTCACCGGCCCCGGCGGGAACCAGGCAGAGCCTCACGCTGCCGGTCACCCCGCTCGGCTACGTCGCGATCCGTGCGATCGATCAGGCCGGCAACATCGGGCCACCAGCCGTGATCACAACGAACACCGGCGCCGGGGGAGGCGCGCCCGGCGGCGGTGGCAAGGGCACCGGCTCCGGTCCGGGCAGCGGTCCTGGCAACGCCGGCTCGTCGCAGCCCGGCGGGGCCGGCGCCCATTGCACCCCACACGCGGCCCCTTCCTCGCGGATCGGCGCTAGGGCACGAATCACACGCCGAGGCGTGCGCCTGCGCGGCCGCTCGCGTGCTGCTGCGGGATGCTTCAGCCGCGTAGTCCGCGTCGCGGTGGCCGTCGCGCGCGTCGTTGGCAAGCGCTGCCGGTTCCTTCGCGCCGATGGCCACTTGAGTCGGCGCGCGAGCTGCCGCCGCCCGATCTTCCTGCCGGCACGCGGCACCACGCGGTGGCGCTTCAGCTTCGCCGCCCGTCTGCCGCCCGGCAGGTACAGACTGCTTTCCCGCGCAGTGAACGCCGCCGGGATCGTCGAGCGAGCCAGATACAGGCGGCACGCGGTGCGCCGTCGCTAGCACTGGCAGGGGCCGGACCTCACGGTGGGTCCCGCCCCGGCGGCCCCGACTACCGCGACATACTCGGTTCGCCCAATCCCGCGACTACTCGCGCAGCCCTGCAGCGCCAAGGGCCTGCTGCCTGTTGTTGTAGTAGTCGATCCGGGCGATCTTGCCCCCTTGCATCGCCCAGGTGATCGCGTCCTGTCGCTCGACCTCAACGCCGCTTCCCTGCCCAGTTACCCGCTGCGCCCCGACCACTAAGACGCGGTTCCCCGCTTCGAGGAATTCTGCGTGGTCATGCACCTCGACCGCCTCGTCCAGGAGCGCCCGCCAAGTTGATTGCGGCATAGAACGCCTGGACCAAGCTGGAGCGCCCGTTGGATGCGGCCCGTTGCGCTCTGATTCTGGCTGAGCGAATGTCAGAGATCGACGGCCGCCCAGCGAGCGAGGCTTTTACCGCCGCAGCAGAGGAATACGAGCGGCTCGGCATCGGCCACCTGGCGCAGCGCGCCAGAGGCGCCGCGCGAATGACGCCATCCTCGAGCTAGGCGCCGAGCACGGTGCCGCGCTCGTGGCCACCCCACGCCGCCTAACCCGCTGTCCCTCCCGCTGAGCGGCGCTCGACCTGCCCGGCGCGGGCGACGATCACCTCGGCTACGAGCTGTGGTGGAAACAGCCCGTGGCCGATCATGCCCGGCGTGCCGTCCAGCCTGGCGGCCAGCGCCGCGGGATCCTCGAACTCGCCGAGGTAGTCGGCGATCACTCCGCCGTCAGGGCTGGGCGGGACGTCGCGCAACTCCGCTGGCCGCAGCGCATGCAGCGTCGCGGCGCTACCGAACACGAGCAGCTCGAGCGGCACGGGTGGACCGACGCGCTCGACGAGCTTGTCCGAGGAGGCGATCACGACGAAGCGATCAGCCGCCGCCGCAACGATCTTCTCGCGCGTGTGCGCAGCGCCGCCGCCCTTGACCAGCCAGCCGTCGTCCCCGACCTGATCCGCCCCGTCGATCGCCAGGTCGAGCTGCTCGATGCCGGCAAACGGCTCGACGCTGAGCCCCAGCTTGCGCGCCGCGGCCTCGGTCGCGGGCGAGGTGGCGACGCACCGGAGGAGCTTCAGTCCCCGCCGCGCAAGCGCCGGCAACAGGTAGGCAACTGTCGAGCCCGTCCCGAGCCCCACAGTCATTCCGTCCTCAGCGAGCATCGCGGCCGTCTCTGCAGCAAGCTGCTTCTCTGCCTCCACTGGATCCACCGTCGCCTCCATCCGCTCGATTCTTCGCATCCTGACACTCCGGCTCGGCCGGCGATGGCGCGGACAGAGGCCTACATGTCCAACGCGTACTCAAACCACGCGCTGCGCTCCGCACCGAGCGATTCGTACAGCCGCTGGGCGCGGCGATTGTCGAGCTTCGTCCGCCACGTCAACGAGGCGACGCCGCGCTCGCGCGCGCACTGCGCTGAGGCAGCGATCAGCGCGTGGCCAACGCCGCGTCCGCGTGCGTGATCTTGCACCCACAGGTCGTTGAGCAGCACCGATTCCGCTGCCGCCACGCTCGAGAACGTGAAGTAGAGACAGCCATAGCCGACCAGCTCCCCGCCAACCCACGCGCCGAGCAGGAGGCCGTGCTCGCTGGGCGCGAGGAAGCGGGCGAAAAACGCCGCGTTGCGCTCGCGGTCGGGCTCGCCGGCGCCGTAGAACCGCCGGTATAGGCCGATCATCTCAACCACGTCGGGCCACTCGCTCGCGCCCACCGGCCGGACCGCCACTGCTTCGTTGCTCACAGGCGCAGCCTTGGCGCGTGCTGCTCGCCGCGCAGAACGTAGGCAGCCGTCGCGCGGCGCAGCGTGAACTCGTGCGTTGCGGCCAACGAGTCGCGCACCACGAGCCGTCGCCCATCATCTTCGACCGCGAGGATCACGGCCCGCTCGGAGTCGCCGCCGAAGTGGCTGATGCTCGCGCTGGCGCCGACGATGGGCACGGGCTTGGTTGGCCGCAGCATCGGCTCGCTACAGGGCTCCGCCGAGCTGCCGCGCCGCGGCGCGCGTCTCTGCGCCACCTATTCCCAGCAGCGAGGAGACGGAGACCACGCCGTAGCCGCGTGCGTGCAGCGCACGCAGCAGCAGCGGCAGCGCCACGAGCGTGCGCGAGCGATCGAGCCTCCCGTCGTGGGCGAGGATGATCGCCCCTGGGCGAAGCCTGCGCACCATCCAGGCAACGGCGTGCGCGGGCGAGCGGCCGTCGAGTGCGCGCTCAACGGTGAAGGTCCACCCGACCATCAGCTCGTGATCGCGTTCGGCTTGGCGCGAGCCGGCAGCGGTGAAATTGCCGTACGGGGCTCGAAACAGCGTCGGAGCAGGGGCGCCCGCCGCGCACAGCGCCGCCCGTCCGCGAGCGACCTCGGCCTCCGCGGCGCCGGCGCCCAGCCGGCGCAGGTCGGCGTGGTCCCAGGTGTGGTTTTGGACCTCGTTGCCCGCCCGCAACTCGGCGCGAATCAGCGCTCGGTGCGCCACTGCGCTGCGGCCCACCGCGAAAAACGTGGCGTGGGCGCCAAAGTCCCGAATGATCCGCAGCGCTGCGGGCGTGAAGCGGGGGTCAGGTCCATCATCGAAGGACAGGGCGACGACGCGGCGACGGGTGATGAGACGCACGACCGCGCTGCGACTGACGTGGGAGATTGCCACCACCTCGAGGTTTCCGACTCGATGGCGGGCGCCGGACTCGCCGTTCAGCAGCAGCGTGATCCCCGCGGCGAGTGTTGCCAGCGCCGCCGCCGCCCGGACTGGTCGCGCACCCACGCCATTAACGCTAACCGATCGCGCTGAAGTGAAGAACCCGATCAAGCCCAGTTAACGAACATTAAGCGCGGCCTAAGAGATGGTGTACCCGCCCCATCGCGTCCCAAACGTTGGCGATTATCCCGTCGCGATGCACTGGCAGCCCTCACTCGCGCCCGCCGGCGTCTGGACAGCCACTGGCCTGGAGCAGCAGGTCTTCGTTGACCACTCCGGCCGACGGGCCCGACGCGTCGCTCTGCTCGGCGCCACCTGCGCGGTGCTCGCGGCGGTGTGGCTGCTCGCGCTCGTCAGTGGCTCGTTCGGGTTCTCGACCCTGCCTGCGATTGGCCTGAGCCACGCCGCACAGGCGCCTTCGCCCGCTCCGCACCGCGTGCTGCACACCGCTGCGGTGCATCGCTCGCTCGTCCGCTCGGGCGCCGACTTCGAATAGCGCTCGCGCGCGGACGCGGTCGGCCAGTCCCCTCCGCGTAGTATCTCGCCCCAATGGACGAGCTGTACGAGCGCCAGACCCATGAGGTGGAAGACGGACACTGGTGGTACCGGGGTCGCCGCAGGGTGATTCACGAGGCCCTGGGCGCCCTGCGCCTTCCGGCGGACATCGCGATCCTTGACGCCGGCTGCGGCAGCGGCAGGAACATGCTGGAGCTGAAGCGCTACGGCGACGTGGTCGGCCTCGAGCTGGCCGACGCCAGCGTCGCCCGAGCGCGTGCTCGCGGCGTCGGCGAGGTGGTTCAGGGAACACTTGACGCGATCCCGTTCCCCGACGACAAGTTTGACCTCGCGGTCAGCCTCGACGTGCTCGAACATCTCGACGACGATCGCCGCGCACTGCGCGAGTTGCGCCGTACGGTCAAGCCCGGCGGCACGCTGCTCGTGACCGTTCCCGCGTATCCGTGGCTGTGGAGCGAGCACGACGTGGTCAATCATCATCACCGCCGCTACACCCGCAGGACGCTCGAGGCCGCCGCGCACGAGGCCGGCTGGCAAACGTTCTCCACCACTCACTTCAACGGCGTGTTGCTTCCGGCGGCAGCGCTGCACCGGGGGCTCGCGCGGCTGCGCAACGGCAACGGGCGCGCCATATCGGATCTCGAGCGCACGCCCGGCCGGCTGAACACGCTGCTGGAGCGGCCGCTGAAGCTGGAGGCGCGCGCGATTGCGCGGGGCAGGCGCATCCCGGCCGGACTGTCGCTGCTGGCGGTCTTCCGCTGAGGCCCCGGCCGATCGCGCTTGCGCTTGCCATCGCCGCGCTGCTGATCGCGCTCGCCATCGCCTCTCAGCTGCTGCTGCCCGGACTCGCGGCCAACCGAGTGCGCAGCAATCTGGCCTCGCACGGGCACGTCGCCACGATCCGGGTCAGCGCGTTCCCCGCGATCAAGCTGCTGTGGGGCGACGCCGACTCCGTCGCGGTGCACATGAGCGACCTCGAGACGAGCACCGATCAGGGCGGCCAGCTGCTGGGACAGGCAAAAGGCACGGCGAAGCTGCAACTCTCGATCGACCGCCTCTCGTTCGGCCCGCTTGCGCTGACGTCGGTCCACGCGGCCAAGCACGGCTCGCAGCTCACCGGCACGGCGTCGCTGTCAGAGAGCGCCCTGCGCGCGGCGCTACCCCCCGGCTTCGACGTGCAGCCGATTGCCAGCGGCGGCGGCGAGCTCCTGCTTCGCGCGAGCGCTTCGCTGTTCGGTGTCGGCCTCAGCGCCAACGCCGCCGTCCAAGCGCAGGATGGCTCGCTCGTCGTCCAGCCCGTGGGGGTCCCGTTCGCCGGGCTCGTCAAGCTCACCGTGTTCTCCGACCCGCACGTGTTCGTCGAGGGCATCGGCGCGCAGCCGGGAGCGGACGGCGGCTATGCACTCACCGCGACGGCGCGCCTGCGTTGAGCGCGTAGAGCAGCCCGGTGCTGGTGCCCGGCACGCCGAGCTGGGCGGTGACGTCCTCGGCGTGGGCGACGACCCACTTGACGGCCTCCGCGCAGGCCGGGAGCAGTCGGTAGGGCGGATGCGGACAGCGCCCACGGGTGATCACGTAGGAGACCTTGCCGGCGGCGGCATCGGCGCGCAAGCGACTGAGGCTCTCCAGCGGTCTACCGTCAACGGTGGTCAACAGCAGGATCGGTCGCACGTCGCGGACGAGCAGCGGCGAGGCAAGGCTTGGTGCGCTGGCTGCAAACTCGAACTTCGCGCTTCCCTGATGGGCGCGCAGGAACGTCGACAGCGCCGCGACGAGCTTTCCCTTGACGAGCGGCGAGGCCGCCTGCACCCCGCTGTGGTCGCGAATCAGGCGCACGTCGCGAGCGAGCGGAAAGGCCAGCAGCGAGACGAGCGCTCCTACGCTGAGCGCGTGCACCGGCCAACGCGTCGCGGCGGCCCGCCGGCTGAAGAGCAGCAGCCCCGCTGTCGCCAGGCCGGCGAGCACCCCGATCACCAGGCCGCCGCGGACGAGGGTGCCTTGCCCGGTCACGAGCGAGGCCTCGAGCACGGACGCAACGAGCCCAGCCAGCAACAGCAGCGCGCCGCGGCGCTCGCGCGCGAGGGCGCAGATCGAGACCCCGAGTGTCGCGGCCACGGCGGGCGTGAAGGCCTCGAGGTATCGCGGGTGGACGCGGCCGGCGAGCGAGAACAGAACCAGTCCGCTGAGCAGCCACACCGCGGTCCCGACGACCGCCGCGACGTGTAGCTGCTCGCGCGGTCGACGCCTGAATAGGGCGGCGGCGCCCAGCAGCAGGGAGGCGAACAGGACCGTGCCGATCAGCCCACCGAAGTCGACCACGCTGCGGCGAAACAGGCGCAGCGGACCGGCAGGGGCGCTGGGCGCCCGCGCTCCGTGCTTGCGACGGGGCTGAACGGCGCCCGCAAGCGTGGGGCGGGAGTCTGCGCTGGTGGGCGTCGCGTCGAAGCGCGAAGGATGCGGCGCCTTCAGAATGCGGTCGCTGCCGTTGAATACGAATACCGCGTTCCAAACGCTGCCGTTGGTCGATCCAATCGGATAGGGGCGCTCGCGCTGCGGCGCGAGCGAGACGATCGTCAGCCATGACAGGGCAACAACCGTGAATGCCGCGAAGGCGACCAGCAGACCGCGCGCGCGTACGGCGAACGGCTCGCCGCGCCAGCACATCCAGAGGAAGATCAGCAGCGCTGGCAGCGCCACCAGCGCTTCGAACAACTTCACGTTGAAGTCGAGGCCGAGCAGCAGCGAGGCGAGCACCAGCCAGCGCAGCTCGCGGCGCTCGGCGTATCGCAGCAGCAGCCACGCGACGCCGATCAGCAGCGCCATCATCAGCGAATCCATCGTGTCGCTGCGTGCGGTGACGACGGAGATCGGCAGCACTGCGAGCACGGCGGCGGCAGCGAGCGCGGGGGGGCGACTGGCGATGCGGCGCACGAGATCGTAGAGCAGTGGCACGGCAACGGTTCCGGCGAGCGCCGAGGGCAGCTTGAGCGTCGTTGAGGAGAAGCCGAGGAGCTTGACGGTGATCACCTGAAGCCAGAGGTCGAACGGTGGCTTGTCGATCGAAGCGCTCGCCCCGGGCTCATAGGCGCCGAAGAAGAAGTTGTGCAGCGAGTGGGTCATCGAGCGGACGGCCGCGTCGTAAAACGGGTTGTCGGGCACGCGCCGTAGTGCGACTAGCCGCAGCACGGCGCCGAGCAGGGTGACCGCCGCGAGCGCGAAGACCCATCGACGGCGGTTGTTGTCGGTCAAACCGGGGTCGGCTCCCCGAACGACCAGATCCTGTTCGGCAGGTAGGTGGCGAGGAACACCACGGGGATCACAATTGCCTCGGCGATGTTCTTCTCAAGGCCCAGCCAGCTGACGGCGGCGTGGAGCAGGAACAGGTTGGTCAGGTAGGCGATCAGCTGCACGCCGGTGTAGCGCCTGACCGCGCGGGCGTGCGAGCTGGCGGTCGCCTGGAAGGTCCAGCGCCGGTTGAGGACATAGCCGTTGACGGTGCCGACGGCGAAGCCGAGCGTGAGCGCAACCTCGTACTGAACTCCCAGGGCGTCGGTGCAGAGCGCGTAGATCGCGAGCGTGATCAGCGTGTTCGAGATGCCGACGACGCCGTATTTGACGAGCTGGCGGATCGTGGCCGGAGACGGTCTCATCGCACAAAAGAATGAACTACGGGGCGCTCGTGCGGTTACGCCAACGCCCGCGCGGGTTACTGTTAGTCGATGCCGGTCGCCGAAAAGCAACGCACCGCCTCGCTGCTCAGCGTGTGCGCGCCGGTCTTCGACGAGGAGGAACTCGTCGAAGTATTCTACGAGCGCACGACCGCTGCGCTGCGGGGCCTCGACTACGAGTTGATCATCGTTGACGATGGCTGCGCTGATCGCACGCCGGAGATCCTTGACCGTCTGGCCGAATCGGACCCCCGCCTGCGCGTCATTCACCTCTCGCGCAACTTCGGCCACCAGGCGGCGCTGACCGCGGGGCTGGAGCACGCGCGCGGCGACGCTGTTGCAATGCTCGACGCCGACCTGCAGGACCCGCCTGAGCTTGTCGTCGAGATGCTGGAGCTGTGGGAGCACGGCTCGGACGTGGTCTACGCCGTGCGCCAGGAGCGCGAAGGTGAGACGGCTTTCAAGCTGGCGCAGGCGCGGTGGTTCTACAAGCTGTTCGACAAGCTCGCGCAGGTTGAACTCGAGCCCAACTCGGGCGATTTTCGCCTGCTGGATCGGCGCGCGCTCGACGCGCTGCTGTCGATGGGAGAGCGCAGCCGCTTCCTGCGCGGCATGACCGTTTGGGTCGGCTTCACGCAGACGGCGATCTCCTACAAACGCGACGCGCGCTACGCCGGCGAGACGAAATACCCCGTGCGCAAGATGCTGCGTTTCTCGCTTGACGCGATCGCCTCGTTCTCGCACCTGCCGCTGCAGCTCGCAACCTACCTCGGCTTCCTCTTCTCGGGCATCGCCTTCCTGGCCATCCCCGTGGTTGTCGTCCTGCGGATCTGGGGCTCCTACCTCCCGGGCTTCGGCTCGATCACGATTGCGATTCTGATGCTCGGCGGAATTCAGCTGATCGCGATCGGGGTCATCGGCGAGTACGTGGGACGCGTCTACGACGAGGTGAAGCGCCGCCCGCTGTACATCGTTCGCGACCAACGAAACGAGCCGGTCGAGCTGCGCCGGGCTGCAGGATCGCTTTCATCGACAAGGGATTCCTGAGTACCGCTCCGAAGGCAGCGCGACGGTGTTGGAAGGAGGTCCGCGGCCGCCTCCTCGGGAGTCCTGGAAATGAGATCGATCAGCCCACGCACGCTTGCCGTGCCCACGATTCTCGCCCGTGCCGCGCTCGGCACGCCGGCGCTGGCCGCGCGCGGCACGGCGGCCAAGCGCAGCTGTGCGACGGTCGGTGGCGAGACGGGCTATAGCTCGAGTGGCGTCGTTCCGCTCGCGGCGTGGAACTCACGGCAGGCCCCGTGCGGGGCGGGAGAGCTCCAGGTGCAGACTTTCAACGAGACCGCGTCGGGGCCGGTTGCCAGCGACGGAGCGGGGTTCTCGATTGTCGTTCCGTAGCGCCGCCCTTACCGCCTCACTCGCAGCAGCGCTGCTTGGAGCGAGTGCAGGCTCTGCTGCGGCGTCCTGCGCGGGCTCGGGCAGCGCGGACTGCCCGTACTCCTCGGTCAGCCTGATCGGCGCCCGCGCGGAAGGGATCTTTCGCTTCCCGCAGGCAATCGCGGTCGGGCCGGGCGGCGACATCTACGTCGCAGATCAGCAGTCCTTCGTCGTGCAGAAGTTCTCCGCTGCGGGCGCGTTCGAGAGCGAATGGGGCGCACAGGGCTCCGGCCGCGGTCAGTTCGGCGCGATCGGCGGCCTCGCGGTCGACACGGCGGGCAACGTCTACGTGGTCGACTCGACGCACGACCGGATTCAGAAATTCGATCCAAATGGGGCGTTCCTGCTGTCATGGGGCAGCTCTGGCTCGGGCCTCGGACAGTTTCATTTCGGCGCGGGCAACGGAGCGGACAAGCCGGCCGGAGGCGGCATTGCGACCAACGGCTCCTACGTGTACGTCGCCGACACGACCAACCAGCGGATCGAGCGCTTCGGCCTCGACGGCAGCGGCGCGATCACCTGGGGCTCCTCGGGCAGCGCGCCGGGACAGTTCAGGTACCCGAAGGGACTCGCTGCGAGTGCAACCTCGGTGTATGTGGCCGATGACGACAACCACCGCATCCAGGTGTTCGGTCCCGACGGCAACTTCGCTGCGCAGACTGGCTCGCTCGGCTCGGGACCTGGGCAGTTCGCGTTTCCTTACGATGTCGCGCTCGACGGCTCAGGCAACCTCTACGTCGCCGACAACAACAATCACCGCGTCGTCAAGCTCAACGCGCAGCTGGGCTTCATCAAGAGCTGGGGCACGATGGGCACTGCCCCGGGTCAGCTCGGATTTCCGCGCGCGCTATCGAGCGATCCTGCGGGAAACGTCTTCGTGGCCGACTCGGCGAACGACCGCATCCAGGTGTTCGACACGAACGGTAACCTCCAGCGCTTGTTTGGCGGCTCGGGCCGCGGACCCGGCAACTTCACCTCGCCGATCGGAGTCGGCGCCGACCCCAGCGGCGGTCTTGTGGTCGCCGACAGCGGCAACAACCGACTGCAGATCTTTGACGCAGCGGGCCACTTCAACGCCGTGCTCGGCCAGCATGGCAGCGGCCCTGGCGAATACGTGGCGCCGGCCGGCGCGGCACCCGACCCCGGGGGAGGCATCTTCGTCGCAGACACCGGAAACCACCGCGTTCAACACGTCAACCGCGCGGGGACGGCAGTCGGGACATTGGGCTCCGACGCGAGCAGCGCGCCGGGCAGGTTCGACGCGCCGAACGGTGTTGCGGTTGACCCGCAGGGCCAACTGATCGTCGCCGACACGGACAACGACCGGATCGAGAAGTTCGCGCCCAACGGCAAGCTGCTGCTCGCATCCACGACACATCCGGGCTCCGCACACGGTGAGTTCTCCGTGCCGCAGGCGGTCGCAACGGACGCCAGTGGCAACATCTACGTTGCGGACACGGGGAACAATCGCGTTCAGGTGCTCGACGGCGGCGGCCACTACCTGCGCTCGTGGGGGGGCCGCGGCGGGCGCGATGGACGCTTCCGCGACCCTGATGGGATCGCTGTTGACTCGGCTGGAAACGTCTACGTCTCCGACCGCACGAACTCACGGATCCAGGAGTTCGATTCGACCGGCCAGTTCCTCGCCAAGTGGGGCACGCGTGGGGCACTCGCCGGGCAGCTGACCCTCGCCGGCGGCCTTACCGTCACCTGCCGCGGCGATGTTGCCGTCGCCGACACCGGCAACAACCGGCTCGAGGTCTTTGCGGGGGTCGCGCCCGCGACATACTGCGCACCCGCACCGGGCGCCCCGCCCGCACCTGCACCTCGGCTTTCGGTGAAGCTACGCACGAGGACGCAGGTGCTCGCCACGCGCGCGCTGCTGTTGACGGTGCGCTGCGACCGGGCCTGCACGATCAACGCCCACGCTTCGATCAAGGTGCAACTCGGCCGAGCGCGCACGGGCACGCGCACGGTCGCGCAGCGGCTCAAGGCCAACACTTCCTACAGCGTCCGCCTACGCATCAACCAGCGCGGCGTGAAGCTGTTGAAGCGCGCGCTCGGCAAGCAGCGGCGCGGGCTGCGCGCGCTCGTCAAGGTCACCGCCACGAGCATTGTCAGGCCGGGCGGCGTGCCGTCGGCGCCGGCGCTCGTCAGCCGGAGCTTCCACCTCCAGCGCTGAGCAGTTCGCGGAGCGAGACGAGCTTGTATCACGGCGCGAGAACCCCGCGTGGTCGAGCGCGTGTTGATCGAGCTCGATCAACGGGTCTTTAGCCCGCGCACGGACTTCGCTTGAATACTTTGCGTCCACAGCCCGCCGGCAAAGATCGTCGTCGGGGTATGCATCGCCTTCAACTCTTGAAACAACGCCCCCTCATACCATTGCTGACCGCGGCGGCGCTGGCGCTCGTCGCTCTGTTCGGCGGCGGATGCGGGTCGCCCGCCGGACGCGGGGCATCCACGCCGCGGCCGGTGCAGCCCGCAACAGGGCTGCCTACGAACGTCTATGCGTTCGCCGGCGCGAACATGCTCTCGGCCGCGGTCCGCGGCGACCCGGAGCTGGTCTACGTGCCGAACAGCGCGAGCAACACCGTTGATGTGATCAGCCAGCGCACGATGCGTATCGTCGGCCATTTCGCCGTCGGCGCCGAGCCACAGCACGTCACCCCTTCGTGGGATCTGCGCAAGCTCTAGGTCGATGCTGACCGGGGCAACAGCCTGACACCAATCGACCCGCTCACCGGCCGCCCGCGCGGCCGCGCGATCCCGGTGCGCGATCCTTACAACCTGTACTTCACGCCAGACGGACGCCGCGCGATCGTGGTCGCCGAGGCGCAGAGGCGGCTCGACTTCCGCGACGCGCGCACGATGCGTCTGCGCAGCTCAGTAGCGGTGGGCTGCGTGGGCGTAGATCACATGGATTTCGCGGCCAACGGCGCCTATGCCTACGCGACCTGCGAGTTCGACGGTACCGTGCTCGAGCTCGACCTGCGCACGCTGAAGATCGTGCGTCGGCTCCGCCTGCACAGCGGCGTTGCCTCACCGCAGGACATCAAGCTCGCCCCCGACGGTCGCCTGCTGTACGTCGCCGACCAGCTCGCCGGGGGGTTGTGGGAGATCGACCCGCAAACGCTTCGCAAGGTCGGCTTCCTGCGCACCGGGCTCGGCGCACACGGCCTCTATCCGAGCCGTGACGCGCGCCTGCTCTACGCCTCCAACCGAGCCGAAGGCAGCGTCTCGGTGATCTCCTTCGCCACGCGGCGAGTCCTGCGCAAGTGGCGACTCCCGCGCGGCTCCAGCCCCGACATGGGCGGCGTCTCCGTCGACGGCCGGACGCTCTGGCTGAGCGGTCGCTACAACAGCGAGGTCTACGCGATCGACACCGCGAGCGGGCGGCTGCGCGCGAGGATCCCCGTCGGGCAAGGGCCGCACGGACTCAGCGTGTGGCCGCAGCCGGGCCGCTATTCGCTCGGGCACACCGGAGTCACGCGGTGACGTGTGCTGCTGCAGGCCGCGGTGACGCGTGCGCTGCGGGGGTGCGCTGCCTCGTGCTTGACCGTCTGCCCATCGGCTGCGCCTCTGGGCCGGCCGGTCAAGCCACGGGCCCGCGCGACCCCCCAGCGCACGCGCTCTCGCGCGAGCGGAAGCGAGCCACTCGAACGCGACTAGCCCTCTGACTCAGTCCGCGAACGCCAGCGCGCGGCCGACGCCGCGAGCGAAAGCGAGCCGCTCCCACGCGACTAGCCGTCTGACCTTGCTCGCGAACACCACCGCGAGCCTGCCGCCGGGGGGTCGCGCGAGGCCGTGGCGGCGGGCGGGCGACGGC
>JBPCQX010000057.1:0-4154 GCA_050997675.1 Solirubrobacteraceae bacterium
AGGAGGTCTATGAGGCGATCGGTGACAACCAGCGGCTCGTGCTCGAGTATAAGATTTTCGAGCCAGCCTTCTATCACACGGACGTTCCCGACTGGGGGACTTCTTACGCGCAGGTGACCGCGCTGGGCGAGAAGGCGATGGTGTGCCTCGATACCGGCCACCACGCTCCCAGCACCAACATCGAGTTCATCGTCATGCAGCTGCTGCGGCTGGGTAAGCTCGGCTCGTTCGACTTCAACTCGCGCTTCTATGCAGACGACGACCTCATCGTTGGGGCCGCAGACCCGTTCCAACTCTTCAGGATCCTCGTCGAGGTGATCCGTGGCGGCGGGTACGGGGCGTCGAGCGGCGTCGCGTTCATGCTCGATGAATGCCACAACATCGAGCAGAAGATCCCGGGCCAGATCCGTAGTGTGCTGACCGTGCAGGAGATGACGGCGCGGGCATTGCTGCTCGACCGTGAGGCGCTCGACGCCGCGCAGCTCTCGGGTGACGTGCTCGCTGCGAACGACGTGTTCATGGACGCGTACTCAACCGACGTGCGCTCGGCCCTTGCCGAGTGGCGTGAGTCCCGCGGATTCCCTGCCGACCCGATGCGGGCGTATCGCATGAGCGACTACCAGCAGCGAATCGAGGCGGAGCGCGTCGGCGGCGCCCAGGCCGGCTGGGGCGCCTAAGCACTTCCCCGAGACTCAGCCTCCCGACCGGCCGCGCGAGAAATGACACGAGGAACCGATGACGAATCCCACTGCTGCAGCCTTGATAGCTCGGTCTAACCGCCTGGGCGCGGAGCCGAAGAACACGAACTACGCGGGCGGCAACACCTCCTCGAAAGGCACTGAGACCGACCCTGTCACGGGCGAGCCCGCCTTGCTGATGTGGGTAAAGGGCTCGGGCGGTGACCTCGGCACGTTGAAGGAGTCGGGCCTCGCCGTGCTGCGCGTCGACCGGCTGCGCGCGTTGCAAGAGGTCTACCCGGGTGTCGAGCGCGAGGACGAGATGGTCGCAGCATTCGACTTCACCCTTTTCGGCAAGGGCGGTGCCGCCCCGTCGATTGACACAGCGATGCACGGCCTGGTCGACGCCAGGCACGTCGATCATCTGCACCCCGACTCCGGCATCGCGATCGCGACGGCGGCCCACGGCGAGGCGCTGACGCAGGAGATCTTTGGCAGCGAGGTCGTCTGGGTGCCCTGGCGACGGCCTGGCTTCCAGCTGGGGCTCGATATCGCGGCGATTAAAGGGGAGTACCCCGAGGCGATCGGTACGATCCTCGGCGGCCACGGCATCACAGCCTGGGGCGACACGAGCGAGGAGGCCGAGGCCAATTCGCTGAAGATCATCAGGACCGCCGAGGCTTACCTCGCTGAGCACGGCAGGCCCGAGCCCTTCGGCCCGGCACTGGAGGGCTACGGAGCACTGCCAGAGAACGGACGACGCGCCCGCGCTGGCGCGCTCGCACCCACCATCCGCGGCCTCGCCTCGCGCGACCGCCCGATGGTCGGCCACTTCACCGACTCCGCTGAGGTACTCGACTTCCTCACCGCGGCCGAGCACCCGCGGCTCGCCGCACTCGGCACCTCTTGCCCAGATCATTTCCTGCGCACGAAGGTCAAGCCACTGGTGCTCGACCTCCCGGCTACCGCCTCCGTGGATGAACAAGTCGCGCGGCTGAAGGTGCTGCACGAGGCGTATCGGGCCGATTATCAGGCCTACTACGACCGGCACGCGACGGCCGACTCGCCCGCGATGCGTGGCGCCGACCCGGCCATCGTGCTCGTGCCGGGCGTCGGCATGTTCAGCTACGGGGCAAACAAGCAGACGGCCCGCGTCGCAGGGGAGTTCTACGTCAACGCGATCAACGTGATGCGCGGGGCCGAGTCGGTCTCGACCTACCTGCCGATCGACGAGGCGGAGAAGTTCCGCATCGAGTACTGGGCGCTGGAGGAGGCGAAGCTGCAGCGGCTACCCAAGCCCAAGAGCCACGCGACCCGTATCGCGCTCGTCACCGGAGCCGCGTCCGGCATCGGCAAGGCCATCGCCACGCGCCTTGCCGCCGAGGGCGCATGCGTGGTGATCGCTGACCTGGATCTCGCGAAGGCGCAGGCGGCCGCCGCGGAGCTCGGCAACAGCGACGTGGCGATCGGCGTCGCCGCGAACGTCACCGACGAGGCCCAGGTGCAGGCGGCCGTAGAGGCGACAGTGCTCGCCTTCGGAGGCATCGACCTCGTGGTGAACAATGCTGGCCTCTCCCTTGCGAAGCCGCTGCTCGAGACGACGGTCGCCGACTGGAACCTGCAGCACGACGTCATGGCCAAGGGCTCGTTCCTCGTCTCGAAAGCCGCAGCCCGCCCCTTGATCGACCAGGGCCTCGGGGGCGACGTCATCTATATCTCGAGCAAGAACTCCGTGTTCGCCGGTCCGAATAACATCGCCTACTCCGCCACCAAGGCCGACCAAGCGCAC
The DNA here is from genome assembly GCA_050997675.1 of Solirubrobacteraceae bacterium. GTDB lineage: Bacteria > Actinomycetota > Thermoleophilia > Solirubrobacterales > Solirubrobacteraceae > Palsa-513. The sequence goes on from JBPCQX010000057.1 coordinate 2,467, forward strand.
CAGGTGCGGCTGCTCGCCGTGGAACTCGGGGAGCACGGCGTCAAGGTAAACGGAATCAATCCCGACGGCGTCGTACGGGGCTCCGGCATTTTCGCTTCCGGCTGGGGTGCCGACCGGGCAAAGACTTACGGTATCGAAGAGCAGGACCTCGGCAACTTCTACGCTCAGCGCACTATCCTGAAGCGCGAGGTGCTGCCGGAGCACGTGGCGAACGCGGTCGCCGTACTCACAGGTCCGGATCTGAGCCACACCACCGGCCTCAACATTCCAGTTGACGCAGGCGTCGCTGCCGCGTTCCTGCGATGACACGTTCACGAGGACGATCTGGACACGCATGAGTTCTGTCGCAGCGATCGACCTCGGCGCGACCAGCGGCAGGGTGATCGTCGGAGCAATGTCCGACGGCCAGCTGCGACTGCGCCACGTGGCCCGCTTCCCGAACACCCCCGTCCGTGTGGCGGACGGGCTGCACTGGGACGTGCTCGGGCTGTATTCAGCTGCCATGACTGGGCTCGGCAAGGCGTCGCGTGAGGAGGGAGACGGGCTGCTCGGCGCCGCCGTGGACTCCTGGGCGGTCGACTACGGCCTGCTCCGCGGTTCGCGCCTACTGGGCAACCCCTACCACTACCGCGATGCGCGGAACGCCGCCGCCGTCGCTGCGGTCCACGCTATCGTCGGTCCTGCGGAGCTCTACCGGCGTAACGGACTGCAGCACCTGCCCTTCAACACAGTCTTCCAGCTGGTTGCCTCTGCCCACGTGGACGAGCTCGAGGTTGCCGAGCGGATGCTGCTGGTGCCCGACCTGATCGGGTACTGGGCGACCGGTAAGCAGGCGGCCGAGCGGACCAACGCTTCCACGACTGGACTGCTTCGGGTCGGCGGCAGCGGCTGGGACGATGAGCTGATCGCGCGTCTCGGGTTGCGTCGCGGGCTGTTCCCGGACCTCGTGGACCCAGGCACCCTGCTCGGGCCGGTGACGGCTGAAGTCGCTTCCGAGTTCGGCATCAGCAGCACGCTTGGCTTCACGACCGTCGGCTCCCACGACACTGCCTCCGCGGTGGTAGGCGTGCCAGCGACCTCGGCCGACGTCGCCTTCATCTCGTGCGGCACATGGTCGCTGGTTGGCACCGAGCTCGTCGCACCCATCGCCTCCGACGAGGCACGCGACGCGGGTTTCACCAACGAGGGTGGTGTCGACGGGCGGACGCGGTTCCTCAAGAACGTGATGGGGCTCTGGATACTGTCGGAATCGATGCGCGCGTGGGAGAAGCTCGGAGAGCAGCAGGAACTCGGGACGCTGCTCAAGCAGGCGACAGAAGCCCCGGCGGGCGTGCCGACGTTTGACGCAAGCGATCCCCGGCTGCTTGCGCCAGGCGACATGCCGTCGCGCATCGAGGCGCTGCTCGTCGAGCAGGGCTCGTGTGCCCCCGCGTCCATCCCCGAGTTCGTCCGGAGCGTGCTGCAGAGCCTCGCGAACGCCTACGCGGACGCGGTGCGCGACATCGAGCGACTGAGTGGTCGGACGATCCGGACGGTGCACATCGTGGGCGGCGGGGCACAGAACGAACTGCTATGCCAGCTCACGGCCGACACGGTGGGCGTAGGGGTGGTTGCCGGCCCGGTCGAGGCGACTGCGATCGGAAACCTGATGGTCCAGGCCCGCACGTACAGCCTCGTCCACGGCGAAC
>JBPCQX010000158.1:0-12077 GCA_050997675.1 Solirubrobacteraceae bacterium
CAGTAGCTGCCCTGCGGCCCACCTGACAGTGCCGCCGCGAGATACACGAGTCCCAGGGCGAGCGGCGTCCAGTAGAAGCCGGTCGGCGACGCGCCGATCGCCAGCGCGATCACGATCGCGCCAACAAGTAGGACGATGCCCTGACGCAGACGCATCGAGCTTGAGGTCCTTGAACGCGAGAGCCGCATCTGCGACCAAGCATAGGCCCGGTCTCGCACGCGACCACGCGTCCGCGCTTACGCTTTTGTGAACGTCCCCGCCAACGGTCGTGCCTGCCGCTGGACTCGACGTACGCTGCTCGATCCATGCAGCCGCTTTCGCAGCTGACGGCAAGCCAGTCCGCGGACTGGCCCGCTCGGCGCGGGCAGCGATGGCTTCGGACTGAGGGAGAGCGCTGGACCCACACGCAGCTCGCCCTGCTCAGCGATCGCGGTGGCGTCCCCGGGCATTGATGGACTTCTTGTCGGCCGCGCCGGCCGGAGCGAACCTCACCCGCCGACAACGGCCGGCGCTCGCGCGCCAGGAAGCCCGCTATCGGGACGGTAGCCGGGCCAGCACGCACGAGGGCCAACGCCGTCTATCAGCAGCAGCAGCTGCTGCTTCCGCGGCGCACCTTCACGATGGGCGCTCGGTGGGCACGGGATGGTCAGCCGCAACCTGCCGCGGACGAACACGTGCCCGCCCGTGGGTTAGTCGTCCGCCAGCCAGCGGCGCGTGAGCGGCGTCGCCGCGATGCCATGGACAACGATGGAGGTGACGACGCAGGCGATGGTCGTCCATACGAGGATGTGCTGCTCGCGCGCGTCGAGCACATGTGCCTCGACGACAACCGTGGCGTAGAAGAGCGCGGCGACGCCGCGCACACCGAAGAAGCCCAGGAAGAGGCGCTGCCGCGTGGTCATGAAGCGCTTGCCGGCGGTGGCGAACACGAGCGCGGGGCGGATCACGAGCAGCAGCAGCGGTGCCAGCAGCCAGCCCGCGATGCCGGGGCCGGAGAGGCCGTGCAGCGTCAGGATCGTGCCGAGCAGCAACAGCACCACCAGCTCGAGCGTCCTGCCGGCGGTCTGCGTGCCGGTGTGGATCGCGTGATGGATGTCGGCGCCGTACTCGTAGCGGCGGAAGGCGAAGCCCGCGGCGAACACGGCTAGCAGGCCGTACGCGCCGAGCGCCTCAGTGACGCCGTAGATGACGAGCACCAGCCCGATCGAGATGAAGCCTTCGAGCTCGCTGGCGACAAGCCCGCGGGTGCGCGCACGCGTGACGAGCGCCGCGGCGCCCCAACCCGTCGCCGCACCGAGCGCGAGCGCGAAGCCGGCGGCGTAGAGCAGGTCGGCTACCAGCCACGTGCCGATCCAGCTGGTGCCGCCCTGGTGTGCTGCGAACAGGCCCAGCACAACGAACGGCGAAGCGAGCCCGTCGTTGAAGCCCGCCTCGGTGTGCAGCGAGAGGCGCGGCTCGCCGTACACCTCGCCGCCGGGACCCGAGAGCCCGACGTCGCCGGCGAGCACCGGGTCGGTCGGCGCGAGGACCGCGCCGAGCAGCAGCGCACCGCCGAAGGAGAGGCCCATGGCCCAGGCGCCGAATGCTGCGATGCCGGCGATCGTCAGTGGCATCACGATTACGAGCAGAACGGCAACCGACAACCAGGTGCGGCGCCGTACTCGGCGCTCGATCGTCAGCCCTGCTGAGAACACTGCGACGATCAGGGCAAGCTCCGTGAGGTGCTCCAGCAGCAGATGGTTTCGCTCCGGGTCAAGTGGTGTGATCCCGAGCAGCGACAGGCCCACCGCGCCCAACGCTCCCGATGCGACGAACACGACGGCCGCCGAAAATGCCCTCTCCTGATCGTGTGACATCGCGACGACCCCGATCAGGACCACGACCCCGATCGCAACCAGCGCCAACGTGTGGAGGCCACCGAGGTGCCAACCCGTGCTGAGCGAGACTATCGGGACCAAGGTCAGCATGGAGGGCATGGCGAACTCGTTCGGGGATCGCCAACCAAGTTCGCCGAGGACGACCCTAGCGGGCGCGCTGTAATTAGAGCGACTGGCCGATGTCATCGCGCCTGGATAGTGGGCAGTCTGAAACGGTTGTCCACGCCATTCCGAACCGCTGAGGACTGAGTCACCGCACAGCTCCACCTGACTGGTCGCGGAGGCCGACGTCGACGCGGTCGCGGGACGCGGCCCGGAAACCAGGACAGCGAGCAGTGGGCTGCGGCCACGGCCAGAGCGCTCGTGACCCGCCTCACCTGGGTTCTTTCCTCGTCCTGTCATCGAGGCCTACCTAGCTTGCGTGCTGTTAGCACCAATTACGGAGCGTCAGGGCCCGCAGCCCGAAGCGCTGCTCAACGATCCGCAGCAAGGACTCGTGACCGACGACACACTGGGGTTGGCATGGCGATGGGGCGCCCATGGCGAGACGAGGACCGCCGGGACACGGAAGCCCATCTGCGAGAAGTCCTCATCGGGATTCGCGCTGGCCCGCACGTCGGACACTCGCGGGGGCGGAACCTGCTCGTCTCCCGCCGCTACGAACGCGCCAGCCTTGATCGTCACATCCAGTAAAGCCTTTCCGGCCTGGGGCGAGATCTTCGGCGATGACGTCGTCGCTGCTGCAACGATCGACGGCTCACCCACCACGCTGAAATCGTCGCCCTTAAACGGCGACCTCGGCCTCCGCCCCGACCCCACCTAGCGAGACGCGCGAACACCCCAATGGTCATAGAAGCTGCCCCACTCGCAGTAGGTGAATCAACAGCGGCGGCGAGGGCCGGATCCGCGCCGCCCGGTTCCGACAGCGCAAGAGCCTAGGAGGAGTCTGAGTTCGCCTGCCAGCGGTCCCGCCCGCGAGGGTCGAACACATCGCGGCAGCGAGAATCAACTCTTCGTGCTCGCGGTGTCGATTGCCGCGGCTGCGTTGATGAGCGCGAGGTGGGTCAGGGCCTGAGGAAAGTTGCCGAGCATCTCTCGTCCGTCGGGGCTCATCTGCTCGGAATACAGACCGACGTCGTTGGAGAGCCCGACAAGCTCATCCATGAGGATCGTGGCTTCTTCGACGCGCTGGAGTCGAGCGAGGGCGTGGACGTTCCAGAACGCGCACGCGAGAAACGTTCCCTCGGCGTCAGGCATGCCGGTGTAGCGATAGAGCAATGGGCCTACTCCGAGGTGCTCACGCAGCCGGTCGACGGTGGTGTGGAGGCGCTGGCGGTCGCTTGACTTGTAGTCCATGAAAATGCCGACCAGCACGCCGGCATCGAGCTCATCGCTGTCAGCACTGCGAGCGTAGGCGCCGAGCTTCTCGGACCAGCACCGTTCCTCGATGAAGTCGCGGATGCGATCGGCAGTTCGGCGCCAGCGCTGGGTCTGATCGCCCGGGATCTTGCCCTCACCGGCGAGCTTGATCGCACGGTCCAGCGCGATCCAGCACTGCATCTTGGAAGCGGTGTAGTGCTGGCGGGTGCCGAGCTCCCAGATCCCGGCGTCGCGCTCGGTCCAGGCTTCGCAGACGTAGTCGGCGATCCCGGCCAGCCGCTGAGCGATGTCGCCATCAAAGCCGTGGCCGCGGTCGGCATACAGGGTGGCGGACTGAAAGAGATCACCGTAGTTCCCGAGCTGGCGCTGGTCGACCGCGCCGTTGCCCCGCAGGACGGGCTTGGAGCCGCGGTAGCCGGCGAGATCGAGTGGCTGTTGGGAGCTCGCGGGGCTGCCGTCCAGACGGTAGAACGGGTGGAGTCTCGGGTGATGACCGCGGGAGGCTTCCATCACCCAGGCGAGAAATCGCCCGGCCTCCTGATCGTCGCCGAGGCGCATCAGTGCATCGACGGCGAATGAAGAGTCACGCAGCCAGCAGAAACGATAGTCCCAGTTCCGCGAGCCGCCGATCCTCTCCGGCAGCCCAGCCGTCGGCGCTGCGGCGATCGCGTGCGTGTCCGCGTCGACGAGCATCTGGATGACTAGGCCGCTGCGCAGCACCGCATCCGCCCATGGTCCGTCGTAGGCGGCGGCGCGCCATCTCCGCCGCCACCAGTCCACGGTCGCATCCAGACGCGCCTCGACAGCTTCCCGAGCCGAGAACGGCAGCGGACCGTCGGCGATCGAGATCGCGCTGAGCGCCAGCAACGCTTGTTCTCCCCCCGCCACGGCGAAGCCGCCGTAGACGGCTCCGTCGTCGGACCTTGGCTCTCCCGCTGACCAGGTCTGCACGACGACGGCGTCACCGTCGCGGCGGGCAACCACCCCGTCAGGGAGAGAGTCGAAACGCGCGGGACGATGGGTGTGGTCGAACCGCGGCTCCACGCGCCAGGCGGGGTCGACCTCGCCGTGCAGCCCTTCGACGCGGCGGGCCAGCTCCCGAACCGGGCGTCCCTCGGACGGGATCGTCAAGGCGTCGGTCAGGCGCACCGAACCGCGGGGGGTGTGGAAGGTCGTCTCGAGCACGTTGGTCTCAGGGACGTAGCGGCGCGAGACTTCGTAGTCGTCGGTCGGCGCGAGCACAAATCGCCCACCGCGGTCGGAGTCCACGAGCGCGCCGAGGACGAACGGTCCGTCAAAGCCAGGCAGGCACAGCCAGTCCACGGATCCGTCCAACCCGACGAGCGCGACGGTACGCCGGTCGCCGATCGCGGTGTAGTCGCCTATCGGCAGGTAGCCCTCCGTCCGCTGCGGGCGGCGCCGGGGCAACGCCGGGCTCGTGGCGTCCGCCGTCATCGGCACACCTCGAGCTTTGTCCGCGCGAGTCGATCGGCAGCTCCGCGCGAGCATGTTGACCGGCGATGAAGCGCGGGCTGACTCTCGGGGACCTGGCTGCCCCTCACGCCGACATCGACGTGGTCACAGCCAGTAAAGGTATGGAGGAGGCAACGGTCATTGGACGTGATCATGCCGTGTGCGGCGCTCCTCGTGCTCAATGGCCATGCGGTGCCCCCAGGCGATCAATCGCGGTCACGGTGGCGCGCGGCGAAGTCGAGGAGCGATTGCCGATGTTCGACGTAGTGGGTGAAGGGAGGTTCACGTCAGCACCGCCCGGCTTCGCGCACACCGGTCAGCGCAAAAGCGGTGGCGATCGCCACATTGGTCAGCGCCAGCCGGCGGCGATCGGGCGCGAGCAGCGCCAGCGCCAGCAACGTCAGGGCGTGGATGGCGTCGACCGTGGCCCCGGCCATGCGATATCTGCGGCTGGAACCTCGCCGGGTCTCAGAGGCCGCAGCCTGCGCGATGTGGCGAGCGCCGAGGACTCGCGTGAACAGTACGACGCCCCGGTTGATGCGATGGTGCGGGACTGCCTCCAGGACGCGCGTCGGCTCGAAGACGAGCAGCGCCCCCCAGAGTGCGCGCAGAGCACTCACTCTGTCAGCGCGCTCAGCGCGCAGGTCATGGGCTCAGCGCCGAGCCCGCGCGGGGACGCTGGGTCTGCCAGGCAATCTGAGCGCCCCCTGCGATCTCCGTCGAACTCACAGCTGCGCTGGCGAGGAGCGTTGACGCTGACACGGACAACCGGCTACCCGCACGCCCCAACCGCAAAACCCCTGCCCCGTTCTGATGGGCATCGCTAGGAGCATAGATTCGGTCAGCAGCGGGTAGGCTCGCTGATGTCGCTCGAGACCCGGGCGACTGTCCGGGAGTCACAGTCACACAACCGTCTGGAGCAGCGTGGGACTCAGGCAGGACCATCGCGCCGTGGGGAACGAATCCCCGTCGCGGGATGCCGAGGGGCCAACCTGCGACGCCGTGGTCGAGCGGCTGGACTTATCCGTGTACACGGTTCCGACTGACGTTGAAGAGTCTGACGGCACGGCAACCTGGGAGGCGACCACGGTCGTGGTGGTGGAGGCCCGTGCCGGCGATCAGACGGGGCTGGGCTGGACGTACGGCGACCAGGCAAGCGCCGCCCTAATCCGGTCGACGCTGGCGGAGGTGGTGTGCGGATGCGACGCGATGCGCGTGCGTGCCGCCTGGGAGGCGATGGTGCGAGCATGTCGCAATCTGGGCCGTCCGGGTGTGGGTTCGATGGCGGTCGCAGCAGTGGACACGGCGCTGTGGGACCTGAAGGCGCGATTGCTCGGCCTGCCGCTGGCCACGCTCTTGGACGCGGCGCACGAGACGGTTCCTGTTTACGGGTCGGGCGGATTTACCTCCTATTCCGATAAGCGCCTGGCCGAGCAACTGTCGGCGTGGGTTGCACAGGGCATCCCGCGGGTCAAGATGAAGGTCGGCCGGGAGCCCGACCGCGACCTCGAGCGGGTCAGAGTGGCACGCGATGCGATCGGCCCCGATGCCGAGCTATTCGTGGATGCCAACGGCGCTCACCAGCGCATGCAGGCGCTGTGGTTTGCGCACCGCTTCGCGGAGGAGTGCGCTGTGAGCTGGTTTGAGGAGCCGGTGTCCTCGGATGACCTGACAGGACTGCGCTTCATGTGCGACCGGGCGCCGGCGGGGATGGACATCACGGCCGGCGAGTACGGCTACAAGCTCGACTACTTTGAGCGTATGCTGAGCCGCGGCGCGGTTACGTGCCTTCAGGCTGATGTCACTCGCTGCGAGGGAATCACCGGCTTCCTGCAGGTCGCGGCGCTGTGTCAGGCGCGCTCGCTGGAGCTCTCGGCGCACTGCGGCCCGTCGATTCACGCTCATGTCTGCTGCGCGGTGCAGCGGTTCCGCCATCTCGAGTACTTCCACGACCACGTTCGCCTGGAGGGGATGCTGTTCGACGGCGTCCTGGAGCCGCGGGAGGGGGCCCTGCGTCCTGACTTGTCGCGCCCGGGAAATGGCCTTGAGCTCAAGCGCGCCGACGCCGATCAGTTTGCCAACTAACGCAGGGGAGCGCAGCCGATGGGAATCCTCAACAGAGCCAGTCACCCAAAGCAGCGGTCCGAGCATCTGATCGACCGGTGGGTCGCAAACATCGAGCACGGACGCTTCGAGCGCTCGCTGTCGGGGATGACCGCAGCCGCGGCCGCGGTCACCACGGCTGAGATCTACCTCGAGCACTATCGCGCAAGCTTTGGGAACAAGATGATGTGGAGCCCGATCATCGTCACCCCGCCGGTGATAATCGCCGGCATCGGCGGAGTCTTCAGCCGCAAATGGGCAAAAACCTACCTGCCGATCACCGCCGTCATCTACACCGCCAACGGACTGATCGGCGAGTACTACCACGCGCGGGGGGTGGCTCGGCGCCCCGGCGGCTTCTCCCAGGCCAGCTACAACCTGGCGATGGGGCCGCCGATCATGGCGCCCGGGCTGATGACCATCGTCGGAGCCATGGGTCTCTTGGCCGCCGTGCTGCGCCGAGAGGATTGAAAGTGGCCGCCGAGCGCGATCTGCGCCGCCCTGACCATCTGCCCAAGATGCGTCCTGACCGGCAGCCTCGACACCCGTCCTGGCTGCCGCGGCAGCGCAGTGGGACCACGCCCCAGATGATCGGCCGCTACCCGGACTACGACGTGCTCGACAACGCCGAAAACTGGGATCAGGCCACCCGTGAAGTCGTCACCGAGCGCCTGAAGCCGTACGGGCCACTGCGGTTCTTCACCGCGCAGGAGGAGCCCGCCCTGCGGGCGTTGTGCGACGTTACGACCGCCCAGGACGCCGAACCCCGAGTGCCGGTATCCGAGATGGTCGACGAGAAGCTCTGCGCCGGGCGCCTGGACGGGTACCGCTACGCGAACATGCCCCGCGACACCGACACCTGGCGGCTGGTGCTGCGGGGGCTCGACGAGACCGCTCGCGAACGCTACGGCGCAGAGGGAGGGTTCAGTGCGGCTGACGCCGAGACCCGGGAGGCGATCGTGACGAGCATGTCCGACGGGTCGCTGAGCGGCGGCGCTTGGGACGAGCTGGACGTCTCGAGAGCATTCTCGGTGTGCATGCGGGCGATCCTGGCGGCGTTCTACTCTCAGCCGTGGGCGTGGAACGAGATCGGCTACGGGGGCCCGGCCTACCCGCAGGGCTACATGCGCCTCGGACCAACCGCGATCCTCGAGCCTCACGAGCGTCGCGGCGCCACATCCGAGGATCCCACCCGGCGTGTTGAAGGCGAGGGGTCATGACGCGGTGGCTGAAGGGCGCGGTCGGGCCGACGGACAACGATTCCCGCTACCTGCTCGACATCCACCGTCGTGACCTCCCGGGCCAGGACACGATGGCCCGATACGACGACTCGGACGAGGTCGATCTCTGCATCGTGGGCGCGGGGGCGGGCGGCTCGGTCCTGGCGCAGCGCCTCGCTCGTCGGGGCTGGCGGATCGTGATCATCGAGGCGGGTCCATTCTGGCATCCCGACGAGGACTGGGTCTCTGATGAGGCCGGATCGCACCCGCTGTACTGGACGCAGGAGCGGGTCATTGGCGGCGAGGACCCGATTGAGATGGGCAAGAACAACTCGGGTCGCGGCGTCGGCGGCTCAATGGTCCACTACGCGGGGTATACGCCGCGCTTTCACCCTTCGGACTTCGAGACCCAGGCGCTCGACGGGGTCGGAGTCGACTGGCCGATCTCCTACTGGGATCTCAAACCGCACTACGAGCAGGTCGAACGCGAGCTGCCGGTGGCCGGACAGGACTGGCCGTGGGGGGACCCGCACCGCTATCCGTTCTCCCCGCATCCGATCGGTGAAGCGGCCCAGGTCTTGTGGCGAGGCGCGATCGAACGCGGTATCGAGATGCGCGTCGGACCAGTGGGGATCGTCAACGGCGCGTTTGGCAACCGTCCGCACTGCATCTATCGAGGTTTTTGCCTGCAGGGCTGCAAGGTCAACGCCAAGGCCAGCCCATACGTAACTCACCTGCCCGATGCGCTCGCGCACGGTGTCGAGATTCGCGCGAGCAGCATGGCGGTCCAGGTGGAGATCGACGAGGCCAGCGGGCAAGCCACCGGCGTCACCTATGTGCGCGAAGACGACGATACCCATCACCACCAGCGCGCACGAGCGGTCGCGGTGTGCGGCTACTCGATCGAGACCCCCCGGCTGCTGTTGCACTCGACCTCCCGGCGGTTTCCCCACGGGTTGGGCAACAGCTGCGATCAGGTCGGGCGCTACGTGATGGTGCAGGGCGCGTCCCAGACCGCCGGCCGATTCCCCAACGAATTGCGGATGTACAAAGGACCGCCGCCCGAGGTCTCCTCTGAGCAGTTCTATGAGACCGACGAGTCGCGCGGCTTCGCGCGGGGGTTCTCAATCCAGACCGTTTCGCCGCAGCCGATCGGTTGGGCTGAGCACGTGCTCGCGGATGGGCACTGGGGCAAGGCGCTGCGCGAGTACATGCGCGACTACAACCACTGGACGACGATCGGGGTCCTCAACGAGCTCCTGCCCCACCCCGAGAACCGCGTCACACTTTCGGATGAGACCGACCCTTACGGGATCCCGGTGGCTCGCTTTGACTTCAGCCGCTCCGAAAATGACAAAGCCAACATGGCCTACTCGACCGGCGTGATCAAGGACATCCTGAAGGCCGCCGGCGCGCAGGACGTGCTCACCATCCAGCGCTATGCCCACCTGGTCGGCGGCGGACGGATGGGCGCGCGACCAGAGGAAAGCGTGGTCGACTCCGACCACCGCATCTGGGGCGTGCCAAACGTGTTCTTGTCCGACGGGAGCGTCTGCCCGACCCAGGGGTCAGCAAACCCGGCATTGACGATCATGGCACTGGCCTCACGGCTTGCGGAGCGCTTGGCTGGCGGCCAGCTGGACCCGACCAGCGCGAGAAGAGTCCAGGCGGCAACGTGAGCACCATCCGGCGATCACCACGTCCACCACTACCCAGGCCCGGAGGGCAACATGAGCGACAACGTCAGCCAGTACATCCTGCGCCGTCTACTGCAGGACTGGGGGGTCCGGCGCATCTTTGGTTACGCCGGGGACGGAATCATCGGCTTCCTCGGCGCCCTGGGCGGCGAGCCCGGTGTCGACTGCCCGGACTTCGTGCAGGCTCGCCATGAGGAGATGGCCGCCTTCATGGCCTGCGCCCACGCAAAGTTCACCGGGGAGGTCGGCGTCTGCCTGGCCACCTCGGGTCCGGGTGCGATCCATCTGCTCAACGGCCTCTATGACGCCAAGCTCGACCACCAGCCGGTCCTTGCGATCGTCGGTCAGCAAGCGCGCGCCGGACTCGGGGGCAATTTTCAGCAGGAGGTTGATCTTGACGCATTGTTCAAGGACGTCGCGCATGAGTACGTGCAGGTGTGCATGGATCCGGCGCAGGCGCGTCACCTCGTCGATCGCGGGATGCGGATTGCGCTTGAAGAACGCACTGTTACCTGTCTGATCGTGCCCAATGACGTTCAGCAGCTCGACGCCGTCCCCGTACCGCCGCGCACGCACGGCACCGTACATTCCGGTCCGGGCTACAGCCGCGGGCGGCGCCTACCCGCCGACGCCGACCTCCGACAGGCCGCCGAGATCCTCAACGCCGGTGAGAAGGTGGCGATCCTCGTCGGGCAAGGCGCGCTGCACGCGTCAGATGAGGTGACCGAGGTCGCCGAGCTGCTGGGCGCGGGCGTCGCCAAGGCCCTACTGGGCAAGGCGGTGCTGCCCGACGACCTGCCGTGGGTGACGGGGTCGATCGGCCTGCTGGGCACCAAGCCCAGCTGGGACATGATGACCGGTGCCGACACGCTGCTGATGGTCGGCTCCTCGTTCCCCTATTCGGAGTTCCTGCCCGAGGAGGGACACGCGCGCGGCGTTCAGATCGACATCGACGGCAAGATGATCGGGATCCGCTACCCGATGGAGGCCAACCTGATCGGCGACAGCGCCGAGACCCTCCGAGCCCTCATTCCTCTCCTGAAACGCAAGGAGGATCGCTCCTGGCGCGAGAAGATCGAGCACGACGTCGGCGACTGGTGGAACCTGATGGCGGCCCGCGCTCGGGAGACCGCGGACCCGATCAATCCGCAGCTGCTGTTCTCAGAGCTCTCCGCGCGACTGCCCGACCGGGCGATCCTCACCGCGGACTCTGGCTCCTCGGCGAACTGGTACGCGCGGGACATCAAGCTGCGCAAGGGAATGATGGGCTCACTGTCGGGCACGCTGGCGACGATGGGGCCGGGCGTCCCGTACGCGATCGCCGCGAAGTTCGCTCACCCCGACCGGCCCGTGTTCGCGCTCGTCGGCGACGGCGCGATGCAGATGAACGGTCTCGCCGAGCTGATCACCGTCGCCAAGTACTGGCGCACCTGGTCAGACCCCCGCTTCTGCGTGCTCGTGCTCAACAATCGCGATCTCAACCAGGTCACTTGGGAGCTGCGCGCGATGGCCGGCGAGGCCCGCGTAGCGACCACGCAAGACATCCCCGACGTGCCCTACGCGCAATGGGCCGAGCTGATCGGCCTAACGGGTATCCGCGTCGACAGCCCCGATCAGGTCGCCGGAGCGTGGGATCAGGCACTGAGCGCCAGCCGGCCGGTTCTGATCGAGGCGATCACGGACCCGTCTGTGCCGCCGCTGCCGCCCCACATCACGATTGAGCAGGCGCAGTCGTTCATGTACGCCCTACTTGGGGGTGACTCCAACGCGCGGCAGATAATCACCCAGTCAGCCAAGCAGAAGCTCGAGGAGTTCCTCCCGGGACGCTGAGAACAGTGGCTCCTCGTGAGTGGCCGCGTCGCTCGCCGCCTGCGACGCGATCGCGGTGACTAGACCGCGGGTCGCAACTCATCCGTTGATCGGGCAGCCAAATCGCAAAAGGAGTCGAACATGGGTCAAGTTGTCGTCGTGACGGGAGCATCCGCTGGGGTGGGGAGAGCGACCGCGCGAGCGTTCGCCGAGAAGGGATTCGATGTGGCGCTTCTCGCCCGGGGCGAGGGTGGACTCGAGGCGGCCGCGAGCGAGGTGCGAGAGGCCGGAGTCAGGGCTCTAGCGATCCCCACTGACGTCTCGCAGTTTGACCAGGTCGACGCGGCGGCGGGCCAGGTTGAACGCGAGCTGGGACCAATCGATGTCTGGGTCAATGACGCGATGACCACGGTGTTCGCTCCGTCCTGGGAAGTCAAGCCGGCGGATTTTCAGCGAGCGATCGAGGTCACATTCCTCGGTCAGGTGTGGGGCACGATGGCTGCGCTGGCCAGGATGCG
>JBPCQX010000156.1:0-9700 GCA_050997675.1 Solirubrobacteraceae bacterium
GTGAGCTTGAGTGTCGGCTTGCTGGGCATAAGTCGCTCGAGGACGGCCTTCCGGTCGCGGCAGCGTAGCTGGAGTGCTTGCGAGCCCCGGCCGTTCGTGGTGAATCGATCCCCCGGTACGCTTACACGCCCGTGCGACCTATGACAACTCGCAGTCTGCACTTGCCGCCCGAGGTTGCCCGGATCGTCGTGGGAAGTTTGACGGCGCTGGTCAGGTAGCGCTGCCCGCGGCGGTAGCTGATCTCGTCCACCCCGATCGCGACCAGGCCCTCCAGACGGGTCTGGTCGAGGTGATCGGCGACGACGCGCTCAACGATCCGGCCGACTGTGTCCCACGCGATCCGGAGCAGGCCGGCGATCGGGGTCTTGGCCATCTGTTGCGCCAGCCAGGCAACCACGTCCTCGAAGTCGCGGGTGTAGCGCGAGCCGGCACGCGCCCACGGGACGGCCTCGAACTGCGCGCCGCAGTCGCGGCACCACAAGCGCCGCAGCTCGCACTCGACCACGCACCGGTTCGCGCCGAGATCAAGGTGGCGCCAGCGCTTGACTCGGCGGCCCTGGATGTGACCGCCGAGCTGTCCGCATCGAGAGCAGAGGCGCCGCCTGCGCCGCAGCCGGACGGTCACGATCACCCCTCCACGGTGAAGCTGACGTCGATGACCGATGCGCCAGGTCAAGCACGACCTGCTGGGGGGCCGGTTCTCAGGCTCCGGGCTGGTGTGGTACCGCGGGCTGGTTGGCGGGCGATCGCCGTCATCGCCTGGTCGCTGCGGCGGGGAATGTTCTGCCTGACTCTGCTCGATCTCGCCGCCGTCCCGCTGGCCATGGGCTACGCGATCGGGCGGATCGGATGCCAGGTTTCCGGTGACGGCGACTACGGCAACGCCTCGAGCCTGCCGTGGGCGATGAGCTATCGTCACGGCACCGTGCCGACGCCGTCGGGCGTGAGGGTTCAGCCGACGCCGATTTACGAGACGCTCGCGATGGGGCTCGTCGCCTGGGGGCTATGGCGCTTGCGAGACAGGTTCCGCCCCGGCGCGCTGTTCGCGCTCTATCTCGTGCTGTCGGGGGTCGAGCGCCTCCTGGTCGAGTTCGTCCGGCGCAACCACCGAATCTTGGCTGAACTCGCCGCCGCCCAGCTCGAGAGCATCGGGCTCGTGATAATCGGGCTCGGTTGGCTCATGTGGCTCGAGCGTAACGGGGGCCTGCTTGGCAGCGGCGTCGCCGGGAGGCCGACGCTCGCCGCGTCCTGAAACGAGCTTCGTTCACGGGGTCATCTGCCGTCGAACCGGTAGCGTTCCGGAACATGATTCCTAGGGTTGAGCACGAACCAGAGTTGGATCATCGCGCCGTTACGCTCCGCAGCATCGCTCGAAGGTGGCCGGTCGCGCGTAGCGGGTGGCTGCTTGGGCTCGAGTTGAAGCGAGCGCTCTTGGATACACGTGCCGCCTCCCGACGTCAGTTCGAGAGGGTATTCGAGGCGAACGAGGACCCCTGGGGTTACCGTTACGCACCGACCGAGCGCGCCCGATTCGACGCGGCGCTTGCCGTCCTCGATCGCGTCTGCCCTCCCGACGGTTTCGTCTCGGCGCTGGAGATCGGCTGCGCCGAAGGCGCGTTCACGGAACTGCTCGTGCCTCGATGCCAGTCGCTGCTGGCAGTCGACTTCTCGCCGTTGGCGGTGGAGCGCGCCCGCCGGCGCTGCGCCCGTTTTTCCTCGTTGAGATTCGGTAGCTGGGACCTGCGAACTGACGACGGATTCGAAACATTCGAGCTCGTGGTTGTCATGGACGTCCTGGATAGCCTTTACCGGCCCCAGGCGCTGCGGGCTGCTCGCCGGCGATTGGTGCAGCTGCTGGCTCCGGGGGGACAGCTGCTCGTCACCGCCAAGGTCCAATCGCCGGCGATCGAGGAGGCTCGCTGGGCCAAATGGCTCGTCCGCGGCGGGCGGAACATCCTGCGTTTTCTCGGCCGTCATCCAGGTCTGGTAGTCATCGAACAGCGCGAGAGCGGCGGCGGCCATCTCGTCGCGGTGTTTCGACGGATTTAGCTCGGCCCTGCGCGATCCGCCACGTCCGTAGTCGGCTAGGCGGCATTCTCGGCTCCAGCAGTTGCGCGTAGGCGCTGCTGAGCGCGCGCGGCTCGGCGGCCAGGGCGCGCCAGAGGGCCCTCCGGCGCCACGGGCGGCCTCCAGTCTCGAGGGCCGCGCTGAGAATGTGCAGCATCGTCTGCGCCTGACGCTCGAGCGGGCCCCCGAGCTCGTCCGGATGACGCTCGAAGTACCTTTGGACACCAAGCAGGGTCCCGGACCACCCAGCATCCAGGTCGCGCGAAGTAGAGGTCAGGTGCTGCCGATACAGCGTGGCCGGGGTCGTGTCGCCGCGAACCCCGGCCTGCTCAAAGGCCCGGATGGCGAAGTCCCAGTCCTGGCATACGGTAAATGAAGGATCCCACGGACCCGCCGCGTCGACCACACGCCGGGGAAACAAGAGAGATGGCACCATGACCGTGAACCGAAACAAGAAATAGGCGATCGCGACATCGCCCCGACCGTGGGGCGCCAGCGTCCGCAGCGGACGCAGCGAGTCGTCGCACCAAGTCGTGGCGCCATATCCGATGATCCTGTCCGAACCGGACAAGTGCGCGGCCAAGCGCGACGTGCTCCTCGGCGGAAGAAAGTCATCGCAGTCGACAAAGCGCACCAGGGATCCCCGAGCCGCGGCGATTCCGGCGTTCCGGGCTCACGACTCGCCTCCATGTGGGACGCGCACGATGCGCAGACGTGGATCATCCACGTCCCCGAGCATGCCGTCGACGGGCTCGCGGCAACCGTCGTCGACCACCACGAGCTCGAGCTCGCAGCTCCGCTGCGCGAGTACCGAGCCCACTGCGTCACGCAACCATCGCTGGTGCGGATTCCACACGGCCATCACGAACGAGACGAGCTCCGTCAACACAACTCGCGCAGTCAGCCTACGGAGCACGGACTGGTTCGATGGACCAGGCGACGGATGGCGCCGCTATACGTTGCCTATCGGCCATGTCCTGCCGATCTTCGGGACGGGGGAGAAGGTCAAAGCGCAGGACGTGCTGGTCGAGGTGCGTGTCCAGCCCGTTTCCGATTCGCACGCCCAAGAGGTAACGGTTAGGCGCCAGAACGGGCGGGAGCTTCACGCTCACATCGAAGGTGCCCAGAATCGCGCCGAGCGCTGATCGTCCGGGCCGGTCCAGCCAGCATTCGTCAAGCACCCGAACCCCGTCGCGGTTCAAAACGTAGACCGCCAGGTCGAGGGCCGGCGTCGGCTGTCTCACGACGAACCGCACTCGCACGGTCAAGTCCTGGCCGCGCTGAGGCGCATCGACCAGGCGTCCGTCGTCATCGACGAGTCGCGCAGACGCGATAGCCAGGCCCGAAGCACCAGCCGAAGTGAGGTCGAGCTGCGTGACGGGTTTCCCGACACTCCGAAGATACGCCTCGATCACGCTCGCCGACGAGCCGTTGTCCCGGATGCGGCCGTGGTCGATCCATACCACGCGTGAGCACAGCGATGCGATCGCGCCGAGGTCGTGACTCACGAAGAGGACGGTACGTCCATCCCGGTGGAGTCTTGCCATGCGACCGAGGCAACGGCGCTGGAACTCTGCATCGCCGACGGCGAGCACCTCATCGACCACGACGATGTCGGGCTCGGCGTGAGCCGCAACCGCAAAGGCCAGGCGGAGGCGCATGCCCGTCGAGTAGCGCTTGAGCGGCGTGTCCAAGAAAGCCTCAACGCCGGCGAAATCGATGATCTCCTCGAACCGTCGGTTGACCTCCCTCCGGGACATGCCGAGGATCGCTCCGTTCACATAGACGTTCTCACGCCCGGTCAGCTCGGGATGAAAGCCCGTGCCGACCTCGAGCAAGGCGCCGACGCGCCCTCGCGTCCGCGTGACGCCCGAGGTCGGCGAGGTGATGCGAGCCAGGAGCTTCAGCAGTGTGCTCTTGCCTGCGCCGTTCACGCCGATGATGCCGAGTGTCTCTCCCACCTCTACGTCCAGGTCGACTTCTCGGAGCGCCCACAGGTCACGACCGGCGCCGTCCGGCTTCCCCCGCGCTCGCAGCAGGGACGCCGTGGCGCCGCGGATGGTGTCGTAGATCTCCAACCCCTCCCCGAGCCGGTAGCGCTTGCTCACGCGCTCCGCCTGCACAGCCAAATCGGTCATCAGATCCGGTCGGCGAATCGACGTTCCACTTTACGGAAGTACAGCGTGCCGGTGACAAAGAGGACAGCAGCACTGATCAGCGAGATGACGTCCGCGATGCGGGGCGCCGGCGCGCCCAGCAGAGACCAGCGGAAGCCGTCGATGACTCCTACGAGGGGGTTGATCGAGAACAGGTAGCGCGCCCACCCGTGGACGAGCGAGCTGGGAAAGGCGACCGGGCTGAGGAAGAGCCAAGCCTGGAGCGCGAAGCTCAGCGCGTAGCGTACGTCGCGGTAGAGCACGTTGAGCGCGGATAGCCATAGCGCTGGACCCGCGGTGACGGCCACCCCAGCCACAAGCCACAACGGAGTGAGCACGAGCTTCGCGCCTCCGGAAACACCGTAGAACGGCAGCAGCACTCCGGCGAGCGGGGTGGCGATCGCCAGATCCAGGGCGGAGGGCAGGAGCGCAGCCAGCGGCGCCAGCGCGCGCGGGAAGTACACCTTGGTGACGAGGGAGCGGTCTGCGGTGAGGCTCTCCGCCGCCCGGCCTAATCCGGTCGAGCATCCGGTCCAGATGACCAATCCCGCGTATGCAAACAGGGCATACGGAAGCCCGTCGCTCGGTACGCCGATCGCGCGTCCGAAGATCAATGAGAACAGGATCGCCGCGAGCACGGGCTGTAACAGCACCCAGGCGACCCCGAACACGGTCTGTTTGTACCGCAGCTTGAGCTCGCGGGAGGCCAGCGCAAGGGCCAGCTCGCGATACGCCCACAGCTCTTGGAGGTCGAGCCGGAACGACCAACGGCGAGCAGGGCGATTCTCGATCCAGACTCCAGATGGGCGGCGAAGGAGGCGATCGTCGTCGCGCTCAGTCTGCCGCTCCGACTCAGCTTGGGCGACATCGAGAGACACGCAAAACCTTATACTATCGGCACGTGGTACGAACGTTTCTCTACTCGCCGATGTGCGTGCGCTGAGGGCAGCGCCACACCGAGCGGTTGCCCGTTCGGTGCTCAGGCGAGGCGCGCTCAGCCCATGGGCGATCGGCCGATGGGCGGTCAGCCCGTGGGCGGTCAGAAACGGTTCTCGGTATCGAATCAGATCAGACTACGTCAGACGCAAACGGCCCAAGTACTACGAGGATGTCGCCATTGACGCAGTCTGCCAGCCCGACGTCTACCATGCGGTGGCACGGATCGCTCGCGAGCACGGGTGCCGGCGGATCGTCGACCTCGGCTGCGGCACCGCCCGGAAACTGGTGGAGATGCACCCCCACTACGACATCATCGGCGTCGATTACGGCTCCAACATCGGGTTCTGCCGGAGCACCTACGCCTGGGGAAGGTGGATCGAGCACGACCTCGACAGCGCGGCGCCGTTGCCGCTCAGCGCCGCCGATCTCCAGGGTTCGGTGATCGTGGCGGCTGACGTGATCGAGCATCTCCAACGGCCGGAGCGACTCCTCGCCGCGCTACGACTTGCTCTCCGCCATGCCTCGGCGGCGGTCCTCTCGACGCCCGAGCGCGATCTCACATGGGGCGCCGGTCACCGGGGACCGCCGCCGAACGAGTGCCACGTGCGGGAGTGGAACCAAGAGGAGCTTCGGCGTTTCCTGGCCGACGAAGGCCTCGCCGACCCGCAGCTTGGGCTCACGCGCTCCAACAACGTGGATCCATCGCTCCAAACGCTCTTGGCGATCGTGCCGGCGGGCTGATCTGCAACCCGCAGCTCAGCCGAACCGGACGCCGATGGCTCGAAGCCTTCCGATCCTGCTTTATCACCACGTCGGGCGAGTGCGGCCTGGAACGCTGCCCTCGCTCACGGTGACGCCGGATCGCTTCCAGCGTCAAATCGAATGGTTATGTCGCCACGGGTACCGGTCGTTGCGAGTTGATGACGTGGTGGCTTGGGCCACCAACGCGACTGAACTTGCTCCGCGGAGTGTTCTGCTCACTTTCGACGACGGATACGCTGATCTGGGTCAGACAGCTCTCCCGATCCTCGAGGCCGTCGGCTACTCGGCCGTCGTCTTCGTCGTCACCGGGCACGTCGGCTCCACCAATGCGTGGGACGAAGCCCTGGGCGGCGGGGGGCACGAGTTGCTCGACGCGCGGGCGATCCGGTCCTGGAGCCGCCGCGGGATCGAGTTCGGGGCGCACACGCGCAGCCATCCCGACCTCAGCCGGCTGAGCCTCAACGACGCACAGCGCGAGGTGATGGGGAGTAAGCGCGACCTGGAGGCGATCGTCGAGAAGCCGGTGCCGTCGTTCGCCTATCCGTACGGGAGCCACGATTCGACTGTCCGCACGGTGGTTGCCTCCGCTTTCGCGATCGCGTTCACGGTCGTCGAGGGCCGCAACTCGCTTCCGAACGATCCGCACATGCTTAGGCGCACGATGGTCCAGTCGGTCGACACTGAGCTCGATATTGCGTTGCGTGTGCGTTTTGGACGCTCGCACCGGCGGCTGGCTCGAGGGCATCTGGGCCAAGCCCGACAGAGGCTGCGCTGCGTCTATCGGGCCAAGAGGTGGTCGTAAACGTCGGCGACGCTGCTCGCCATGTCCGCTGCGCTGAAGCTATCTCGGGCGCGTTGCCGTGCCGCCGCGCCCAGCTCGGCACGGAGCGTCTCGTTCCGGAGAAGGAGATCCAGGCGATCGGCAAAGCCGGCGACGTCGTCCACGCGGACGAGGAACCCCGTCCGACCGTCCTCGATGAGCTCGGGGAGGCCGCCCACGTTCGATGCCACCACGGGGAGGCCGGAAGCCATGCTCTCAAGCGCCGCGAGTCCAAATCCTTCCTGTCGAGCTGTCTGCACGAACACGTCCCACCGGCGATGTAGCTGATTTATGTCGGTGCGCCAGCCTAAGAAGCAAACGGCGTCCTCGAGCTCGAGCCGACGGGTGAGCACACGTAGGCCGCGCTCCGCGGTGCCTCGACCCGCGATTTCAACGCGCAGGGCTGGGTGCCGGAGACGCAGCAGGCTCGCTGCCTCGAGCAGCGTCTCAAGACCCTTGATCGGCTCGAGACGAGCCAGCGTCCCGATGGTCGGGGGTCGTTCGTCAGCGCGCCGGCTCACCGCGACCGGTAGGGCCACCCCGGGATGGATCACCGTCGCGCTGGGGCCCACCCGCTGTGCCACGGCCTCTGAGGTGGCGATGATGGCGTGCACGCCGCGGAGCAGTGACCCGAACGCTGCAGGGCGACCGTCTTCTCCGAAGCAGCCGTGGATGTGCATGACGAGCTTGGCCGAGGAAAGCGCGCGTAGGAGCCCGATTCTCGAGCGCCCCCCCGTATGCAAGTGGATGATCGCCGGCCGGACGGTGCTCAGGCCTCGGGCTATGTCCAAAACCCCGCGTGGGTCCTGGACCCCTCGGAAGGACAGCACCCGCGTCGGGAGCTTGCTGTCCGCAAGCGGTCCGGCTGGGGCCTGCCTACCGCCATCGAGCGCCCAGGCCTGGAGCCGGTAACGGGCCGGAGGAAGCTCCCTCCCGAGGGCGGCCACTATATGCTGGTGGGCAGCCCCGCGCTCCTCAAAGGTATCAACGACATGCACCACGGTGGGTGGCATCACGGCATGAGATGATCGGCGGGAGCTCTCGCGCTCGGCTGGCCCGAGGCGTTCCGTGGTCGATCAGTCACCGAGCACTCGTCTGACACGGATGCGGCTGCGCGCATAGACCCAGGGAGCCGTGACTGCCGCCAGCGCGAGTTCCCGACGCGTAGTGAGCGGCGCACGATGCGGCAGGGGACGCCAGGGGCGTCGTGCACCGGCTATCGCCTCGCTGGCGTAGCGCAGCGTCCGGCCGCGGAAACCGGGCGCCTCGACGAGCAGCATGACGACGTAAGCGCTCGCGTTGCGCAGGCCAGCTCGCTCGCGGTGCACTAGCTCACTCATCGAGGATGGGGGATCGTGATAGACCGCGGCGGCAGGAATGTAGGCGATGGCATGGCCCCTCTGGATGACCGAGAAGAACGCATGATGCTCCTCGCCGCCCTGGATCAAGGATCCAGAGCCGAGCCATTCAGAGAAGCGAAGGCCCTCGTCGAAGAGGGCCCGCCTGAACGCCATGTTGCCCCCGTTGCCGATCCCACCAAAGTTCGCCATCTCGAACCAGTGAGGCGTCCGGCGATCGACCGAGAACGCTCGGTCCCCGTAGTCCCCCGTCGCCAGCGAGCCGTTGATATGCGCCGGGGTGCCAGGTCCAGGCAGAATGCGCCCGGTCGTTGCCCCGAGGCGAACGTCGTCGAGCGCCGTTGCATGGTGACGCAGCCAGTCCCGATGCGCGACCGCGTCATCGTCGACGAAAGCGACGATCTCGCCACTAGCGGCGCGGGCTCCCACGTTGCGAGCTCGACTGAGCCCCAAGTTGGGCTCGTTGATGTAACGGGCACCGGCCTGCACTGTCATGCGCTTCGCTTCGGGATCCCCCAAGCTGTTGTCCACGACGATTACCTCGTAGTTCGGGTAGCTGAGATTCGCCAGGGACGAGAGGCACCGCGCCAGCACGGTGGCGCGGTGGCGCGTGCACACAACCACGGAGCATTTTGGCCAGTTCGTTATTGCGACGACGACGCGAGGGGCGGGAGGCGGCGACCCGGGCAAGGCGTTGTCAACTGCACGCGCTTTACCCGGTTGCGGGGGAATGTCGCTGAATCGGGAAGCAGGGCAACGACAAAATTATAACGGCCAGCGGCCAATTTCCAGAGGCACAGAGGCGGCCGATCGTTTACGCCAACGCGCGCAGCAGGAGCTGCAGGCTCACGGCCTGCAGCTCCTCGTCGTGGCTGGATCGAGCGATGGTGGCCCCCGGGAGCTCGATCAGGCGGCTGCCGGCGCGCGGGCGAGGCGGGCCAGCTCGCGGGAGTGCGCCACCGGAACCTGCTCGTCGCCCTCGGCGTGCATCAGCAGCAGCAGAGCCTCGAGCGACTGCACCGCGTCGTGCAGGCTGTGCCCGCTGAGCAACGGGTCGAGGGCGGCCTGGTCGGCGCTGAACCGCAGGGTCCCGCCGCCAGCCCGCGCCGCAGCTCTTCTCCGCTCGCCAGGCAGATCGCGATGATCGCCGCCGCCCGCGTCGGGCGCGCTGCCAGGATCGCGAGGTAGCGCCCATGCTCGACCCGGGGAGCACGACCGGCGCCGACAGGTCGCCGAGCCGGGCGCGGAGCAACGTCGTCGTCGACGCGACGTCCTGCAGCGCACGGGCATCCATCGGCCCCTCGCTCTCGCCGTGGCCGCGCTGGTCGAATGAGATTGCGGTCAGGCCGGTGGCCGCCTGCGGCGCGGACGAAGTCGTGGTGGCTCTCCTTGCACGATCCGGCGCCGTGGAGGATCACGACACCCCCTCGGGTCTCCGCTGATCTGCTGCCGGCCGTCACTGGGAACGGGCCAGAGGCCCCGGTCCACGAGGACGAGACCGGCGCCAGCGTCTGGCTGCCCCCGGCCGTCACGAGCGACCGCTCGGCGGCTTCAGTCCGCGAGCCCGATGCCGAGCCGCCCGGCGCTGATCGCCCCGC
>JBPCQX010000173.1:0-4224 GCA_050997675.1 Solirubrobacteraceae bacterium
GGACGGCTCCGCTTTCCCCTGGCCGTCTCCCTCCCCCTCGCCCGCTGGCTCGTTCCCGCGCCCGGCCGCCGTTCGGCTTTTCGGGCTCACGTCAACCACCGGATCCCCACAAGGAGGGAACCAAAGATGAGCGCCTCAGCACCTGCCGTCAATTCGATCACTTTGTGCGGCCACATCACGGCCGATCCGGTGATCAAGCAGCTCTCCGACGACCACAAGGTCTGCAACCTGCGGCTCGCGGTCAACGACCAGAAGGACCAGCCGCCGCTGTTCATCGACGTCGCCACGTTCGGCACTCAGGCCGACGCATGCGCGAAGTACCTGACCAAGGGCCGCGCGATTGCGGTCACCGGCCGGCTCGTGTACCGCGAATGGGAGGCCGACGACGGCACCCGCCGCTCCAAGCACTACGTCATCGGACGCGTCCAGTTCGGCGGCGGCGGCCGCTCGAACGGCGAGGAGCCCGTCGGGACCGAGTCCCCGGAGGCGGTTGCCGCCTGACGGAACCGCGCCGCGGAGCGCCGGCCCCGGCCGGCGCTCCCAGCCGGCCAGCCGCGACCTGCCCGCTCCGATCTGAGTCCATGAGTTCCGAAACGCTTACCCACCTGCTCACCCGGATGGCAGTCGAGCGCGATGCGCGACTCGAGGCGCTGTGGCGAATGACGCCGACCGAGCGAATCGCCGCGATGCGCCGGGGAAGTCTCAGCATGGAGCAGTGCTGCGCCTGGGCGGCGCGCTATCCGAAGCAGGTGCCGCTCATCAACGGCGAGTTCGAGTTCATCGCCGCGTACTCGCCGGAGGTCAGCAGCGAATGAGTGTCAGGACCTTCTACGCCGCACTCAGCATCGACCTCCCAGCTTGGTCGAAGGTCGAGGCGCCGGTTCAGTGCTTTGCGCACCCCGAGGCCCACAACCACGGTGACCGCTCGCCGTCGTGCTCGGTCAACCTCGCATCGGGCGCGTGGAATTGTCATGGATGCGGCGCGCACGGCGGCGCCTACGACGCCGCGCTCGCCGCCGGTCAGTCGCCGCGTGCGGCGATGGAGCTGCTGGTCGCGCACGGCCTGGTCGAACCGAGCACGGTCGAGCGAGGCCGGCCGGACTGGGTGGTCCAGGGGGCGCCGCGCACCCAATTGCGGAGACTGAAGTCGGGCGCCGCCGGTCCCTGCACGCTCGCGGCGCACGAGGATGACGTCCGGTTGTGGGCCGAGATGCTCGACGCGAACGGTCGCCTGCTGCGGCAGCTCACGCTGAAGCGTGCGTGGGGCTCGCGCGTGATCCGCGAGCTGGAGCTCGGGTTCGACGGCGCACGAATTACGATCCCGATCCGAGATCGGCACGGCGGTCTGCGCGGTGTCCTCCGCTATGACCCGTTCGGTCGGCGTAATCCAAAGATGCTCGCCGTCACGGGCACATGGCTCGGGCTGATTCCACACCCGGCGCGGGAGGCCTCGGACCACATTATCCTGGTCGAGGGGCCACCGGACATGGTCGCCGCGCGCTCATGCGGGCTACCCGCCATCGCGATCCCAGGCACCAGTGCGTGGCAGCCATCTTGGGCGGGGCTGTTCGCCCGCACCCACGTCACGATTGTCATGGACTGCGACGGGCCCGGCCGTCACGCCGCTGACGAGATCGCGAAGGGTCTGCACGCCGCCGCCGTGCCCACCGAGATCATCGACCTCTGGCCCGATCGCCACGACGGCTACGACCTCACCGACCGCATCCTCGAGCGCCGACGGACGCGGCCGGGTCCACGGGCCACCCGCACGATCGCATCGCTTCTGCGCCCCGTCGTAAGCGTCCAACACGACCTGCGGGCAGACCCCCGCACCGCGAAGGAGGCAGCACGATGACCGGAATACCCGACGCCAGCAACGGCGATTACGAGCGGGACGCCCACAGAGCGATTCTCCAAGCCGTCCGCGAGCAGCAGGACTTCGGCGGCTGGCTCGCCGGCGTTCTCGCCCGAGTGTCGGCTGACCTCGGCTCGACGTTCGCGCTGACCGCCGGGCGCCCGGGTTCCTGGGAGGCGGACCTCGTCCAGCAGCTCGTCAAGGGCACGGTCGGCTACGACGACGATTACCTCGCCGACTACAGGGAGCCGCTGCCGTGACGCCGAGTCGCCGCGACGCGGTTGGCGCTCCGGTGGAAGGGACGTTGTCCGAGCTGGCCGCACTAGCGGATGAGATCGCGAACCGGCTCGACGAGCGCCTGGGTCTGCGCCTTGCGCAGATTGCCACGTCCGAAGCCGCGGTCGGAGGCGCTCGGATTGGCGACTGGTGGTCCGCCAAGCAGGTCGCGGTTCACTACGGCGTCACGCTCGGCTTCGTGTACCAGCACGCGGACGAGCTTGGCTGCGTCAGGCTCGGCGGCGGACGGCGGGCTCGTCTTCGTTTCGATCCCCGCACGGTTCGCGAGCGCTGGTCGGACGCTGGCGACTCGCTCCCCCCGATCGCACCCCAGCGACGCCCGCGTGAATCGACACCGCGTCGAACGCACCGAAACAAGCAACGCGGCTACGAGCTGCTCGAATTTGACCACGAACCATGAGCCAGCGCCGCCGTAGGGTGAAATCATCATCACGGGCCGTTGGGGCCCGGAACAACACTGGCGACACAGAGGAGGTCACGGTGAAGAAACGGGCGCGCGGAGAGATCCGTGTGCATCAGCGCGCGGACGGTCTGCGCACTTACAGCCTGCGCTTCCGCGTGGGCGGAAGACGCCAGAGCCTGACCCTCGGCACCGATGCCGACGGCTGGACCCGCCGCAGGGCAGAGCGCAAGCTCGAGGACGTGCTCGCGGAGGTCCGCGCCAGGGTTTGGCAACCGCCGGCGCCGCCCGATCCAGCCGACAGCCGGGACACCACGTTCCACGAGTTCGCGTCGCGCTGGTGGGCGGCGCGCATGGGAGAGCTTCGGCCCAAGACGCAAGCCGACTACGAGTGGCAGCTGGGGAAGCACCTGCTGCCGTTCTTCGCCGACAGGCGCCTGTCGGAGATCGACGTGGCCCTCGTGGACCGCTACCGCGAGGACAAGCTGACCGAGCGCGAGCGGGTCCGGGCGGCGGCCTCCGCCGGCGAGCCGCTCCGCGACAAGCGCGGCCAAACGCGCAAGCCGCTAAGCAACGGAAGCATCAACAAGACTCTCGTCACGCTCTCGCTCATCCTGGAGAGCGCAATCGAACGCGGCGTGATCGCGAACAATCCGGCGAGCGGCCGGCGGCGCCGGCTGAAGACCTCGAAGCCGGTGCGCCGGCTGCTCGAGGCTGATGATCTGAAGGACCTGCTGACGGTTGCAGGTGAGATGGACCGAACAGCTCGCCGGTACCGGATCGGACGCCGGCCGATGATCGCTGTGATGGCAAAGTCAGGACTCCGGGTCACCGAGATGTGTCAGCTTCGCTGGCGCGACGTCGACGTCCATCACCAGCGCCTGCTGATCGGCCGGGCCAAGACGGACGCGGGAGTGCGCGACGTCGACCTCAGCCTCGACGTGATGGAGGAACTCATGGCGTGGCGAGCCGCCAGCACGTCGACGAGCGCCGACGCGTTCGTGTTCGCCACCGAGAGCGGCCGGCCACGGGACAAGGACAACGTCCGTCAGCGGGTCCTCGGCCCGGTGGTCAGACGGACAAACGAGCTCCGTGAGCGGCGCGGCGTGCCCGCCCTCCCGCCGGTCAGTCCTCACGCCCTCAGGCGTACGTACATCAGCCTGCTGATTGAAGCCGGGGCACCACTTCCGTACGTGATGCGGCAGGTCGGGCATGAGGACTCGCGCACTACGCTCGAGGTCTATGCGCAGGTGCAGCAGCGGCTCAGCCGCAAGCAGGTTCACCAGGCGTTCGACGACCTGCTCGCGAGCGCCGGGGAGCCCGAACCAGTTCCGACCGAGGCTCACGAAAAGCCGCCGGAATCCGCGCTCGCGCCGGATCTCGTTGACGCCGAAATTGGCGCCTCCGAGGGAGGCGACGAACCGCGTGGTCCGCGCGAGTGGTCCACGGACGCGAAGTAGCTCCTCCGAGGATGACGCACAGCACGCACAACCATCAAAAAAGCCCCGCAAAACGGGGCCTTTTTGAAGTGGAGCTAGGGGGACTCGAACCCCTGACCTCCTGGGTGCGATCCATGCGCTCTCCCAGCTGAGCTATAGCCCCGTGCGGCGGCGTGTGCCGCGCGGTCTGCGGTAGTGTAGCCCGAGCTGTTGGATCGGCCGAGCGGCCAGCC
>JBPCQX010000188.1:0-4409 GCA_050997675.1 Solirubrobacteraceae bacterium
CCTATACGGGCTCGACGAGCACCAAGAAACCAGTCGACGTCGGCGCGCGGCCCGCGAATCGTCACCGACCGCGCCCCTGCCCGCCACCCCCGCAAGCCCGATTTCACACACCCGCGGGTGGCGAAGCCGCCATAACGACTCCTATGCGGTTGTGGGCCGCCGCGCGGGTGGAGCCGCGCAGCATGAACTTCACCCCACGATCTACGTGGGGGAACCGGCCCCTTCTACACTGCGAGCCGGACGGACCGTCAATCCATATTGTCTAAAGATAGTATTGTTGCAACATTGCTCGGCGGCGCCACGCCGCGGTGCTGACTCGGGAGGCAGCCTCGAAGTGGTCGTCGCTGGGTCCACGCGCGATTCTGTTGGCGGCGTGAGCTACCACTGGAGAGGGAGGCCCGTATGGCCGATGCATTCGAGCCGGAAACGGCAGCCGGTTCCATTTCTGGAGATCTGACCCGACGCGAGCTGTTGGGTCAGGGGGCCGTGTTCGGTCTCGGAGCGGCTGGGCTAGGTGCCGTGTTGGCTGCGTGTGGCTCAAGCGCGGCGACGTCCAGCAGCGCTCAGCTCGATAAGCAGGCTGTCCTGAAATTCTCGATGAGCACCACGATTCCGGGACTCGATGCCCAGAAGTGGTGGAACGGGGCCGCCGCCTGCGGCCAGCACGCGCTATTCGAATCGCTGCTGACGCTCGACCCATACAGCAACGGCCATCTCGTACCGCTTGTCGCCACCGGCTTTCCGAAGATCGAGAACAACAGTCTGCGCTACACGTTCACGCTGCGATCCGGGATCAAATTCAGCAACGGCATGCCGTTGACCAGCGCCGATTACAAGTATTCGTTCGAGCGCCTCGTGATCCCCTCCTTCGGCTCGGAGATCGGACCTCTGTTCACGTCGCTGCCGATCGTCGGCATGTCAGCCGTCCTGAACGAGAAGGCGAAGACATTGAGCGGGATCACGACTCCAGATCCGCATCACATCGTGTTCGAGTTCGAGGTCCCCGACAGCGCCTTCATCTATGTCAACTCGCACTACATGGCCGGCGCCGTCCCGCAAGCGCTCGTCGAGCAGATTGGGTTCGGCAAGTTCAACTGGGCCCCTGTCGGCACCGGACCGTTCACCGCCGACGTGACCAATAGAGAGAGCTCGATCACCCTGAACCGAAACAAGAGCTATTGGAAACCTGGCGTGCCCCAGTACGCCGGTGTCGCATGGCGGATGGGGATCGACGATTCGCTTGGCATGATCCGGATTCAGGACAACCAGGATGACATGATGTACGACCCGGTCCCGTCGGGTTCCGTCGCCAACGTCCTCACAGCCAAGTACACGGGCGACCACCAAACCGTCAAGACGCCTCAGGACAACTGCTATTGGCTGAACCTGAGCCTCAAGGACCCAGTGCTCAGCAACATCAACGTGCGCAAGGCAATCGCGATGGCCATCAACAAGCCGCAGATCCTCCAGGCGATGCACGGGCTCGGCACAGTCGCGAACGGGACCTTCTTCTCCCCGCTGAGCCCCTACTACGATGACGGTGTCGCCTACTCGTACAACCCATCTGCTGCAAAAAGCCTGCTCGCAAGCGCCAACCTACCGAGCGGTGCCAGCATCAAGATGTGGAGCTCGAACCGCTTCCCCTATGAAGCGGTCGCGCAGGTGATCCAAGCCGACCTGTCTGCGATCGGACTCAATGTCAACTACATCCCGATGGAGTACGACGCGTTCGTGACACTTGCTGGCACGCTTCCAGTGGGAATGATGATATGGGCGTACGAGCTGCTGTATCCGCATGGCTCCTACATCGTTGACACTTCCTTCACCACGGCTGGAATCTCGGGCGGGACGAACTACTCACACGTCAAGTCGCCGACGCTCGACAAGCTCGCGACGGAAGGGCATCGCGCGACGACCCAGTCGGCTATCGCGTCGATCTACCGGCAGATCGGCAGGATGGTCGTCCGCGACGAGGTGCTCTGGGTCCCGCTTGTGTACCCGCAACGACTCGACTTCGTCAGCGCCCGCGTGCGGGACTTCCGGGCATCGGCGAGCTACGGCGAAGATCAGGAGAGGGACTTCTACAAATATGCGCTGACGTGATCCGTATGCACGCCATCGACGTGGGGGCGCTGTGCCGGTAGGGCAAAGTCAACGGGCACGGCGCCGTTCAAGATCCGGGAACACCCGCTGGACTGACGCGACGATCAGCGAGGAAACGGGGGTTCCGCTCTACCTCCAGATCCGGAATCTCCTGCGCGAGAGGATCCGACTTGGGGAGTGGAGCGCCGACGAGCCGATGCCCACGGAGGAGGATCTGGTGGCGCACTTCGGCGTCAGCCGGACGACAGTACGGCAGGCGATGAGTGACCTCGCCAACGAGGGGCTCGTTGTGCGGCGGGCAGGGCGCGGCACGTTCGCTCGGCAGCCCCTGATGGTGCTGCGCATGCAGCAGTGGCACAGCCTCACCAAGGACATCGCGCAACGTGGGTTGGCGCCGTCGAAGAAGATTCTCTGCGTCGAGCGACTGAAAGCCGGCGCCGAGATAGCCGATCGTGCGAAGGAACTCGTCGAAGGCGAGCTCCTTCACATCAAGTCGATCCGCTACGCCGATGAGATCCCCATCATCGTGCTTGACCAGTATTACCCTCACGAGCTGTGCGGATTCCTCGCTGACGTCCCTCTGGATGACCCAAACCTGACCAGTGAGGGGATCCTCGCGGAGCACGGAATCGTCGAGATGCGAGCCGAGGGCGAGATCATCGCGACTACGGCATCCAAGGTCGAGGCGAAATACCTTGACGTCAAGCCCAGGTCGGCGCTGATTGAAATCGCGACCAAGGCTTATAGTGCCGACGACCGTGTCGTGGAGTACGCGCGGGGTGTGGTCGTCACTGCGTTGTACCCACTGGCCCTCTATAGCGACTGGAGCACAGACGGTGTGGCCGTGCCTCCGCGCCTCTCTCAAGCCCGATCACAACTCAACCCACTGGAGGAGCGGACGTGACCACGACGTCGAGCGATCTGCCGCAGGGCTTCGCCGGGCTTCAGTATCCGATCACGCAGGTCTCGCTCGCCGTGCGCGACCTCGAGCAGACGATGGAGCGCTACTGGCGGGCGTTCGGCTGGTCGGGATGGGACGTGTTCGACCACAAACCGCCGATGCATCACAACACCAAGCTGCGCGGCGAGCGCGTCGACTACACGTTGAAAGGCGCCGAGGTGATGGTCGGCTCGCTCAACTTCGAACTACTCGAGCCGGTCGACGGCCCGAGCCTCTGGAAGGAGTTCGTCGAGGAGCGCGGTGAGGGGGTCGCGTCGATCGCCGTGATGTTCAAGACGATGGAGGAGGGCGAGACCCTAAAGCGCGAGTTCGCCAACCGGGGGATGCCGGTGACGATGAAGGCCAACATCGGCGACCACATCGAGTACTACTACCTCGACACCCAGGAGCGGTTCGGCTGCCTGATCGAGTCCGGCAGCGGCCACGCGGCCGACTTCGTCAAGCCGGCGTACGTATACCCCACCCCGGATGCGCCGCCGACCGAGAAGCCCGCCGATCTCAACTACGGAATCACCCAGATCTCGGTCGTCGTACGCGACCTCGAGGCGCGGATGCGCGCCTACCACGAGGCGTTCGGCTGGGGGCCGTGGAAGATCTTCGAGTCCGACGGCGAGGTGATCATGCACGACTGCGAGCTCGACGGCCAGCCCGTCGACTACTTCAACATCCGGTGGGCGGAGACTCAGGTCGGCGATCTCAACTTCGAGCTCATCGAGCCGCGGGGCGGCGACAATCCGTGGCAGCGGATGCTCGATACCAAAGGCGAGGGGATCGGCTCGATCGCGGTCATGTTCAAGCTTCGCGAGGAGTCACAGCGGGTGATCGATCAGTTCGCCGCGATGGGCCTCGGGATCACGGCCAAGGCCGGCATCGGCGATCACATCGAGTGGTATTACCTCGACACCGAGCCTGGCTTCAAGTGCGTGATCGAGTCAGGTAGCGGCCACGCGATCGACTTCATGGACCCGATCGCCGTATATCCCGAGCCGCCCGCCGGCTAACCCCGCTGCCCGGCTAACCTGGATTTCCGGTGCGTTTATTCGACCCTGCTGCGCGGTGGGCCGGGGTCAGGCAGGCGGGAAGCTGAAGCTAAGTTCGCGGCCGTCCCACCACGGAATGGTGGTGGTCTGCTTGTGGTAGCCGGCGTCGAGTAGGACTGGGGTGTGGGCGCGGGCTCGTAGCGCGACGTTGATCCCGTCGGGGGTGAATCGCAGCTCGCCCGGGCCTTCGATGAAGTGGCGGAAGATGGTGTCGGGTGTGGCGGTTTGGTACCCGTTGTGAAGGCGGCGGGCGAACATGCGGTAGATGCTGTCGCAGAGCACGCTGAGGGTTGTGTCGAGATCGA
>JBPCQX010000231.1:0-3428 GCA_050997675.1 Solirubrobacteraceae bacterium
TCGCCCTTGTTGATCCAGCACTTGACGCCAATCCGCCCGAAGGTGGTGCGCGCCTCGTAGAAGCCGTAATCGATGTCGGCGCGCATCGTGTGCAGCGGCACACGACCGTCGGAGTAGCTCTCGGTCCGCGCCATTTCGGCGCCGCCAAGCCGACCCCCGACCTGAACTTTCACGCCCTTGGCCCCGGAGCGCATCGCACTGGTCAGCGCCCGCTTCATCGCGCGACGGAACGCCACGCGGTTCTGAAGCTGCTCGGCGATCGACTGCGCGACGAGCTTGGCGTCGAGCTCAGGACGCTTGATCTCGAGGATGTTGACCTTGATCTGCTTGCGAGTGATCCGGTGCAGGTCCTTGCGCAGAGCGTCGACTTCGCTGCCGGACTTGCCGATCACGATGCCCGGTCGAGCGGTGTGGATGTTGACCTCGACCTCAGTGGAGTTCTTCTTGATCGTGATGTCCGACAGCCCGGCGTGCGCGAGTTTGCCGACGATGTGATCGCGGATCTTGATGTCTTCCTGAAGGTACTCAGAGAAGTTGCGCTCGTTGAACCAGTTCGACTTCCAGTCATGGATGTAGCCGACGCGCATCGACTCCGGGTGAACTTTCTGTCCCATCTAATCGCCATCCTTCGGAGTCAGCGTGATCGTCAGGTGTGCTGTGCGTTTGCGAATCGGCGTCGCACGGCCCATCGCCCGGGGGCGGAACCGCTTGATCGTCGGTCCCTCGTCGGCGAAGGCCTCCTTGACGCGAAGGTCCTCACCCACCAGTTCGTGGTTGTGCTCGGCGTTCGCCACCGCAGAGTCGAGCAGCTTCGCCCAATCCCGCGCAACGGCTCGCGGAGCAAACGCGAGAATCGTCCGGGCCTCGTCAACGGGCTTGCCGCGAATGTGGTCGCATACCAACCGCGCCTTGCGCGCAGATGTGCGCACGTACTTGGCGTGCGCTCTGACAAGCGGAGGTTGGGTGGGCGGCGCGCCGCGCTGGCGATCGGGGGCGGCGGGTGCGGACTCGGTGGGCTCGACAGTCTTCTTCGCAGCCCTCCGTCGGGGCGCTTTCGGCTCCGACTCCGACTCGGCGGCAGTGGTTTTCGCCGCCGCAGCCGGGGCCTTCCGCGCCCGCGGCGCGCGCTTCGGCTTCGGCTTGGCCTCAGCGGACTCGCGCGGCTCGTCGTGAGCCTCTGTCTCAGGAGAGCCCGATGCGCCGGCGCGCTTCTGCTCGTCTTCGATCTCGTCAGCCATCGAGCTAACGGACCTTTCCCGAGCCGACGTGTCCGCGGTAGGTCCGCGTCGGCGCGAACTCGCCGAGCTTGTGGCCGACCATCGACTCGGAGACGAACACGGGCACGTGCTTGCGACCGTCGTGAACAGCGATCGTGTGCCCGACCATCTCGGGGAAGATCGTCGACGCGCGCGACCAGGTCCTGATCATCTGCTTCGTGTTGGCCTGGTTCATCGCCTCGATGCGCACCATCAGGCGCTCCTCGACGAACGGTCCCTTCTTGCTCGAGCGACTCATCGGTTCTTGCCCTTCCCGCGGCGGCGACCGCGAACGATGTACCGGTCGGACGACTTGCGCTTCTTGCGGGTTCGGTAGCCGAGCGTTGGAACTCCCCATGGGGTAACGGGATGCCGACCGGCGGTCGTAGAGCCCTCGCCGCCACCGTGCGGGTGGTCGACCGGGTTCATCGCCGTGCCGCGAGTCTGCGGGCGCACGCCCATGTGGCGTTTTCGGCCAGCCTTGCCGATCTTGACGTTCTGGTGCTCAGCGTTGCCGATCGTGCCGACCGTGGCGCGGCATTCGCCACGGACAAGCCGCATTTCGCCGGAAGGCAGGCGCAGCGTGACCATCTCGCCCTCCTTTGCCATCAGCTGGATCGACGTGCCGGCCGAGCGCCCGAGCTGGCCGCCGCGCCCGGGCTGAAGCTCGACGTTGTGGACGACTGTGCCGGTCGGCATCGCCGCGAGCGCGAGGCAGTTGCCGACGGTGATGTCCGCTCCAGGGCCGCTCATCACGCTCATCCCCACGCGCAGCCGGGCAGGCGCGAGGATGTAGCGCTTCTCGCCATCAACGTAGTTGAGCAGCGCAATGTAGGCCGTGCGGTTGGGGTCGTACTCGACCGATGCGACGCGGGCCGGGATCCCGTCCTTGCTGCGCTTGAAGTCAATTCGACGGTACAGACGCTTCGCGCCGCCGCCGCGGTGGCGCGCGGTCTTGCGACCGTAGGAGTTGCGACCTCCGCTCTTCGTGAGGCCCTCGACGAGCGAGCGCTCAGGGGCGGCCTTCGTGACCTCCGCGAAGTCGGGATACGTTACGAACCGCATCCCCGGACTGGTCGGCTTGGGCTTGCGTACGGGCATCAGTCAAGCCCCTCGAGACCTTGGAAGATCGGAATCGAGTCCCCGGGGCGAACCTGCACGATCGCCTTCTTCCACGACCGCGTGCGGCCGCGGATTGCGCCGCGACGCTTCGGCTTGGACTTCACCGAAATCGTGCGAACCTCGAGGACGCGCACGCTGAAGAGGGCTTCAACAGCCTGGCGGATCTGTGTTTTGTGGGCGTCGGGATGCACACGGAAGGTGTACTTGTCGACCGCAGAGAGCACGTAGCTCTTTTCGGAGACGACCGGGCGGATGATGACCTGGGAGTGATCCATGCCCCGCTCAGGCCTCCTTTGCGCTGCCGAGCGCGCGAGCAGTAAGCGCCTCGAGAGCCTCCTCGGACACCAGTAGCGAAGCGGCGCCAACGATTTCAGTCACGCCAACCGAGCTGACTTGGAGCACCGATACGCGGGCGAGATTGCGAAACGACAGTGCCGCGTCGCGCTCAGAGGCACCGAGCACTACGAGCACGGGCACCGCCTGGCCCCAGTCAGCGAGGAGCTTTGCCGCCGCCTTCGTCCGCGGCTCGCTGAAGGTCGCTGCGTCGAGCACAGCGATCGAGCCGCGGTCTGCATGCAGACCAAGCGCGCTGCGCAGGGCGGCGCGGCGCTCCTTGCGGTTGATCTTGAAGGTGTAGGAGCGCGGGTGTGGACCGAACACTGTGCCGCCGCCGGTCCAGATCGGCGAGCGCGAGGAGCCGGCACGAGCACGGCCGGTGCCCTTCTGGCGCCATGGTTTGGCGCCGCCGCCGGAGACCCGGCCACGCGTCTTCGTCGAGGAATTGCCGCTGCGGCGCGCAGCCTGCTCGGCGCGCACGGAATCATGGACCAGCGGCCCATGGAAGCGCGGCGCAAACGCGGTTTCGTCGAGCTTGGCCTTGCGAGCGGCGCCGCCAAGAACCGGAGCATCAGCCATCGGTGCGCACCTCCACTACCCCGTTGCGGGGACCGGGCACTGAGCCGCGGACGAGCAGAAGGTTGGCGTCGACCCGGACTTCGACGATCTCGAGACCCTTCTGCGTCACGCGTTTGTTGCCCATCTGCCCAGGGC
>JBPCQX010000016.1:0-16678 GCA_050997675.1 Solirubrobacteraceae bacterium
CACAGCGTAGACTATGGCGGCGCCGGGCGGCATTGTCACCGATGCGCTGGTCAGCTTTTATGAGCGACTCGCGCGCACGGGCGTCGGAACGATCGTCACCGGTCACTTGTTCTGCCATCCGCGGGGCAAGTACGCTCGCCGCCAGACCGGCGTCTACGAGGACCGGATGACTCCCGGCCTGCGGCGGATCGCCGATGCAGTCCACGCCTCCGGCGGCCTGGCCCTTGCTCAGATCGCTCATTCCGGGAGCCAGTCACGGATCGCGCAGCTCGAGCCGCTTGCGCCATCGCCGGTTCCGAACGCGCTGACCGGCAGGATGGTCGGCGCCGCCTCCGAGGAGGACATCGCAGAGGCAGTGCAGGCATTTGCCGCCAGCGCTAGGCGCGCCGTCGAGGCCGGCTTCGACGGGGTCCACATTCACGCCGCCAACGGCTACCTGATCAGCGAGTTCCTCTCGCCGCTGACCAACCGCCGTGAGGATGACTGGGGAGGCGATGCCGGTCGCAGGGCTCGGTTCGCGTTGGCGGTTGCGCGTGCCGTGCGCGAGGTCGTGCCCGAGGGTCGCGCGCTGACGATCAAGCTCGGCGTCGTCGATGCTCCGCCGGGAGGTTTGGCGGTCGGCGACGCGGTTGCCGTGGCGGCCAAGCTGGTCGAGGCGGGCATCGATGGTGTGGAGGTCTCGTGCGGTGTAATGGAGCGGGTCGGAAACTCCGCGGCGGAATACGTGGCCGTCGACGCGCGCCGGGCCGCCCGAGATCTGCTCTTTCACCGCCTCCTCGCAGCGCCGGCCGACGAGGCCTATTTCGTTCCCTGGGCCCAGGCGCTGCGGGCGACGGTGCGCACGACGATCATCGCCGTCGGGGGGATGCGGAGCACTGAGACGATGTGCTCGGTGCTCGAGTCCGGCGACGCCGACTTCATCGCGATGGCCCGTCCGTACATCCGTGAGCCGGACCTCGCCGCTCAGATCGCGGCGGGGCGCACCGGCCTCGTCGACTGCACCTCCTGCAACCTCTGCCTTCGTCACGAGGGGCACCATTCGCTGCGCTGCTGGCGCACGCCGCGCCATCGCCTGCTCGAGCACGCCGCCTATCGGCTGTTCGGAGGGTTTCGGTGGGGGCTGCCCGGGGCCTGAGAGTGCGCCGGCCGAACTGACGCGGGGCCCTACACGTTCTTCAGCGGACCCGGGTCGCGCAGGACACGCATCGTCCTGCAGTGGAGCGCGCCGCCGATGCGGCTGAACTCTTCGTTCGGTATCTCGATCACCTCGACGCCCGCCCTGCGGACCGCGGCCACAGCCTGCTTGGCCTCCTTGACCATGAAGATCACGCCCGGCTCGAGCGGAATCGTGTTCGTGGGCGTGTAGCGGATCTGTTCCTCGCGACTATCCACCTCCACGATCTTGTAGCCCTTCTCCTTGAGCCACGCGTGGGTGCCGGCGTCGACCGCCGACGGGTAGAGCAGAACCTTGTCGATGTCGAGCGGACAGATCGCATTGGTCAGATGCGCTGAGCATCCGCTCTGACGGTCTACGAAGCGGTCTGTCGAGAGGTAGATCGTGTGCACCTCGAGGTCCACGTCCCCCGCAGAGCGGCGCACGGCCGGCTCGAGCTGGCGGTTGCCCTCCGCGTTATAGGCGGCCGAGATTCCGGTGATCCAGATGTCATCCGCGAACCACATCGTCGTGGCGGGCTCCTGGACCCCCTTGCCGATGATGGTGTAGAGAACCGGCACCCCGAGGTGGTGCTGCGCCCAGCGCGCCATGAACTCCGAGCGGCCGAAGCTGAAGGGGTGCCAGCCGGTCTTCTGGATCACCGACCCGCCGCGAATGATCCACAGGTCGGACGGGGCCCACATCGCCTGCATGGGTCCGAACGCCGACATCGGCGACTCGCCCCAGTCGATCCAGTGCACCGTCACGCCTGCACCCTCCAGTGCTTCGGCGTATGCGGCCTGCTCCTCCTGCATCTTCGGGATGTCGGCGCGCTGCAGGCCGTGCGACTCGAGCCAGTCGAGGTCTTCGTGGAAGGGATAGCGCTCGTCGTAGGCGGCCATCTCGGCATCCGTGATCATGCTGATGGCGACCTCGCGCAGGCGCCCAATGCCGTTCTCGCCGCATCGACGACCCCACACCTCCGGATAGATGTCCAGGTAGTCCATCTCCATCATGGCGGCGAAGTCCGTGGGCTGTCCCGGCTCATAGAGGGGGATGTCCTCGAGCTTCCAGTCACGCTCCTTGAGCGCCTCGAGGTGCCGCTCGTACTGACTGTCGATCGCCGTCTTGGGCCCGGCTGCCATCCCTATCTGTCCTCCATCAACGGCCCCGGTTCGCGGTAGATCTCCATGGTGGTGCAGTGAAAGCCACCACCGGCGTGCTGGAAGCCGGAGTAAGGCACTTCGATCACCTCAACGCCGGCGGCGCGAACCTTCGCGATCGTTCGCTTTGCCTCTGCGGCCATCACGACCCGGCCGGGCTCGAGGATCTTCAGGTTACACACGTCGTTCTGGAGGTGCTCATCGAACTCCGCGTCGACCACGTGGAAGCCGTTCCGCTCCAGCCACAGCAGCGTGCCGGTGTCGATCCCTGGTTTGAACGCCAGCACCTTATCGACGTCGAGTGGCGCCAGCAGGTTGGTCACGTGGGCGCTGGCGCCCGTAGTGCGGTCGAAGTAGAGCTTGCCCTGGCAGCGGATGGTGAGGACCTTGAGATCTTGGACTCCGGACGTGAGCTCGACTGTCTGGAGAAGCTGGTCCAGCCCGAGGCGGTTGTAGGCGGCGGAGAGACCAACGACGTAGACGTCCTGGGCGAGCCAGACCGTGGCGCCAGCCTCGCAAACGCTCCCCTTGCCGCTGATCGTGAGGAGCGTGGGGATGTTCAGGTTCCAGAAAGCCCAGTGCGCGAGGAACTCGGTGCGACCAAAGCTGAACGGATGCCACCCAAGCTTCGGCACGACCGCGCCGCCGTTTATCACGAGGAGCTCTTGCGCTGCCCAGGTCGCCTGGAGGGGTCCGTAGGCGCCCATCGGGGCATCGCCCCAGTCGATCCAGTGGACGGATATTCCCTCGCCTTCGAGGACTTGCGCGTAGTGCTCCTGCTGACGCCTGCAGACGTCGATGTCGGGGATGCGGCCGAGACCGTGGGTCTCGAGAAACGCGCTGTCGGCGACGTATGGAAAGCGCTCGTCGTACACCTGGTTCTCCACCTCGGTGACCCTGGTGAGCGCCACCTCTCTTAGCTTGCCGATCCCGTTGCAGCCGGCCTTGCGGCCGTACACGCGCTCGTACACGTCGAGGTAGTCGAGGTCGTGCAGTGGGGCGATGCTCTGCTTCGCGCCCCTGCCCTCGTAGAACGGGATGTCGTCCCAGCTCCACCGCCGGTCGTACAGCTGCCGCTGATACTCGTCGAAAAAGGTGGCCATCGGTTCCGCGGTGAGTCTCATCGGTAGTGCCGAGGTCTCGCATCGGGGTAAACCCTCAAATCCGCAGTAAATCCCCGCTAGTCAGCCTCGACGGGTTGGTGTGGCGAGATACTTGCGGGCTGAGCCAGAGAGGAGGCGAGGTTTGGATTCGTGGATCTTGATCGAGGGTGCCACCGTCATCGACGGTGCCGGAAACGCGCCGCTTCCGGAGACATCGGTGCTCATCAACGGGAACCGAATCGCTTCCGTAGGGTCCGAGGCGACACGGGAGGCCGTGCCGCGCGACGACCAGCTCACTGTGATCGACGCACGCGGCAAGACCGTGATGCCGGGACTGATCGACGCCCACTGCCATATCAGCTTCGGAAACACACGCACCCAGGAGGAGCAAGATCTCTACACGAGCGTTGAGCTACGAACGCTCCGCTCCAGCGTGAACGCCGAGCGAGTCCTGAGAGCCGGCGTGACGGGCTTCTCACAGCCCGGCGGGAGCTACTACATCGGTGTCGGGATCCGCGAAGGGATCCGCGAAGGAATGATCAACGGGCCGCGTGTGACCAGCGCCGGCCGCTTCATCACCACAAGCAATGGGATCAGCGACTTCTATCCCGAGCTGGTCGGTCTGCCCGAGTCGAGCATCGGTGTTCTCGCCAACAAGAAGGACGACATGCTCGCGGAGGTTCGCCGTCAGGTAAAGGCGGGCGTAGACCTGATCAAGCTGGCCGACAGCCCATTCGGCGACTACCAGGCCTTTACCTCTGACGAGATGAAGGCGGTCGGCGAGCTGGTCCACCAGCTGAAGCGGCGCGTCACGATCCACGCGCGAGGCTCGGCGGAAGTGGACGCCTCGGTGGCGGCCGGCTTCGACTGGATCATGCACGGCAACGACATGACCGACGAGACGATCGAGCGTTTGGCCAAGTCGCAAACGCTGCTCGTCCCGGTGCTGCTTCTCCTGGCGAACCTAGCCGATTGGGGCCACTTGGTCGGCACACCGCCCAGGGAGCGGGACGGCGCTGCGCGGCTGCTGGAGAAGACGGCGGACACGCTCCATCGCGCCCACCGTGCGGGCGTCAGGTTCGGGGTCGGGACCGACACCGGCTTCGCCGTAACGCCATACGGCGAGTGGCACGCGCGCGAACTGGAGCTGATGATGGAGTACGCGGGACTGTCCGAGCTCGAGGCGATCCAGGCCGCGACGAAGAACAACGCGCTGGTCCTCGGGCTCGAAGGCCAGGTCGGGGAGATCGCGCCAGGCATGCTGGCCGACCTGCTGGTCGTTACCAAAGATCCCGCGCGGGACATCCGCGTTCTCCAGGACAAGCGCAACCTCGAGGTCATCATCAAGGATGGAACGATCGTCGAGTTCGACGCGCGCAGCC
The DNA here is from genome assembly GCA_050997675.1 of Solirubrobacteraceae bacterium. Taxonomy (GTDB): domain Bacteria; phylum Actinomycetota; class Thermoleophilia; order Solirubrobacterales; family Solirubrobacteraceae; genus Palsa-513. The sequence continues at coordinate 4,802 of JBPCQX010000016.1, forward strand.
TTGTTGCGCGGCCGTTCGATCGGGCGATCGTGTACTCGACCGGCGACCTCACCTGGGACGTCGTACACGGCGACGGCCGGTCCGCCGGTGACCCTCGGCTCGACACGCTCTTCGCGAACGACGAAGGCAAGGAGCTCGCGCGCGATCTGAAGAAACGGGAGCGGGCCGCTGCGGAGCACACGCCGACCGCGTAGTGGAGGTGGTTAGTCGACACGCAGAGGTAGTGGGCGCGGGGCTCAGCGGCCTTACCGTTGCGACTGCGCTTGCTCAGCGAGGTTGGAGCGTCCGTGTGCACGAGACGGCACCGGATCTGCGCATGTTCGGCGCGGGGATATGGCTATGGGAGAACGGTCTGCGTGCACTCGAGGCGATCGGGGCATTCGAGCAGACAGTCGCACGGACACGGAGGATCAGTGCGTGGGAGAGGCGCGATGCGAAACACCGTTTGCTGCTGCGCGCCGAGTTCAGCGAGGGTGACCGGCTCTACATCCCGCCGCGCGCTCATCTGTACGACGCGCTGTTGAATGTGGCGGCCAAAGCCGGCGTCGAGATCGAGACGAACTCATCGGTTGTCCGCGCCAGCGCAGCGGGAGAGATCGAACGCGAGGATGGAACGCGGTTCAAGGCCGACCTCGTCGTCGGCGCCGACGGGCATCGTTCCCAGTTGCGCGAGTCGCTTGGACTGACAAAGAGCTTCCGGTCGAAGACGGAGGGCTGCACCCGGCTGCTGATTCCGCGTGCGCCCGGTGAGACGAGCACGGTCTCGGTCGAGTGGTGGAGTGGACACCGCCGGCTCCTGGTTTGCCCCGCCAGCGACGAGACGATCTATGTCTGCCTCGCGCTGGGGATCGACGATGAGCGGGGCCGCGCCGTTCCGGTGGACAAGGACGCGTGGCTTCACTCGTTCCCGCATCTGGGAGACGTGATCGAGCGGATCGGAAGCGAGGGAAGGTGGGACGTGCTCAGCGAGGTGGTCTGCACCGCCTGGTCCAGCGGTCGCGCCGTCGTTGTCGGCGATGCGGCGCATGCGCAACCTCCGAACCTCGGACAGGGCGCGAATCTCGCGTTCGCCAACTCGCTTGCGCTGGCGGCCGTCCTCGACGAAGCTCGGACGATCGAGAGCGGGCTCCGCGACTGGGAGCAGCGCCAGAGGCCGATCACCGACCACACTCAGCGCTGGTCCAACCTCTACGGAGCCGTGTGCGAGCATTGGCCGAGCTGGTTGTCCGATGTCAGATCCTTCGTGGTGTGGGGCACCGGCCGTTCGCGCTGGCTCGACCGGAAGCTGAGCCGTGCTGCGCGCCACGTTCCGGACCGGGCTGAGACTTGCCCGGCACCCGCCGCCATCCACCGGGGCTCCTAATCACTCGATGGCGCGCGCGCACGTCAATGGAGTCGAGCTCGAGTATGAGATCACGGGCGGCGGCGAGCCACTCGTGTTCGTGGGCGGCACCGGCGTCGGCGGCGGGATCTGGCACCGCTCGCAAGTCCCACGCTTCTGCTCTCGCTACACCTGTGTGACGTTCGACCTCCGCGGGACCGGTGCAAGCGACGCGCCGCAGTCGCCGTATACGGTCGCGCTGTTCGCGCGGGACGCCGAGGCGCTCCTCGACCGCCTCGGCGTGAGAAGGGCCCACTTCGTTGGGCTGAGCCTGGGTACGGCGGTGATCCAGGAGATTGCACTCCGCAACCCCATGTTGGTCCGCAGCGCGGTGCTCCTTGGCACCTGGTCGAGCACACGGCGGGAGCATCACATCCGTCGATGGTTCGAAGCACGGCTGAAAACCCTCCGGGACGCGCCGCTCGCAGTCTTTCACGCCTACTCCTTCTGGATGTGGGCGCCGAGCGTGGTCGATCGCGAGCCGGGGCTGGTGGAGGAACTCGAGGCCTTCTTCCGCGAGCATTCGGGGCGCCAACCGCTGCACGCCTACGTAAACCACTTCGAAGCGGACCTCAGGCACGAGACGCTGGATCGCCTCGATCAAGTGGCCTGTCCGGTGCTGGTGGTCTACGGCGAGGAGGACCTGATCACGCTGCCCCGGTACAACGAGGCCGTGGCGCGACGGATCACCGGCGCGCGCAGCGTGAGGATCAGCAACTGCGGGCACCTCGCGTTCATCGAGCGCCCGGATCCCGTCAACGCGGCGATCGAGCAATTCCTCGAGGAAGTGGATTGAACGTGGAATACGATCGAGAGGAGATCCGCGTTCGGGCTCTCAACGAGCCGATCAGCCACTACACGGACGCTGTTCGCGTCGGTGGCCTGTTGTTCCTATCTGGATGCGCACCCCTCGATGGCGCCGGACGGCTGGTCGGTGGTGACGACGTGCTCGCACAGACGCGTCAGGCGCTCTCGAACATGCAGCAGGTGCTGGCTGCGGCCGGAGCGACGTTCTCGGATGTGGTCAAGGTGACGGTGTACCTGACCGATGTCGATGACAGACAGACTGTCGACCTCGCGCGCCGCGAGGTGTTCGGTCCGGCACGGCCCGCGAGCACACTCGTCGAGGTCAGTCGCCTGGCGGTCCCGGGAATGAAGGTCGAGATCGAGTGCGTGGCAGTCGTGCCCCACGCGGGCGGCGGCTGATGCAGCGCACCCGCAGGATCGACGTCCACGTGCACTTTCTTCCTGAGGCGCTCGCAACTGCGCTCGAGAAGCGGACGACGGCTCCTTCGATCCGGCGCGAACACGGCGAACGTCTAGTCGAGTGGGGCGGCGGGATCGTCTATCCACTCTGGCGTGAGGCCGTGAATCTGGACGCGACGGCGGAGCGGATGGAGCAGGACGGCATCGATACGAGCGTCCTCACGGTCATCACGCCCAGCGTCGAAGGACTTCCGCCAGCCGAGGGCACTGCGGTTGCCCGCGCCTGCAACGATGAGCTGGCCGAAGCGACCCGAAGCTACCCCGGAACCTACGAGGCGGTTGCTGCGCTGCCCTGGCAGGCGCCGGACGCAGCGATCGCCGAGCTCGAGCGCGCCGCCTCCCTCGGTCTGCGTGGAGCCCAGGTGCCCTCGAACATCGGCGCGGAGGCCATCGACTCCCCCAGGTTCCGTCCCGTCTTCGAGGCGGCCGCCGATTTGCAGCTGCCCATCATGCTGCATCCGGCATATCCGCTGAGCGGCTCAACGGTCGATGTGTACGCGCTGACCACGACGCTTGGTTTCCTGTTCGACACGACGACCGCAGCGCTCAGGCTGATCCTTGGCGGACTGTTCGTGCATCATCCACGGTTCAAGCTGCACCTCGTCCACGTGGGAAGCCTGCTGCCGTACGTGCTGGGAAGGCTCGACTACGAAGCAGCCCGGTACGACGGTGCGATGGGCGCGCTCAGCGTCCCCCCAAGCGAGCACGTGAAGCTGCTCTACACCGACTCGGTCTGCGTCTGGCCGCCGGCGCTACGTCTCGCGCTCGAGGTCTTCGGAGCTGATCGTGTGATGTTCGGGACAGACGAGCCCTTCTGGCAGACAGAGCGTGCTGTGGCGGCGGTCGAGGCGCTGGATCTCGCTGAGGAGGAACTCGGCCGTATCTGGTCGGGCACCGCGATCGAGCTGTTTGGCCTCACCTGACACGGTAGGCTTTCTTCGCGCAGACCTCGCGCTCTCCATTCCGGGGCCCCGTAGCTCACTCCGGCCCGGCGTCGCGCTCGCTCCGCGCCATCCTCCTGCGCGAGCCGTCCAGGCGCGGGGATCCCGCCCAATTTTGAGGGGAAACCCCACTGGCGCCCCCTCCCTCCTCCCTGTAGCGTTTGGCGCCCGAGTGACAGGGCTCAAAAGCTCACAGCCAGTAGCCATGTATGAAGGAGGTCATCATCCGGTGACGATGATCTCGATCCGGTCGTAATAAGGAGGAGCTGTGCCATCACTAGCTGAAGCGATGTCCTCATGGCAATGGGGCCAGGGCAAATTCAAGGAAGTCTTTGGCGCACGCTTGCCGGGCTCCTTTGCTGACAATTGGCCCGCAGACAAGAGGATCGCCATACTTCTCACGTTCGACACCCAGGGCGATGTCGATGCGGCCGCAGCATGGGCGAGTGACCCAAATGCGTTTTGGCCTGGCGGGCAAATCAATTATTGCGACCTCACCATGCGAGAGTACGACATTCTCGAAGGTGTACCACGGGTCGCGCGCATACTGCGCAAGCATGACGTCTTAGGTACGTTCCTCTTTTGTGGCCTGACGGCCGAATGGTATCCGGATTCGCTCAAATCAGTTCTGGCGAGCGGACATGAGATCGGCGTCCACGGCTACCGCCACGTACCGCTCTGTTCACTGACGGCCGAAGAGGAGCGCGAAGAGGTCGAGCGCGCGACCGAGGCGGTATCGAAAGTTCTGGGTGGGATGCCGAAAGGTTGGCGATCGCCGAAGTACACGACAACTGAGCGAACGGTGGACTACCTCCGCGACTTCGGATACTCGTGGCACAGCGACTTTCATGACACCGACTTTCCCTACGTGCTTGAGAAGGACGGCAGGCCCATAGTCGAGATTCCCGCCGGCCACGATGACTGGTCGATGTACCTCATGCTCGGCTCGGGGACGCCCGCCCCCATGGGCGGGACCCCCTATGGGACGACTGAAGGTGTCCTGAGCACTCTCAAGGCGGAGTTTGACGTCCTCTATGAGGAGTCGGCAGACGGGCCGCGGCTGTTCCAGTGGTGCATGCACCCGAAAATCAGCGGCCGTCCCTTCAGGGCAGCGGTTCTCGATCGCCTCATCGCGTACATGAAGGAACACGACGGAGTTTGGTTTGCCACCTGCCAAGAGGTCGCAGAGCTCGGCTTGCCGGCCCCCGTGGAAGCTTCATCAAGCGCCGACGCGCGCGTGGCCGGCAGATGACATCTCGGTCCACAGCTCCCCGAAGCGAGGGTTCGGCGCTCGCTTTCCACCAGTATCGGCGGACGTGCAAAACGCATAGGCCGGTAGTCCGGCGAGGTTTCAGCCTCGCGCTGGTGGCCATGGCTCTGGGTCTCGCAGCCTGCGGCTCGAGCAATCCCCCAACGGGGGTTGGTGGCGCCGCAGCCAGCACCACCGCGAAAACCGGGGCAGGAAACGTAACGTTTCCCGTGTTCTTCCCCTTCAGTGGACACGACGCGGACTACGGCGGATTTGCGTATCCAGGGTGTCCTCCGGCCGTGAACGGGATAAACCAGGCAGGAGGAATCCTCGGGCACAAAGCCACGTGCCAGGTCGTCGACACGCGAGGCGATCCAGCTGACGCAGTATCAGCCGCGGACCAGCTGCTGGCGACCACCTCGAATATCGGCGGCATCGTCGGGCCGAGCAGTGATGAGGACACGGCGACGGCTCCCATCTTCGAGAAAGCCCATGTGGTCACGATGGACGAAGGCGGGACACAGCTCTTCGACCATCAGACGAATCCGTACTACTGGCGGAGTACGCCGCCCGACATCCTCGACGGAGTCGCGCTCGCCGTCTGGGCCAAGCGCCAGGGTTACACAAACGTCGCGCTTGTCTTCGGCAATGACAACGCTGCACAGGGCAACGTGCCGGGCGTGGTAAAAGCAGCCAAGGTTCTGGGAATTCACCTCACCACGACCATAAGTTTGACCAATGACCAAACGTCATATGAGACGGAAGTTCAGCAGGTGATCGGTACACATCCGCAGGCCATCTTCACGGAGACAGATGCCCAGACAGGCGGTGTCTTCTTCAACGAGCTCAAAGCGGCAGGAGTAGTGATCCCGACGTTGGGAACCGCGGGCATAGGCGTTCCTGACTACAACACGGCCCTCATTCACGCTGTTGGCGCAGCGGACTACGCTAAGTACTGGGTGATCGTGCAGCCGTTCGGAGCGGTGTCTGGTCCGACCTTCACCACCTGGAACCACCTCATGATGACGTCCGGACAGAAGCATCCGGGCCAGTCGGCGCGGCAGGTGTATTCAGAGCTGCCCTATGACGACATCAACATCATGGCTTTGGCGATGGTGGCTGCACATTCAATTCAATCCTCGGCCTACCGGAACTATATGCAGGCAGTCACCGCGGCGAAGCCTGGAGCTGTCGTCGTGCACAGCTTCGCAGCTGGTAAATCGGCCCTGCACTCGGGAAAGCAGATTCAGTACGTCGGCCCGACCGGAGCGGTTGATTTCAACAAGTATCAGAACTCGCCCGGCATGTTCTCAGCGAGCCTGCCGGGGCAGAACTACAAGATAGTCGGGATTATCACCGCCCCACAGGTCAATCACGTCGCCATCGCCGGTGGTGTATGAGTGTGCAAGTTGGTCGCGACCCCGTTTTCGGCGTGACCCGAGCCACTCTCGGTAGCCGGGCCAGGCACCGTTTCGTCATGGCGACGGCGCGCACGGCAAGAAAGCAATGCTACGTGGCCTACGCCTCCCCAAGGCGGTCATGAGCAGAAAGCCAGCGCTTCCACGATGAATACCGTGATAATCTCCCTTGTCTTCGGGGTGATCTCCGGTGCGTTGGTGTCGATCGGTGCGGTAGGGTTCACTCTGCAATTCGGGATCACGAACGTGTTCAACCTCGGTTACGGCGTGACAATGACTTCTGCCATTTTTGTCACGTATCTGTTGACCAAGTCGATTACGAGCAGCCTCCCGATACTGCTCGTGGCGGGGGCGGTCTGGGGCGGCGTGTTCTCGCTGGCGATCAGCGTGGTCATCATCGGGCCATTTATGCGAAGAGGCGCAGGCCGCTTTGGTATGGCCATCGTCACCCTCAGCATCCTGCTGATCGTCGAGTACGGACTCGAGGCGATTCAGGGGCCGGGCATCCTCTCCTATCCGACTCCTACCGGTAGCCCTGTCACCGTGGGTCCCGCGATTGTGAACACCGTCCAGCTCTCTGAGGTCGCGCTCGCCGTGGTGCTGATGCTCGCCGTATATCTACTGCTGAAGCGAACCAGGATCGGGCTCGCCATGCGAGGCATGTCGGCGGATCCCACGCTCACGCGATGCTGCGGGATCTCAACGCGGCTGGTGCGAGCACTGACCTGGAGCGTTTCCGGGGCTCTCGCCGGAATCACCGGGGTGCTCCTCGGGGTGTCGGTCGGCACATTCGACTCGACGGCCGGAGACACCCTGTTCATCGATGTTGTCGCCGCCGCCATCCTCGGCGGAATCGGCGAACCATACGGAGCGATGATCGGCGGACTGCTCCTCGGGGTGATCAGCGAGGCGGCGGCGGCAGCCATATCACCATCACTCAAGGTGGTGGCGGCTGCGGGCGTGATCGTGGCGGTCCTCCTGGTCCGCCCCACCGGGTTGCTGGGGCGCTTCGGAAGCTCGAGGAGCCTCGTGGCCTGAGCAATATGTGGTTCTACGTAAACGACGTGATCATCATCGCTGGAATCACCCTGATCGCCGCCTGTGGACTAAACATCCAATACGGACTGGCCGGCATCAACAGCTTCGGCTTCATCATCTTTCAGGCAGCGGGCGCGTACAGCGCGGCGATTGTCTCGCTAGGCCCGTCAAGCCGTTACGGCGGCGCCCAGGCCTATGTCGGAGGAGCACAGCTTCCCTTTCCGCTGCCTCTGATTGTCGCCGGTGCGGTGGGTGGTGCGCTGGCCTTCTTCGTCGGTGCTGTCACGTTGCGAAAGCTGCGCGGGGATTACGAGGGCATTGTCATGCTGATTCTGTCTCTGATCGCCACGGGAGTTGCACAGGCGGTCATCGGGCTCGTGAACGGAACCACGGGCCTTGCCTTCGTGCCCGCTCCTCTGCAATCTGCGCTCCATCTGAGCCCTCTCGGCTATCAGACCGCGTACATGGGGTGGGTGCTCGTCGTGTTGGCGATCGTGGTTCTGGTTCTGCTGCGCCTCTCCCGGGCACCGTTCGGTCGGGCGCTGCGCGCGGTCAGGGACAATGAGAGTGGGGCGGCCTCAGCCGGCCTCCAGGTAAGTGCGCTGCGCCTACAGGCGTTCGTGATCGGGGGCGCCGTGGCGGGAATCAGCGGCGCGCTTCTCGTCGAATACGTTGGAGCCTGGGCTCCATCGAGCTGGACCTACCCCGAAACCTTCGCGCTGCTCGCTGCGATCATCATCGGCGGTACTGGCAACTGGGGCGGCGTCAGCGTAGGCACCATCCTCGTTCCCGTGCTGTTCTTCGAGCTGACCCGGTTCCTACCGCAGATCGGTTATCCCGGTCTGATCGACTCGCTGGAGTGGGTCGTGATCGGGGCTCTGATCCTGGGCTTTCTGTGGTTGCGCCCGCGCGGGCTGTTGCCGGAGCGGCCTCAGAGACTGGTCCCACAGCAGGCGGGCCCTATGGACAGCGGATCCGTTTCGCTTCCGGGGCCAGTCGTGACGGCTCGGAAACCGGCCGATGAGTAGGCTCTCCCTCGTCGGAATTCGCTGCGAGTTCGACGGGGTCGTCGCGGTCGAGGACGTCTCCTTCGAGTGCGGGGCCGGGATCACCGGGTTAATCGGCCCGAACGGGGCCGGAAAGTCGACCCTCCTGAACGCCATCTCTGGTCACATCAGGCCCGTCGCCGGAGCGGTTTCACTGGATGGTGAGGACATATCGAGGCTGAGCCCGCATGTCCTCGCTCGCAAGGGCATCGTCCGAACGTTTCAGATCTCGAACGTCTTTCAGCGCATGTCGGTCGTCGAGAATCTGCTCGTGGGTGGCTCTGATGCCTGGCAATGGATGTCACTTCGCAAGGCTGTTGCCGGACCGAGGGCGTGGAGAAGCTGGCAGGAGGCACAGCTCATTCGGGCCTATGACTTGATGGCCCGCTTTCGAATGTCTCACATGGCGGGAACATTCGCCGGCGAGCTGAGCGGCGGCCAGAGACGGTTGGTGGAGATCATGCGATGCCTGATGCGAAAGCCACGGTTTCTGCTGCTCGATGAGCCGATGGCCGGGGTGAGTCCCGCGTTGTCGGTGGAGATTGCCGAGTCGCTTCGAGCGCTGGCCGACGGCGGCTTGGGCATTCTCTTGATTGAGCATGAACTCGCGTTTGTCGAGAGCCTGTGTCAGCGCATTGTCGTCTTGGCCAACGGACGGCTCCTGATGGAGGGATCAATGGCTGAGGTCCGGCGCAACGAGCAGGTCATAGAGGCGTACATCGCATGACTGCATCCGAGGGTGGCAAGCCACCTCTGCTTTCGGTCGAGAATCTGACGGCGGGTTACGGCGGGGCGCCCGTCTTGCGCTCAGTCAGCCTCTCGGTCGAGGCAGGACAAGCGGCCAGCGTCGTCGGTGCAAACGGCTCGGGCAAGAGCACCCTTCTTCGGGCCATACTCGGCACCATCACGGTCAGCGAAGGTCGCGTCCTGCTGTCCGGTCGCGACGTGACGAATTGGGAAACCGACCGGATCATACGAACCGGCGTCGGGTATGTCCCCCAACTCGATGATGTGTTTTCCCCGCTGACCGTCGAGGAGAACCTAGCTCTTGGCGGCTACACGATCGCCAGGCAGTCGTGGCGAAAACGCGCTGACGAGGTGCTCGACACGTTCCCGGTCCTCGCCGACATGCGCGGTCGGGTGGCGCGGACGCTGAGTGGCGGCGAGCGCAAGATGCTGGCCCTGGCCAGAGCCATGATGACCTCTCCACAACTGCTGGTACTCGACGAGCCGACCGCAAACCTTGCACCGAAGGTCGCCTCAACTCTTCTGAAGGAGCAAGTGCCCCGTCTGATCGCCAGTGGCGTCGCAGTGTTGCTCGTTGAGCAGCGAGCTCGGGACGCCCTGCAAATATCCCACGACGGATATGTGATGGTGACGGGCCAAATCGCGCTCAGAGGTAGCGGCCCTGAGCTCGCCAACCGTCCTGACTTGAGCGACCTCTTCCTCGGTGGGCGATCCAGCGACGACCGCGTTCCAAGCGGCATCGCCTAACACGGGGAAAGACCCTCTCTCGCGAGTGGGACTGTCCCGATGACGGTGCCTTGAGCCGGCGAGATACTCAACTCGGCGGGGGGAGGCGACGCATCGCGCCATGGAGGCCGCGTAGGCGTTCTCAGAGGGCTTGTTTAGACGTTATGAACATGTTTCGTCCACCAATCGCTATTGAAATTCGTATGACCATTTGGTGTAGATTCTGCCCACAACCGACGGAGGGCCCGGTGGGGACCACTAGGAGGAGGAAATAGATGAAGGGTGCGCACCGCAGAATCCGATTGGCCCTAGGCATCACACTGGTGGTGGGCGCAAGCCTGATCGCTGCCGCCTGCGGGTCTACCGGCTCCAGCTCGAGCAGCAGCTCCAGCGCAGCCGGGTCTGGGAGCTCTACCAGCGCCGGCAAGACGCCGACCGCCCCCTCCGGAACGGTCAAGATGGCTGCCGCACTGATCACGACCAAGAACGACGGGTCGTTCGGCCAGGCGACATACGAAGGAATGCAGGCCTCGCTGAAGGCGTTCCCGAACCTGAAGCTCAGCTCGGTGCTTGAGAACGAGACCACCGACGCGCAGCGGACTGACGGGATCGACACGCTCTCTCCGCTGAACAACCTCGTGCTCGCGGTCAGCTCGTCCTACGGGCCGACCCTCGACAGCGAGGCGGCGAAGTTCCCCCACACGTACTTCGTCGACATCGCCGGAGCTCCGGCCAAGTTCCACCCGAACGTCACCGGTTTCAACAACGACTGGGGTGCCCCGGCGTATGTGGGCGGCGTGATCGCCGCGCACATGACCAAGACGAACGTCGTCGGCTACGTGGGCGGCGCGCAGATCCCTCCGACCACCCAGGCTGAGGCGGCATTCGCCGAAGGCGTGCACAGTGTCAACCCGAAGATCAAGGTCCTGGAGACGCTCACCGGCGACTTCGACAACGTCGCTGAGGCGAAGGCGGCCACGACGGCGCAGATCGACGGTAACGCCGACGTGATCTTCCCGTTTCTGGACGCGGGGATCGCGGGCGCCTATGCGGCTGGCACGCAGTCGGGCAAGAATCCGGCGATGTTCAAGCTGACGATTCCGGACTGCGCGGCGTACGCCAACATCGTCGGGACCGAGGTGGTCAACAACGAGATCGCCGCCAGGACGCTGATCTCGGCGTACATGCACCACACGATCAAGCCCGGCACGATCCTTCTAGACCTCCAGGACCCCCAGGTCGAGACGCTCAAGCTGTGCCCGAAGTACGCCGCGAACCCGGCGATCGTAGCGGTCACCAAGAGCACGATCGCCGCCATCAACAGCGGCAAGACGAAGCTCGCCGCCGACGCGGTCAACGCCAGGCCGAGCTTCGGCTACAGCAACGGCCTGCCCAGCGCGGGCTAGCCGGACCGCCGTGGGTCATGCGGCACACCAGCGTCACTGAATCGCTCCTGGGGCGTCCTCAAGTATGAGGGCGCCCCAGCACCGCATGACCAGGACTCGAATCGGCGCGCAGAGTTCAGACGGACGGGGGAGCGCATGGTGACGGAACCGCCACCCAGCGATCGGCCGGCGGGCCCGTCGCAGGAGCCGCCGGCGCTGATGCTGGTGGATATCACCAAGACGTTTCCGGGGCTCCGCGCGAACGATCGCGTCTCGCTGGACGTCCGGCGCGGAGAGATTCTCGGACTGCTCGGCGAGAACGGCGCGGGCAAGACGACGCTGATGAACATCGTCTACGGCCTCTACCAGCCCGACTCCGGGTCGATCGAAGTCCATGGCAAGAAGGTGTCGATCCGGAGCCCTCAGCAGGCCGTGGACTCCGGGATCGGGATGGTCCACCAGCACTTCATGCTCGTCCCGGATATGACCGTCGCCGAGAACCTGGCGCTCGCTCCCTCCCTGGCACCCGGGCTGTCTCGTCTCAAAGACGTGCAGCGGTCGGTGGAGGAGCTGTCGAAGCGCTTCGGTCTGGCGATCGATCCCCGGGCGGTGGTCGGCGATCTGCCGCTGGGCGCCCGGCAGCGCGTCGAGATCATCAAGCTTCTGTACCGGGGAGCTGA
>JBPCQX010000157.1:0-11842 GCA_050997675.1 Solirubrobacteraceae bacterium
ACAGCGTGCTGCCCGGTCTTGACGAGCGGCTCACCGGCAATGTCGGCGCTGAGATCCACGGCTCGGCGCTCGAGTTGCGCACGGGCCCGCAGTCGAGCGTCCAGGGCGCGATCGGCGAACTCGCCGAGCTCCGCAGGGTGCTGCGCGCGCGGCTTGGTGAGATGAACTTTGCGGTCGCCGCGGCGGGCATGCATCCAACAGCGGTCTGGCAAGAGACGAGGATCTCAGGCGGCGATCGCTACCAGCTGCTGTATGACTCGCTGCGGGAGCTGGCTCGGCGCGAGCCCACGTTTGCGCTGCACGTCCACGTCGCCGTTGCTGATCCTGACGATGCAATCCGCGCGATGAACGGGCTCCGCGCGCACCTGCCGCTGCTGCTCGCGCTGTCTGCCAACTCGCCATTCTGGCAGGGGCGGGCATCAGGGCTGGCATCGACCCGCACGCCGATGTTCGGCGCCTTTCCCCGGGTCGGCCTGCCGCGCGCGTTCGCAGATTACGCGCAATACGCTGCTGCCGTTGACATGCTGCTGCGCTGCGGCGCGATCCCGGATCCGACATACGTGTGGTGGGATGTGCGCCCGCAGCCGCGCTGGGGCACGGTCGAGGTGCGGATCATGGACGCGCAGATCACAGTGGCGGACTCTGCGGCGCTGGTCGCCTTGGTCCAGAGCCTCGTGCACCTCGAAGTCGTGGAGGGTGCGGCCTCGCCGGCTCACCAGGACGCGCTGCCCGAGGTGCTGGCCGAAAACCGCTTCATAGCGGCACGCGACGGAATGGACGCGAGTTTTCTCGACGAACGCAAGATCGGACGAGTGGACGCGCACGAGACGCTGCGGGCCACGTTCGATGCCTGCGTGCCGCACGCTGAGCAGCTCGGCTGCGGCGCGGAACTCGAGGGTGTGCTCGCGCTGAGTCGCTCCACAGGCACTCAGCGCCAGCTCGCGGCGGCCCGGGGACCGCATGGCCTGGCGGGTCTCGTGACGGATCTCGTCGCGCAGTTCTGATGTGCGGCTTGGCGGGGGAGCTGAACCGGCACGGACCGCCGGACCTCGAGGGGCTGCGCCGGATGTCGGGTGCGCTGGCGCCGCGGGGACCGGACGGGAGCGGCCTGTGGCACGAGGGCGGGGCGGCGCTTGCGCACCGCCGCCTCAAGGTAATCGATCTCTCTTCGAGCGCAAGCCAGCCGATGGTCGATGCGGAGCTGGGTCTCGTCACGGCGTTCAACGGCTGCATCTACAACCATCGCGAGCTGCGCGCGGAACTCGAGCGCGAGGGCTATGCCTTCCACTCTCGATCGGACACCGAGGTGATCGCGAAGGCACTGCACCGCTGGGGTCCGCGCGAGTTCGCCTCGCACCTACTCGGCATGTTCGCCTTCGCGGTGGTCGATCCGCGGAGCGGCCGCACGGTGCTGGCGCGTGACCGGCTCGGTATCAAACCGCTCTACCTCACCGATCCCGAACCGGGTGTGACGCGGTTCGCCTCCACGTTGCCGGCCCTGCTTGCGGGCGGCGGGGTTGCGACAGAGATCGATCCAGTCGCGCTTCACCACTACCTTTCGTTTCATTCAGTGGTTCCGGCCCCGCGGACGATCCTTCGCACGGTGCGGCGACTGGAGCCCGCCACCGTGCTGGTGGTCGAGGCTGACGGCACCTGTCAGTCCCATTGCTACTGGGCGCCCGATTACCGACGCGACGAGCTGCGGGCCGATTGGTCGCCCGGCGACTGGGCTGCCGCCACAAAAGCTGCGCTCGCGCTGGCCGTGAGACGGCGCATGCTCGCTGACGTGCCGGTCGGAGTCCTGCTGTCGGGCGGACTTGACTCCAGCTTGATCGTGGCGCTGCTCGCAGAACAAGGACAGAGCTCGCTGGCGACGTTCTCGATCGGCTTCGAGGCTGCGGGCGGGCGCAGCGGAGACGAATTCGAGTACTCGAATCTGATTGCCCGCGAGTTCGAGACCGATCACCACTGCATCCGGATCTCGGGCGATCGACTGCTCGACGCGTTGACGGGCGCGATTGCGGCGATGAGCGAGCCGATGGTCTCACACGACGTCGTGGCCTTCCACCTGCTCAGCCAGGAGGTCTCGCGGCACGTGAAGGTCGTCCAATCAGGTCAGGGAGCGGATGAGGTCTTCGCGGGCTATGAGTGGTATCCACCGCTGGCTGAGGTGGAGGCCTGCGGCGACGAGGTCTATGCGCGCGAGTTCATCGACCGCACCGCTGCTGAGTCAGCTGCGATGGTCGTGCCAGAGCTGCGCTGCTGCGGCGATCCGTCACGCGAGTTGATCGCGCGCAGCTTTGCGGCGGACGGGGCGGCGACGGCGCTCGACCGCGCACTCCGGCTGGACGGTTTGGTGATGCTCGTGGATGATCCGGTCAAGCGCGTCGACAACATGACGATGGCTTTCGGCGTGGAGGCGCGCACGCCGTTTCTCGACCATCAGCTCGTCGAACTGGCGGCCGTCTGTCCGCCGGAGCTGAAACTCGCCGATGGCGGCAAGGGCCCGCTGAAGCAGCTCGCGCGCGGACTGCTGCCGGATTCGGTAATCGACCGCCCGAAGAGCTACTTTCCGGTTCCGGCGCTGACGCATCTGGAGGGGGAGGTGTTGGAGTTGGTGTACGACGCTGCCTCGGAGCGGTCGGTGCGCGCTCGCGGCATTTTCGATGTCGCGCATGTCTCGGCGCTGGCGGCGGACCCCAACGGGCACCGTACGACGCTTGGCGGCAGCAAGCTGTGGCAGGTGGCGCTGCTCGAGCTTTGGCTGCGGGCGCACGTCGACGGCTGAGGCCGCTTGCCCCAGGATCCTCTCAAGTGCTCGCGGCGAATGCCGATAGAAGTGGCATGCGCGCGCAGCAGGCGAGGGAGTGGGATGAAATCGACCTACCACGGTGGCTGCCTTTAATCGAAGTTTTGGCTGAGTCTCAATGAACGAGTCGCCGCCCGGCTCGCGACGCTCGCCCACGTGCGGCTGACCGCGATCGACGCCGCGGGCGGGAAGGGCGTCTTCGATGTCGATCGGCGCTACTGAACGCCGCGGGAACGTTCGTCCGCTGAGTATCGCGGGGTCGCGCCATCGTGCAATCGTGCCGATAAGACAGGCGATGCGCCGCGACCAACGACAGGCCGGGTACACGCTAATCGAGATGCTCGTGGCGATGGCGCTTGCGCTGGTCGTGATCGGGGGTCCGCTGACGTTCCTGATTGTCTCGTTCAATCAGTCCAACAGCGCTTCGAGTCGGGCGGTGGCCTCTCGCCAGGCCGAGCTCGTGCTCGAGCGCCTGACGCGCGAGCTGCGCCAGGCTCAAAACATCGCAAGCTCAACGGACGGCTCGGACACGACTCCGGTGACGGTCAGCTACGGAGGCGGTACCTCATCGGTGTCGTTCTATCTGCCGGCCGCCGGAAGCTCCGTCGCAGGAGGCTTCGTCACATGGACGTGCACAGCGAACTCCACCTGCACGCGGACCTGCACGCCGGCAGCCAACTGTCAATCGACGGCCACCTCACTACAGGAGGCACGGAACGTGACCTCGGCCGCCTTCACGCCGAAGGCGTCGGACGGATCGACGCTGTCATCACCGGCGACGAATCCTGCATACGTCTCGCTAAACCTGCAGGTTCGCGTGACGAGCCAGGCTGACAGCAACCAAACCGCGACCGTGAAGGGGGTCACCAACTCGATCTCTGTTCAGGATGGCGTGGCGCCGAGGAGATACGGATCGTGAACAACGACTCGGGCTTCACGATGATCGAGGTCCTCGTGGCTATGTTCCTTTCCCTGGTGGTGGTTGGAGCCGCTGCCGCTGCGCTCGTCTCGAACGACGACAGCGCGCTCGGTACCCAACGCCAGTCTCAACTAGTTGCCGCGCTGCAGGCACGCGTCGAGCTCGTCCACCAATTGGTCACGCAGTACGGGTTCAGCGCGCTCGCGCTCGGCGCCAATCCGTTGGCCGCCGTCGATGCGACGCTCCCGTCCAACCCCAACGATCCGAATGACTTCATCACTTCCTACGCGAGCGGTTTCAACACCTCCACCAGCGCCACGCCTGAGAATTTCTTGATCGAGAAAAACTACAACTCGACAGGGGAGGGCACGGTCGACGGCGGCACGACGTTCGCCGAGGAGCTCGAGGTGGACACAACGAACGGCAAGATCGCGCCGGTAACCTACTTCGACCTGAGCAACGGCACGAGCTACGCCTCCCAGGGCAGTGTGCCCTCAGGCGACACGTACGCGACGGTCCATACCTACGTCACGCTGACCTCGGTCGGCACCAACAGCTCCTCGCCCCCGACGTGCCCGGCGGGATCGGCGGGCTCGACTGTCGGCGATGCGCGCAGGGTTGTTGTCGCTGCGGTGCTAAGCGCCGTCTCCGGTCACGCGAACACGGGCTCGACGCACCCTGTGTACACGACGACGTTGTTTGGTAACCCGATCCCGAACAACGCCTGCCAGTCGGCGTCAGGTCTGCGCCTCGGATTCAACATCGGATGAGCCCGCGGTCGCCACATCACCGTGAGGAGGGCTACGTCATCGTCGTTGTGCTCGCGCTGCTTACCGTTGCGCTGGGCGTCGGAGCAGCGGCACTCGCTGGCACCCTCGCCTCGCGCTCGCACGCCAACCGCGATTCGCGTGAACGGCGGGCGCTGCAAGCAGCCGACTATGGCGTCCAGGCCGTGCTGCTGCGCGAGAACCAGCTCAACCTGGACACGCTCAACCTGACCGGTGGGGTGGGCGTGCTCGGCTCGCTCGCCGACTGCGTGGTTCCCAACGTCAACACCAACCTCTCGATCACCGCTGTCGCGAGCGTGTCAGTGGCTACGAGCGGCCTCACGACGAGCGGCAACGTGAAGAGCACGGCGAGCGCCTGCCCGATTGCGCAGGGCCCCGGGGCGAGCGGATCCCAGGGCGGCTCCACGCGCCTGCCGGTAGGCCAGCACGATTTCTACACAAGCGAGTTCGCTCCCGGAGAGACCGCAACCACCGGCGGGACCGGCGTCTCGTTCTCGCCCATGATCGCCTCGATTGGGGTGGACGACAACGGCAACACGGCAGACGCGAATCGCTACCTGTACGCCCGAGTGGTTGCGAGCCTGGCGCCGATCGACCCGTTCAAGACCGTCGAGGCTCTGCACGACCTCACGTTCACCGTCACGGCTGCCACACTCTTCAACGGCACAGCTCGGGCCGGTGACAATGTCAACTTCAACGGCGTTGGGACCTTCACCGGCTCAAACGTGCTCGGCCCCGGCAACAGCGTCATCGGTCCGACCTCGATCGACTACGGATGCACGCGCGGCGGCACGCAGGCGCTTGGGGTGTTTACCGTGATTCCGGTGCTCCTTGGCGGGCTCAACCAGGTCCCAGCCGGGGGCAACTGTGTCACGCCGTTCTTTACGCGCTCCCCGATCTCGATTAAGCCGACGAAGGCGAGCTGCTCGACGTCGTGTCCGGCGGCGGGCTACGTCTCGGGTCGGAACGCGGACGGTACCGCGAACTCAGGTCTCTCCAATGAGAACGAGGTGTACAACGCGAGCGGTGCGACCTCGATCACGCTGACGCCGGGGACCGACTACGTGTTCTGCTCGTTCAACACGAGCGGACCGGTGACGCTTCCGACGGGCACGACAAACACGAGCCTCCCGGTTCGGATCTTCATCGACAGTCCGACCTCGAGCCGCTGCAGCGGCTTCGTGGCGCACAACGGCATTTCTGCCGGCAGCTTCTCCGCGTCGCAAGGCATTGGCGGCCTTGTGGGCGGTACAGCGAACACGCTGTCACCGAGCCAGATCCAGATATATCAAGTGGGCAACGGCACCGGCGGAGGGACCACGTTCCGCTCGTCGGGGTCGGTCGCGAACGCGTTCTTCGTGTATGCACCGAAGTCAAACATAACGCTGTCAGCGTTGTCATTCTCGGGTAACGCGATCGGCTACGACGACACCATCAGCACAACCCTCTATACGCAGGACGTGGGCTTGAACAACTACCCGCTGTCCAGCTCGGTCGGAGTCTTCAACGAGACCGGCTATGTGCAGTGCCCGCTGAACAACACATCCAACAGCCCGGTAACCGCACTGACGACTACGATCGCGACCGACACGTCCGGCTGCTGAGTCCTCAAAGGCTGCGGACCACGAGCTCTCGTCCGGCGCCGACGCTGAGCCCGAGCTCGCCACTCAGCAGCGCCAGCAGCTCCTCACCCACGAGCTCGCGCCGCCAACCCTGAAGCGTGCGCACGTCCGGCTCGCCAATACCGCTGCGGGTTGCCGCGACGACGCGTTGCAGGTCCGCGCGGGAGGCTACGAGTTCGTAGGCGAGCCGCGCTTCAAGCACGCGCGTGCGCACAAGCGATTCACACAGAGCGACGAGCGGGGAATCGAGCGGCGATCCGTGCTCGCGTGTTTCGCGCTCGGCGGGGATCGGCTCGCGCTTTGAGCCGCGCCCGATTGCGGCGAGCAGCTCCTCGCCGCTGCGGCGCAGGTTGCCTGGGTTGACGCCGCGCACGCCCTCCAGCTCGGAACGGGTTTGCGGCCGCCGTTTGGCGAGCTCCACCAGCGCGCTGTCGTTGAGCACTGTTGAGGCGGGTCGGTCCTGGCGCTCTGCCAGCGCCTCGCGCCACTCCACGAGCTCGCGTGCGACGGCGCGGGCGGCGGGCCTCAGTGCGTTGATGCGCGGGAGCTTGGCGAACAGCAGATCGGGATCGCGCGAGTCGCTCATGTCCTCGAGCGCGCGGCACTCCTCGCGGGCCCATTCGAGTCGGCCGCTGCGCTGCAGACACTGCTCCAGCTCTTGTGCCATGTCCAGCAGGTGGAGCACGTCCTCACGTGCGTAGGAGAGCTGCTCGGCGCTGAGCGGCCGGCGGTCCCAACGGGTGTAGCTGGCGCTCTTCTGCACGTCGATGTCGAGCAGCTCGCGCAGCAGCGTGTCGTAGCTGGCCTGCGCCTGGATCCCTGCGAAACCGGCGGCGAGCTGGGTGTCGAAGATGTGCGTGACTTCTGTGGCTGCGCAGCGGCGCAGCAGCGCGATGTCCTGGCGGCCGGCGTGGAGTACGACCTCTACGGCGGGGTCGGCGAGCACGCTCGCGAGCGGCGAGAGGTTGAGCCCTTGCTCGAGCGCGTCGACGACGAGGATGTCGCGTCCGTGCTCGTCATCGACGACGAGCTGGATCACGCACAGCAGGGTCCGGTAGCGGCCTTCGCCGATGAACTCGGTGTCGATCCCAAACCTGCCCGCTGCGCGGGCGCGCTCGAGCAGTGCTTCCATGCGGCTAGACCTCTACTGCCACGGCGGAGGTCTGCAGTCGCAGTTGGAACGCGGCCCCGGTTTCCTGCGCGTGGTCGGCGAGCTCGAGCGAGCCCCCCATGCGCTGCGCGAGCTCGCGTCCGATTGCGAGGCCGAGCCCGAAGCCACCCTCGCCGCTGCGTCCGTGGCCCCGCTGGAAGCGCTCGAAGATCCGCTCGCATTCCTCCTCGGGAACCCCTGGGCCGTCGTCCTGCACCTCGATCCGCGACCAGCGCTTGCCTCCGTCGATCAGCAGCCGCACGGTGCTCCCCGGCGGCGCCACTCGCAGCGCGTTATCGAGCAAGATGCGAACGATACGAGCGACGCTTCCGGGGTCGCCATCTGCCCAGTTCGAGCTGTCAGTGGGCGCGATCTGAAGCTCCAGGGCGCGCTCCTTGGCGCGAAGATCGAATTCGGCTGCGACTGCGCGTGCGAGTTCGACCAACTCGACGGGCTCCGATCGCAGGCCGACGTCCGCATCGATTCGCGAAAGGTCGAGCAGGTCGGAGGCCAGATGGCCCAGGCGCCGTGACTGTTGGGTTGCGTGCGCGACACGCGTTCGTGCGTCCTCGATATCAGCGGGCTGGGCTTCGAGGTCCTCGGCCAGAAGCTCGAGCATGCCGTCGAGTGATGCGAGAGGGGTGCGCAGCTCGTGCGAGGCGGTGGCGACGAACGCGCGCCTGGCATCCTCCTGATGGCGCAGGCGCTCGTACATGGCGATGAAGGAGCGGGTCAGCTCGCCGATCTCATCGCGCGAGCCGTCATGCGCGGGGGCTGCGGCGTCGAGTCCGATCTCGTCCAGCTGCCGAGCGGAGTCGCGCAGTCGCTCGAGCCGCCGCAGCAGGGTGGAGGAGAAGGCGATTCCGAGCAGCAGCGCGACGAGCAGGCCGACCCCGGCTGCCTCGAAGAAGACCCCCTGCACGACGCGGGTGGCCTGTTTGACGTAGGCGAGCGGTTTGGAGACGAGGAGCACGAACGGGCGCCCCTCGATGTGCAGGGATTGGGCGACGAGCAGCTCTTGGCCCTGAATTGCGTGCGCGACGTTGTTCTCGCGCAGGCTTTGGGTGACGAGAGCGAGCGTCTGAGCCTGCGTGGCAGCGGGATCGGTAACGGTGCTCAAATCGCCGCTGGACACCGAGATCTCGCTTGCGCTGCTGCGGGCCCGTGTACGCTCGTAGACTCGCTTTAGCGCGGGATCGAAAACGACCGCTCGAGCGCCGGTGCGGCGGGCGAGCCCGCTGAGTTGTTGGTACAGGGCGTGTGGCTCGAGCGAGCCGTCCTTCTGCAGCGCAACGTCATCGAAGCCCAGTTTTGAGGCCCCGACAGCCGCTAGCACGGTCGATGTGCCATCGGACCGCAACCGGTCCTTCAACGGCGAAAGCAGGGCGATTGCGGCGAAGCCGAGCGTCAACGCGCTGGTGGCGACGAAGGCGGCTAGCAACCGCGGGCGCAGTCCGACGCGCAGCATCAGGATTCCTGGAAGCGGTAGCCGGCGCCGCGCACGGTGACGATCAGCTTCGGGTCGTCGGGGCGCTGCTCGAGCTTTTCACGTAGGTGGCGAATGTGGACATCGATTGCGCGCGGATCGCGGTAGGCGCTGTCGCCCCACATCGCGCGCAGGAGTTCCTGCCGGTTGAACAGGCGCCCGGGCTCGGACATCAGGCACACCAGCAGCTCGAACTCGGAAAATGTCAGCCGTGCCGTCTCGCCGCGGACGATGACCTCGCGCTGGCCTCGGTCGACGCGCACCTGCGCCACCTCGAGGATCTCCCCACCGAGGGCGCGCGGTCCGGAGCGCCGCAGGACTGCGCGGATCCGGCTGCGCAGTTCCGCGAGGCCGAACGGCTTGGTCACGTAATCATCGGCGCCGGCCTCTAGGCCCTGCACGGCGTCGGCTTCGCTGTCGAGCGCGGTCAGCATGATGATCGGCACCACGTTGCGGCGGGCTCGCAGCGTACGGCACACATCGTGGCCGTTTGGGCCGGAGCCCAGTGCGACGTCGAGCAGCACGACGTCGAACTGCTCTGCGGAGGCGCTCTCGATCGCTGTTTCGCCGTCGGCTACGGCTGTCACGCGATGCCCCTCGCGGGTAAAGGAGCGGCTGAGCAGTTCACGCAGCGGCTCCTCGTCGTCGACTACGAGGATGTGCAGGGAGGGAGGAGTTTGGGACTGCATGGGTCTCGCAAGCTAGCGCAGCCGCCAGAGAATTCTCGCACGGGCTAGTCCGGCTGCTCGAGATACATCCACACCATGGCTGCGAACCCATGCTGCGGCGGGCGAGCACGATGGCAGCTTGGATGACTGATGTGGGCCGCAATCGCCTCCGAGGAGCGCGTAGCGGACTTGCTGCTGTGAGACGAGCCGTGAAAGCCTTGCGACGTCGACCAGCCTCTGACCTGCGAACGAGGTCAGCACGAGTACTGGGCGGGCGTCGCGAACGATCACGGATGCTGCTTGCGTTGCGGCTGCGGTTGCGAACTCATACCGTGCGGTGCCCTGATGGGCGCGCAGGTAGTCGCTTAGCGCGGTGACCTGCGACGGACGCATGAAGCCGACGCGGCCGGCGTCGGATTCAGAATGGCGCACGAGCCCGATCGCAACCTGCACAGGTAGCGCAAGCGCGAGCGTGTTCGTTGCAGCTGCGAGCGCGGCGGTGCGCCGCAACAACAGGCAGCTTGCGATCGTTGCGGCGCAGGCGACGAGCGTGAGCGCGAGCACTGTGCCGCCGATCAGGTACTGCGCGTAGAGCGCGCTGGCGATTGCGCCGCCCGCTATGAACAGGGCTCTCCGGTGTCCCTGTGCTCTGGATGCCCACGCGAGCCCGATGCCTGCGGCGGCGGCGACTGCGGGGGTGAAGCCTTCTACGTAGCGGGGATGCAATCGGGCCATTGCGCTGAACAGCACGAGGCCGGTTGCCAGCCACAGCAATAGTGCAATTGCTGCTGGTCGCTCCGTGGGCACGTCCCCGGCGGGCCAGCGCACGCTCCGGATCAGCGCGGGTACGCCGAACAGCAGCGCTGGCAGAAGCAGGTAGCCGAGCCGCAGCCCGGAGAGCGGACCGTCGTGGTCCCAGAGACGCAGAAGTCCTGGCTTGCCGATTGGAACCTGCGCGCGTGCGACCTCGCTGTTGTTGGCCGGCGCGCGACGAGGCCCGTCGGGGGCCCCGCTCAGATCGGCCGCGCCTGCGGGCTTGGCGATGCGGTCGTAGCCGTTGAAGACGAAGGCTGCGTTCCAGGCGCTGCCGTTCGTTGAGCCGATCGCATACGGCCGGTCGGAGGCGGGAAAGAGCAGCGTTGCCGACAACCAGGAGAGAGCGAACACGACAAACACGAAGGCTGCGAGTGCGCTGAGCCTGAGGCGGGCGGGCCAGCGCGGGGGTATCGCGAACGCTGCGAGCAGTGCGAACGCCGGCAGCGGTACGAGCGCCTGGAACAGCTTGACGTTAAACGCGATGCCCATCGCTGCTGCTGCTCCGAGCAGCCAGCGCTTGCGCTGCTCCTGCGCGAAGCGAATCAGCATCCACAGCGCGGCGACGCTCAGCAGCATCATCACGGAGTCCATCGTGTCGCTGCGCGAGCTCAGAACGGCGATCGGCAGCAGGGCAAGCGTGAGCCCGGAAAGCAGCCCGGCCAACTCCCCGAACACGCGCCGGACGGCATCGAACAACAGCGGCACGGCTAGCGTTCCTGCCAGCGCCTGGGGGAGCTTCAGCTGCGCGGATCCGAAGCCGAACAGCTTGACGCTCAGCACCTGCAGCCACAGGTCGACGGGCGGCTTGTCGATTGAAACGCTGCCACCCGGCTCGAACGCCCCAAAGAAGAGGTTGTGCCACGACAACGACATGCTGCGGACCGCGGCGTCGTAAAAGGGGTCAAGCGGAACTGACCGCAGGGACGCGAAGCGCAGGCCGGCTGCGGCGGTCGTGACAACGAGAAGCGCGAGAAGCGTGAGGCGCTGTTTAGGAAGACTGTCGAGCCGGGCCGGCAACGCCGGAGATGATCGCAGGCCGCGAGGCGCTACTCTCGCGGCATGGCTGACGGCGACGAGACCACGACTGCGACATCCGCACCGTGCACAGCTTGCCGGGGCACGGGCAAGGTGATCTCCGGGCTCGGCGGCGAGCCGAAATCGGCCAGCTGTCCCTGGTGCGAGGGAACCGGTTTCCGTCAGGCCGGTCACGACGCTCAGGCGCTTTGGACTCAGGATTCCGCCGGTTGATTTTCGGCTCCGGAGGTTTGGGGCTTAAGTTCGGTTGTTGGTTTGTCGATAGGCGTGGTGAGGAAGCCAGAGCCGAGTTGCCAAGGGCATAGCACTCGTGAGGGTGTGACGCAAAGCTACGGGTCTCTGTTATGTCACGGAGAGAGTCGAGTTGCCGATGCGGCTGAGGAAACATTGGAGCTGGCGCCCCAAATGCCAATTCGGATCCGAGGAGGATTCCATGTTGCAGAAGTTGCGCCAGCGCAGTAACAGTGATGAGGGTTTTACGCTCATCGAGCTGCTTGTTGTGATCTTGATCATCGGCATTCTCGCCGCGATCGCGATTCCGTCGTTCCT
>JBPCQX010000182.1:0-11290 GCA_050997675.1 Solirubrobacteraceae bacterium
CATCCACCTCTGTCCCGCGCGCGCGCAGCGCGTCTGGCAGCACGTCGCGCGCCTGCGCCGCCCGGGCGATCAGCGCGTGGCGCGCGAACATCCCGTGCAGCTCCTCGGCGAGCGACTCGGCAATGAAGCGCGGCGGCACGACGTCGGCGATGATCCCGTGCGATCGCAGCGCGCGCGCCGTCCCGGGCCCGATCGCCGCGACCGTCGCGCCCGCCAGCGCGCGCGAGTCCTCGCCGCGTTCGGCGAGTCGCTCGAACAGGATCTCTGCGCCGTTCGGACTTGTCAGCACGACGAGGTCGTAGCTCGTCAGCGAAGGCAGCTCGACCGCGCGGGGCTCGATCCGGATCGCCGGCGCCTCGAGCACGCTCGCGCCAAGCGCGGTGAGCCTGGCGGCGAGCTCGCTGCTCTGGGCGCGCGCGCGGGTGACGGCGATCGTCAGGCCGCTCAGCGCACCCGGCTGCTTCCATGCGAGCTGCTCGCCGAGCTCTGCGACGGCGCCGACCAGCGTGATCGCCGGGGCGACGATCTCCGCCTGGCGCGCGGCAGCGGCAATCGTGCCCAGCGTGCCGTGCACCGTGCGCTGTCCCGGCAGCGTGCCGCGCTCGACTACGGCCGAGGGCTCCGCGGCGGAGCGGCCCGCTGCAATCAGTCGCTCGCACGTCGCCTCGATACGGCGCACCCCCATGTAGAACACGAGCGTTCCGGGAAACGCCGCGAGGGCGCCGAAATCGAGCTCGTCGGTGGCCTCGTGCGCGGTCACGAGCGCGAGCGCGCTGGCACGGCCCCGCTGGGTGACGGGGATCCCCGCGTAGGCCGGCGCGGCGACCCCGGCAGTGACCCCGGGCACAACCTCGAACTCGATCCCGGCGGCGCGCATCGCCAGAGCCTCCTCGCCGCCACGACCGAAGACGAACGGATCGCCGCCCTTCAACCTGACGACGAGCGCCCCGGCGCGCGCGCGATCGAGCAGCAGCCGCTCGATCTCCGCCTGGCGGGTGGACTCGCCGCCGCCCTCCTTGCCGACATACAGCAGCTCGGCGTCGGGCCGCGCACCGTCGAGCGCCTGCGCGGGAATCAGCCGGTCGTAGAGAATCGCGTCGGCCTGCGCGATCAGCTCCACCGCGCGCACGGTGAGCAGGCCGGGATCGCCGGGGCCCGCTCCCACAAACGCGACGCGGCCGGTCATTGCCGGAGCATCTCCTTCGCGCCCGCCGCCAACATGCGCCGGCCCATCTCGCGCCCAATCTCGGCGGGGTTGCCTCCCGTGAGTTCGTCGCGAATCCAGGCGCTGCCATCCGGCAGCCCGACAAAGGCCCGTAGCGTGTCGCCGGAGCAGTGCGCCCCGAGCGGGGTGTCACAGCCGGCGCCCAGCGCGCGCACCAGCGTCCGTTCGGCCAGCAGAGCCTGCTCGGCTGATCTGTCGCGCAACGGCGCGATCGCCGCCGCGGCAGCGCCGTCATCACAGCGCGCTTCCAGCGCAAGCGTCCCTTGACCGGGTGCCGGAACCAGCTCCTCGAGCGGCTCCCCGGCGTCTAGGCCGAGGCGCTGCAAGCCGGCGCGGGCAAGCACTATCGCGTCGTAGTCGCCCTGCTCAAGGCGCTTCAGGCGGCTGCCCACGTTGCCGCGCAGCTCCGCGATCTCGAGGTCCGGGCGGCTGGCGCGCAGCTGCGCCGAGCGCCGCAGGCTGCTCGTGCCGACGCGTGCCGCGGGCGCCAGCGCAGCGATCGACGCCGCTCCGCAGAGCGCGTCGCGGGGGTCGGCGCGGGCCGGGGCGCCAATGATGCTGAGGCCGCCGGCCAGCTCGCCCGGGACGTCCTTGGCGGAGTGCACCGCGAGATCGATTCGCCGATCGAGCAGCGCCGCCTCGATCTCGTCCACCCAGCGACCCTTGTCCTCGCCGATGCCGCGGTCGCCGCCCGTCGTGATCTCGACGAGCTCGCCGCCGATTCGATCGGCGATCCCGCCCGCCTGCGCCAGCGCCAGCGGGCTCGAGCGCGTCCCTACACGCAGACTCACGCGCCGTGCAGGCGGCGCACGTCAGCCTGCTCGCCGCTGCGTTCGGCCGCAGTCTCGTCCCCTGAGCCGAGCGCGAACAGCTCGCGCAGAAGCTTCACGCCGCCATGGCTGCGGTCAGAGTCAAGGCCCTTGAGGCGGATCGTCGGCTCGTGAAGCAGGCGTCCCATGACCGCTCGCGCAATCGCTTCGATACGCGCGATGTCGCGCGCTGAGGCCGATTCCCATCGCCCCGAGTTCTCCGCCAGCACCTGGTCAACGATCGCGTTGCCGTGCGCGCGCAGGGTTGCGATCGCCGGCAGCACGTCGAGCTGGCCCATCCAGCTGGCAAAGCGTGCAATCTCTTGCTCGACGATCGCCTCCGCCTGGGGGCTCTCGCCCGCGCGCAGCTCGATGTTGTCGGCCACCGTGGCCTGAAGGTCATCGATGTCGCGCAGCGTCACACCGTCCAGGCTGGCGCAGGCAGGGTCGATGTCGCGCGGCACGGCCAGGTCGATCAGCATCAGCGGCCTTCCGCCCCGTACGCGCATCACCTCGGCCAGCTCCTCCTCGCCGAGGATCGGGTGCGGCGAGGAGGTCGAGGCAAGCACGATGTCAGCCCGGGCGAGCTGGTCGGGGAGCCCGTCGAGCGAGACGACCTCGCCGCCGAAGCGCTCCGCCAGCGACCGTGCGCGGGCCGCGTGGCGGTTGGCAACAAAGATCGTCCCCGCGCCGCGCACGGCAAGCGCACGCGCAGTCAGCTCGCTCGTCTCGCCCGCCCCGATGATCACGACGTGGCGCCCCGCCAGCGCGCCCAGCGAATCGTGCGCGAGCTGCACCGCGACAGTCGAGACGCTGACGTGGCTGTGCGCAATCGCCGTTTCGTTGCGCACCCGCTTGCCGGCGCTGAGCGCAGCCGTGAACAGCCGGTTGGTCATCGGCCCGGTGGTGCCCGCCGCGAGCGCCGCCTCGTAGGAGCGCCTGACCTGCCCCTGGACCTCGTGCTCGCCGACGATCATCGACTCCAGGCCCGCGGTGACGCGGAACAGCTGCCGCGCCGCGTCGCAGTTGCGGGGCGAGTAGATCACGTCCGCGAGCTCCGTGGGGCGGATGTCAGCGCGGCGCGCGAGCATCCGCAGCAGCGCGCTCTCGGCCTCCACCGGGTCACCGACCACGAGGTAAAGCTCGGTGCGGTTGCAGGTGGAGATCGCGACCGCTTCGTAAATCTCCCCGTTTTGCGTCGCTTCGCGAGTGAAGCGCTGAAGTTCGCTGTCGGTCAACGCGAGGCGCTCGCGCAGCGCCACCGGCGCCGTCTTGTGGGAGATCCCCATCGCCAGCAACTCGCTCATGTCACGCGCTCCTGCTCGCGCTCCCGTGCGTGCCTGCGCTGGGCGAGCTCGCCCAGCTCGCCGAGCTCGCGCTCGATCCGCGACAGCTTCGCCGCCATGATCGCGACGTAGATCAGCACCAGTGCAAAGAACACGAGGTAGGCGGCAGCCACGTACTTGCCGGCTTCGTGCAGCGGCAGCGCAGGCATCAGCCGAGGGCGCCGCCGGCTTGAGGAGCAGCGCTGCGTCGGCGCCGCGCGCCGGCGTCCTCGTGATCCTCCTCGTCAGCCAGCAGCCGGCGCAAGCGGCGCAGCTGGGAGATCGCATGCTTGGAGGTAATCTCGTACTTCCAGAGCAACGCAAACAGCAGCGCAACGCCGAGCAGCGCGACGTAGAACGTGAGCTGGACCTTCGGCGGCAGGTTGTGGCCGATGTTGCCGAGCACACGCGGGTGGGTGTAGCTCTGCGCGAGGCGGACCGCGAGGAAGTTGAGCGGCACAAAGGCGCCCGCCGTGATCGCAAACACCGAGGCGTAGCGAGCCTGGCGCTCGGGATCGTCGATCGAAAACCGCAGCGGCTGGTAGGTCGCGTAAAGCAGGAAGACGATCAGGAAGGAAACCAGCGTCGGCTCGTCCCAGACCCACCAGTGACCCCACGAGGCGCGCGCCCAGATCGACCCCGTGATCAACACGCCAACGCCGAGGATCAGCGACAGGTGGATCGCCACATAGGAGCGCAGGTCCCAGCGCGCGTCGCGCGTACGCAGATGCATGATCGCGCACGCGCCACCGACCACGAATCCGCCCAGCGCCACGATTGCCATCGGCACATGGATGTAGAAGATCTTCTGGATGAAGCCCTGATCGGCATCATTCGGGGCGTAGAAGAAGATCAGCCCCACGGCCAGCAGGAGGACTCCTGCGGTGATCGCCGAGAGGGAGCGCAGCCCCTTGCCGTACATGTTTGTCTCAGTCCTCCATGAGGAAGTCGAACACGGCATACGCGAGTAGCCCGAACACCAGATCATAGAGCCCGAGCGTCCCAAGCCAGCGAGCCGGCAGCGCTCCCGTGTGGCCTGCATGCAGCAGCGGCGTGCTCGCGCGCGCGCCCGCAAGCACCACCGGCACCAGCAGCGGCAGCGAAAGCAGCGGGCCGATCAGGTCCCGCGTACGCGTCCGCACGGCCAAAGCCGCGACCAGCGTGCCGACCGCGGCGACCCCCAGGTCGGCTAGCACCAGCACCGCCAGCAGCCCCGGCAGCGCCTGAGTCAGCGAGGGCCCCAGCAGCAGCAGCGCGAACGCCGGCACCGCAACAAGCTCGAACACAACGAGAAAAGCGAGCAGCGTCAGGAACTTGGCGATCAGCAGCGCCGAGCGATCGACCGGCGCCAGCAGGAAGCCGTCGAAGCCGCCCTGCTCCTCGTCTGCCACGAACAGCCGGTTGACGGCAAGGATCGATGCGAACAGGAGCGTCACCCACAGCACCCCCGCCGCCAGGTCCCCGTCAACGCGACCGCGGTTGAGGCCGAAATGAAAGAGCACGAAGGTCGTCACTGAGAACAGCGACATCGCCGGCACCGATTCCAGCGTTCGCAGCTCCACGCGCAGCTCCTTGGCCAGGATCGCCGCGACCGCCAGCCGCGTGCTGGTCATCGATACAGCTCCTCGACCTGCTCCGCCGAGACCTCTTGGCGCCCTGCGAGCAGGTGGCGTCGTCCGCCACGTAGGCCGAGCACGAGGTCGGCCTCCGCCAGGCCGCCGCGCGGATCGTGGCTGGAGAGCACGCGCGTGCGCCCGGCGCGGGCGCCGATCAGCGGCTCCAGCAGCTCGATCCCGCGCGGATCGAGGTTCGCGCGGGGCTCGTCCAGCAGCAGCACCGGGGGGTCGTGCAGCACCGCGCGGCAGGCGGCGATCCGCTGCACCATGCCGCGTGACAGCGAGGCAACTGGCTCGTCCGCCCGCCGCGACATCTTGACCAGCTCCAGCAGCTGCTCGATCCGAGCTCCATCCACCCCGTGCAGCCGGGCGTGGTAGCGCAGGTTCTCGCGCGCCGACAGCGCCCGGTAGAGCAGCGGTTCGTGGCCGAGCAGACCGATCCGGCCGCGCACCCGCCAGGCCTCCCGGGGCAGCTCGCAGCCGTCGATTCGCACGGTGCCGGCATGGGGGCGCAGCAGCGTCGCGAGCACGCGCAGAAGCGTCGACTTGCCGGCGCCGTTCGGGCCGAACACCACCAGCGTGCGGCCGGGCTCGAGCGACAGCGTGACGTCCTCGAGCGCCGTGCGCTCCCCGTAGCGGCGGGTCAGCCCGCCAAGCTCAATGGCGGCCATCGCCGCGGATCGTCGCGACGGCGTGCACGAGCACTGGCTCGAGCACCGCCCAGAGCTGGCGTACCGCGCGCGGGCTGCCGGGCAGGTTGACGATCAGCGTACGGCCCGCAACTCCGGCCTGCTCGCGCGAGAGCATGCCGTGAGGCGTGTGCGCTAGCGAAGCCGCCCGCAGCGCCTCGCCGATCCCGGGAATCGCGCGGTCAATCACCGCCGCGGTCGCCTCCGGCGTGACGTCGTCGGGTGTCAGGCCGGTTCCTCCCGTCGTGAGGATCAACTCGATCTCCTGCTCGACGTAGTTGCGCAGGCGATCCTCGATCAGCGGGGCATCGTCGGCGATCACCTCCATCGCCGCGATCTCCCAACCGGCGGCCTCCGCCAGCTCCGCCAGCAGCACCCCCGAGCTGTCCTCACGCGCTCGCGCTGCGACCGAGGTCGAGAGCGTGAGCACCGCGGCGCGCATCAACTCGCCCGCCATGTACCGCTCCGCCCGCCCGACTTCTCGAGCAGCTGCACGCGCTCGATGTAGACGCCGCGCTCGATTCCCTTGACCATGTCGTACAGCGTGAGCGCCGCCGCCGCGCTGGCGCACAGCGCCTCCATCTCCACGCCCGTGCGTGCCGTTGCAATGGCCTCTGCGCGCACCGTGCAGTGGCCCGCGTCGACGTCGATCTCGATCTCCACGCCGACGTGGTCCAGCGGTATTGCGTGACACAGTGGGATCAGCTCCGAGGTTCGCTTCGCGGCCGCGATTCCCGCCAGGCGCGCCGCGGCGATGACGTCGCCCTTCGGCGCATCGCCCTGCTGCACCGCGCGGGCCGTGGCGGGCGACATTCGCACCGTCGCGCCGGCCAGCGCGCGCCTGCGTGTGATGGCCTTCTCGCTGACGTCGACCATGCTTGCCCCGCCCGCGGCGTCGAGATGGGTGAGTCGCTGCTCGCTCACGCCACGGGTGCGTGGGCGTCGCGCTGCGCCGCGGCAATCAGCGCCCGCACCCCAGCCTCGTCGCCGGCGCGCAGCAGCGCAACGGGGTCCGGCTCGCCGCCGACGATGCCTTCAAAGAAGCGCTTGCGGTCCTGGTAGGTGGGCAGGGTGGACTTCGCCCAGCCGCGGGCATCGTTGAGCATCACCGCGAGCGCTGCGTACTCGGGGCCGAACAGCTCGGCGACCTCGCGCTTCATCCGTTTGGCGAGCGCCGGGGAGGCGCCCGCCGTGGAGATCGCGATCGCCAGCGGACCGGTGCGCACGATCGCCGGCAGGATGAAGTTGCACAGCGGCGGCACGTCGACGATGTTGACGAGCATCGCGCGCCGCTCGGCATCCTCGTAGACGCCGATGTTGACCTCGCTCACATTCGTCGCGGCGATCGCGAGGAAGCACCCTTCCAGGTCATGCGGCTCGTAAGGGCGGGGCTCCCATTGAATCGATCCCTCCGCGGCGAGCCGGCGCAGCGCCTCGCAGGCCTCGGGCGCAACCAGCGTCACGCCGGCGTCGCAGGCGAGCAGCCCCTCGACCTTTTCGAGGGCGATCTCGCCACCGCCGACAACCAGGCAGCGGCGCCCTGCCAGCTTCAGGCAGGCAATGTAGAACGGTGTCTGGAGCATGTCGCGCACGCACGACTGATCGCAGATCCCCTTACGGAGCTGGCAGACGCACTCCTTGCCGGCATAAGCCTGGGCGGGCATCCACACAGCCTAGCTAGCGTCGCCGCGCACCCCACAACGAGCGCCGGGCGACGCGCCCGAGGGCGAACGTCCCCTCGCGCAGGGCGCGTTCGCGATCGACGTCGCGAACGGAGCTGAGCTTGGCGATCGCGCGGGCCGCACGCAGGGTCGCGCCGTCGTAGGGATACCACCACGGCGAGCGGCCGCTCGGCGGATCCCAGGTGATCAGCTTCGGCTGCACGCACGCCCGCAGTCCGTCGGCGCCCTGCGTGCGCCACACCGAGCCGCCCGCGACGCCGCCCCACGGCGCACGGCCGATGCCGGGGCTCGGCAGGTGATCGTTGAGCCACACGCTTCCCGCCTGGAGCTCGCGCGCGATCCGCACGCCGCGGTGGCGATCAGCGGTCCAGACCGATGCGCCCAGTCCGTGTGCGCCGCTGTTGGCGAGCTCGATTGCCTCCGTCGCGTTGCTCACCGCACGCACGCAGACAACCGGGCCGGGGACGCGCTCGAGCATCAGCCCGGCCTCGAGCGGCACGCCCGAGAGAACTGCCGGCGAATGAAAGGCGCCGGGCAGGCCGGCCGGCTGGAGCGCCCGGCCGCAGTGCAGCGTGCCGCCCAGCTCGACGGCCTCTGCGACCGCTGCCTGCAGGCGCTCTCGCCGCGCTCCCGTGGCGAGTGGCCCAAGCTGCGTGTCCTCCCGCGACGGGTCGCCGATCCGCAGCGTCGTCGCGCTGGCGACGAGCTCCGAAACCAATCGATCGTGGAGTTCGCGCGCGACGAAGATGCGCTTCACCGCGCCGTGCGGCTGGCCCGCGCCAGTGCACATCGCCCACAGCGCACCAGCGACCGCGCGCGGCACGTTGGCGTCATCGAGCACGAGCATCGAGTCCGCACCGCCGACCTCGATCACCGCCCCACGCCCTCCTGCCGCGCACTCCCTTGCGACCTCTGCGCCGACCCGGCGATTACCGGTGAAGAGGACGCGCGCGACGCCCTCGGCTGCAGCCAGCGCCCGGCCGACCTCCTTGTCGCCGTGGACGATCCTCAGCAGACCCTCGGGCAGACCCGCGCGCGCGAGCACGCGCACGAGCCGCTCGCCGGCGAGACAGGCGCGCGGAGCCGGCTTGAACAGCACCCCGTTGCCGCCGAGCAGCGCGGCGGCGATCTGCCCGAGCGGAGCCGCCAGCGGCGAGGAGTCAGCGGAGATCACCGCGACAACGCCGACGGGCTCCTGCGCGAGCCGCGCCCGCTTCATCGGGTGCAGCGCTCGCGGCACGGCGATCCGCTCCAGCCGCAGCAGGCTCTCCCCCGAAGCGGCAATCCAGCGCAGCGTGTCGATCGCCGGCAGCAGCTCGAACGCCGCCACCTCCGCCCGTGGCCTGCCGCTCTCGCGGCACAGCAGCGCGCCGAGCTCGTCCCACTCGTCGATCACCGCCTGCGCCGCCCGGCGCAGGTAGCGGGCGCGGTCGGCCGTGCGCAGCGCCGACCACAGCGGCTGCACCGCAGCGACCGAAGCGGCGATCGCCGCGATCTCACTCGGCGCCGTTCGCGGCTGCTCGCCCAGCACCTCGTGCGTGGCGGGATTGCGGCTGGCGATCGGAGCGCTCTCGGTGGCGGCTGGCACTGTCGGAGCGGTTATGCAGCGCCGCGCGGCGATTCGACGCCCGGCCGGCGTTACAGTCTCTTTCGCGATGGCAGACCAGCAGAGCTTGCTCGGAGAGGATGCACCGCTGCACCGCGGCGGCGCTCCGCTCGCCGTCGCCGACGCGCCGCTGGCTGACCGGATGCGCCCGCGCACGCTCGACGAGGTGGTCGGCCAGCCGGAGCTGACCGCCCCCGGATCGCCGCTGCGGGCCGCGATCGAGGCCGGTGAGCCGCGTTCGCTGATCCTCTGGGGCCCGCCCGGTGTCGGCAAAACCACGATTGCCCGCGCGATCGCCGAGCAGGCCACCGCCGCATTCGAGCAGTTGAACGCCGTGACCGACGGAATCAAGGATCTGCGCGCCGTGATCGAACGCGCCCGCCACCGCCCGACGCTGCTGTTCATCGACGAAATCGCCCGTTGGAACAAGTCCCAACAGGACGCCCTGCTGCCGCACGTGGAGTCAGGCAGGGTGATTCTCGTCGGCGCCACCACCGAGCACCCGGGCCGGGAGATCAACAACGCGCTGATGTCGCGCCTGAAGCTGTTCACGCTACGCGCGCTCGACGACGCCGCGCTGGATCAGATCGCTGACCGCGCTCTCACCGACGCCGGGCGGGGGCTCGGCGCTCACTCCTACACGCTGGCGGACGACGCGCGAGAGCACATCCGGCTGGTTGCCGCGGGCGACGCGCGCGTTGTCTTGAACGCGCTCGAGGCTGCTGGTGTCTTGATCCCCGAGGGGGGGGAGATCACGCTCGCGCTCGCCCAGCAGGCCACGGGCTCGCGCCGGCTCGCCCACGACAAGGCCGGCGAGCAGCACTACGACCTGATCTCAGCGTTGATCAAGAGCGTGCGGGGCTCCGCTGTCGACGCGTCGCTCTACTGGCTGGCGCGGCTCGAGGCCGGGGGTGAGGATCCGGCGTTCGTCGCGCGCCGGCTTGTCGTATCCGCCTCAGAGGAGATCGGGCTCGCTGCTCCCGGGGCGCTTGCAATCGCCGTCGCGGGCTACGAGGCGGTGAAGAACATCGGTCCGCCCGAGTGCTGGATCAACCTCGCGGCGGTCGCCGCCTACCTGGCGAGCTGTCCGAAATCCTGGGCCGCCTACGACGGCTGGCGCGCCGCGCAGGAGCTGGTTGCCGTCCAGCCCGCCTTCCGCGTGCCCGACCAACTGCGCAACGCCACGACGCAGATCGATCGCGCGGCCGGCGCCGGCCAGGGGTACCTACACGCGTCGCGGCCCGGGGGCGAGGAGATCGAGTTCCTGCCCAGCGAGTTGCGCGGGACGCGGATCGTGACATGAGCACCGCCGCGCGCGAGATCCTCCAGCGACTGATCCGCTTCGACACCGTAAACCCGCCCGGCGCCGAGCGCCCCGCCCAGGAGTATCTCGCCGGTTTGCTGGGCGGAGCCGGGTTTGCGTGCGAGCTGCTCGGCCGCACCCCCGAGCGTCCGAACCTGGTGGCCCGGCTCGAGGGGCCCAAGGAGGGGCCGACGCTGTGCCTGCTCTCACACGTAGACACGGTGCTCGCCGACCCCACCGACTGGACCCACGATCCCTGGTCCGGAGATCAGGCCGACGGCTTCATCTGGGGTCGCGGCGCGCTCGACATGAAGTCCCAGACCGCAGCCGAGGTCGCTGCTGCGATTGGGCTGGCCGGCGATGGCTGGCGCCCGGAGCACGGCGCACTGCTCGTCGTCGTGCTCGTCGATGAGGAGACCGGCGGCCGCGAAGGGGCCCAGTGGCTGTGCGCCACGCATCCCGCGAAGGTTCGCTGCGACTACCTGGTCAACGAGGGTGGCGGCGGCATCCTGCCCTACGACGGGCGCAAGCTCTACTGCGTCGGCTGCGCCGAAAAGGGGGTCTTTCGCTTCGCGCTACACGCCGAGGGCGTCGCTGCACACGCATCGATGCCGCGACTAGGCGATAACGCCCTGCTCAAGCTCGCGCCACTGCTGGAGCGGCTCGCTGCCGCCGGCCAGCCGGGCTACGACCTGACCGCCGAGCCGCGGGCATTCCTGCGGGCGATCGGCGAACTGGGAGAGGATGACGACGCCGCGGCGGCGCTGGAGCGCGTTCGTGCGCGCGAGCCGCGCCTGGTGCCGCTGCTCGAGCCGATGCTCGGGGTCTCGCTCGCGCCGACGCGGATCTACGCCTCGGAGAAGATCAACGTGATCCCGGCCGCGGCGCGCCTGGCAATTGACTGCCGTGTGCCGCCCGGGCTCGGCGAGCGTGAGGCGCTGCGGCGGATCCGCGAGGTGATCGGCGAGCCGGACGGCATTCGCCTGGAGTGGACCGAGCAGGTGAGCGGCAACCGCTCGCCGCTCACCTCACCAC
>JBPCQX010000189.1:0-8537 GCA_050997675.1 Solirubrobacteraceae bacterium
ATCCTGGGGCTGAAGTAGGTCCCAAGGGTTGGGCTGTTCGCCCATTAAAGCGGTACGCGAGCTGGGTTCAGAACGTCGTGAGACAGTTCGGTCCCTATCTGCTGTGGGCGTTGGAGAGTTGAGAGGATTTGTCCCTAGTACGAGAGGACCGGGATGAACAGACCTCTGGTGTATCTGTTGTCGTGCCAACGGCATCGCAGATTAGCTACGTCTGGATCGGATAACCGCTGAAAGCATCTAAGCGGGAAGCCGGCCTCGAGATGAGCTCTCCCATCCCCTTGAGGGAGTAAGACCCCTGGTAGACCACCAGGTTGATAGGCCAGATCTGGAAGGACGGTAACGTCCGCAGGAGACTGGTACTAATGGGTCGAGGGCTTGACGGATGTTTTTTTGATACCCGCTGGTGGCGCTGTGCAGTTTTGAAGGACCGCGTGGGCGGTCTCTCACCGATTTCCGGTGGCTATGGCGTGGGGGAAACACCTCTTCCCATTCCGAACAGAGCAGTTAAGCCCCACAGCGCCGATGGTACTTGGCCCGCAAGGGCCTGGGAGAGTAGGTCGCCGCCGGTTTACTTGAAGTGCCGGGCCGTAACTCGTTTCGAGGGGCGGCCCGGCGCGTTTAACAGCGCTCTGAGACGACGCGCCGTGCGGTCGCGCACCTCGCGCAGCCTGCGCAGGTGGGCCGCACCGGCGACACGCGCGGAGCGACCCACCTGTCTCTACGCCGTGTGGCCCGAGCCTCCCAGCCCAATCAGCGTCCTGCGGGCCGGTCTGTCCGGCAGGCAGGCTCGCTGCGGAGCCACGGGTGAGATGCAGACTTGTGGCCGCGGGGACACCGAACCGCCGCGCCTGCGAGCACGAATGCGCAGGGCCGGCGGTTGGCGGTGCGGGTGCGGCCCGCGGTGCTCGACGGAGTCGCGCGTGACCTGCTCGTCCTCGAGCAGGACCAAGGCACGAGCCACGCCGAGCGCCCGCTGGACGGCGCCGCTGCGTGGTGCTCGATCTGTCTGTGTGCGCCAGAACATGTGTTCGTAAGCTACGAAGCGGTCCGGACGGAACCGGCGTCGACCGCCGACCAGCGCCGCGCAACGCTCTACAGAGCCAAATACCCTGCAAGCAGACTTGCAAACCGAGCTGCCTTGCCGGTCCTGCAGGTCCGCCGGCGCGCAGGAGGTCCGTGCGAGCCGCCGAAACCTCGATTGATATGGCTGTTACCCTTCCCAGGCGCTCGTCAGCTCCGCAAGTGCGGGCCAGGCGGATCCGCAAACCGCTCATGGAGAAGTTCGTCATCCACGGCGGCGTCCCGCTCTCCGGCACGGTCGTCCCGGCCGGAAACAAGAACGGCGCCCTGCCGATCCTCGCCGCCTCCGTGTTGACGGAAGAAGAGCTCGTGGTGGGAAACGTGCCGCGAATCCGAGATGTCGACACGATGCTCGCGATCCTCTCAGGTATCGGCGTCCGGGTGCAGTGGCGTGGTCCTCACGAGGTTTCGCTGTGCGGTGCAGATGTGCACGAGACGTTGATCGAACGCGAGCAATCCGAGAAGATCCGTGCGTCATTCCTACTGGCAGGGCCGCTGCTCGCGCGCTTCGGAAGAGCCGAGATGCCGCCGCCCGGGGGAGACGTGATCGGCAGGCGGCGGTTGGACCCGCACCTGGACGGCTTCCGTGCGCTGGGCGCGCACGCAGAAACGGGCCGCGACATAGTCCTCAGCGCTCCAGCCGGTCTCCGCGCCGGGGATGTCTTCATGGATGAGCCTTCGGTCATGGCCACGGAGAACGTGCTACTAGCAGCGGCGCTGACTCCGGGGGCGACAGTGATCGGCAACGCAGCGTGCGAGCCTCACGTCCAGGATCTCGCACGATTGCTCGTGAAGATGGGCGCCGACATCCACGGGATCGGCTCCAACCTGATCACCGTCAACGGCACCGATGTCCTGCGCGGGACCCGGCATGACATCGCTCCCGACCACATCGAGATCGGATCCTTCATGGCGCTTGCCGGCGTGACCGGCGGCGAGCTGCGGATCAAGGACACCGTGCCCGGTGACCTGCGGATGATCCGGCTGGTGTTCGATCAGCTCGGACTGGAGTCACATATCGATGGCGCTGACGTGCTCGTCGGTGGCGGTCAGGAGCTGCGCGTCAAGGCAGATGTGGGCGACTACAAGCGCAAGATCCAAGACGGACCGTGGCCCGCGTTTCCAGCCGATTTGACCAGCATCGCAGTCGCCCTCGCCACCCAGGCGGAGGGGTCGGTGCTGATCCACGAGTGGATGTTCGAGAACAGGCTGATCTTCACCGACAAACTCGCCGGGATGGGTGCCGACATCGTGCTCTGCGACCCGCATCGCGCGATCGTCACCGGCCCCCGCAGGTTGCGGGGCGAGCGGCTTGAATCACCCGACATCCGCGCCGGCATGGCGATGCTGATCGCCGCCCTGTGCGCCGAGGGCGACAGCGAGATCGGTAACGTTCGCCAGATCGATCGCGGCTACGAGCGGATCGACGAACGCCTGCGCGAGCTGGGCGCGCAGATCGAGCGCGTCGCAACCGAACCCGCGATCGCTGTCTGATCCCCAGCCACCGCCGTGCGCACGGGTGCGGTCGCCGAGCCCTCCCGAAGGTAGCCTGTGGCCCCGATGATCCACCCAATTCCCAGCGGCACGCGCGACGTGTTGCCCGACGAGATGCGCGAGCTGCGCGCGATCACTGAAGCGCTGCGCCGCGTGTTTGAGCAAGCAGGCTACGGTGAGCTCTACACGCCCGCGCTCGAATACGAGGCGGTGGTGTCACGCAGCGACCTTGCGGATGCCCGACCCGCCTATCGCGTGTTCGACGAGAACGGCGAGGTGCTCGCGCTGCGCAGCGACATGACGGTGCCGATCGCAAGGGTCGTCGCGACCCGCTACCCCGCGGCCGAGTTGCCGCTTCGCTTCTGCTACTTCGCCCACTCCTACCGCGCGGTACGTCCCCAACGCGGACAGCCCCGGGAATTCCTCCAGGCGGGGATCGAGCTCGTGGGATCGCCCGCGCCGCATGGAACCGCCGAGGCGCTCAGCGTGATGTGTCAGGCGCTCGACGCCGCAGGTCTGCAGCGCTACCGCGTTGGGCTCGGCGACGCCTCGCTGTATCCCGCGCTGCTCGACGGTCTCGCCGTGCCGCCCGCGCAGCGCGCACAGCTGCTCCAAGAGCTGGTGCGCGGCGACTTCGTTGGCCTGGAATCCGAGCTCCGAGCACTCAAGCTCGACGCCGACGCCGTCGAACTGCTGCTGCGCGTGCCCCACATGCGCGGCGGCCCCGATGTGCTGTCGGGGCCGCCCGGGCCGGTCGCCGACGCGGTCCAGGGACTGCGTGCCGTGCATCAGCTGCTCGAGCCCGCAGTCGCCGACCGCGTGATTTTCGATCTCGGGCTGTCGCGCTCGATCGGCTACTACACGGGTGCCGTTTTCGAGGTCTACGACCCCGCGATGGGCATGCCGCTCGGCGGCGGGGGCCGCTACGACGAGCTGCTGGGGCGCTACGGCCGCGAGCTGCCGGCTGTGGGCTTCGCGCTCGGGGTGGACCGCTGCCACCAGGCCCTCGCAGCTGAGGAGCGCACGCGATGAGCCCGATCAACGGCCTGACGATTGCCGTTCCGCGCGGGGCGCTGTTCGCCGGCACGCTCGATCGTCTCGACGCCCTTGGCGTTGACACCAGCGAGCTGCGTGAGAACGATCGTAAGCTGCTGTTCGGCGACGTCGGGCTGATCACGATGCGCCCCTCAGATGTTCCGACCTACGTCGCAGCGGGGGCAGCCGACCTGGGGATAACAGGCAAGGATGTGCTGGCCGAGCAGGAAGGGACCGGCGGACGCGATGTGTACGAGCTGCTCGACCTCGCCTACGGACGCTGCACAATGGTGCTCGCGACGAGAGCGGGACCCGATCCGGCGGCCGAAGCGCTGCGGCGGTTGGGGGTCATGCGGGTCGCGACGAAGTACCCGCGGATCGCCCTTGCCCACTTCGAGCGCACGGGGCGCCAGGCTGAGATCGTGGAGGTCAAGGGCTCTGTCGAGCTCGCGCCGCTGACCGGGCTCGTCGAGGCGATCGTCGATCTCACCGCAACCGGAACCACGCTGCGCGAGAACAACCTGCAGATCCGCGAGGAGCTGCTCGTATGCACGGCGCGCCTGATCGCCAATCCCGTCTCGCACAAGCTCAAGGCGGCAGCGGTCGACGATGTCGTGGAGCGGCTGCGTGCTGCGGCTTGAGCGCCTCGAGCTGGACGCCGCGGCCCCGGGCCTGACAGCCGCCCGGATCCGCCAGCTCGCGCCTGCCTGCGCGGATGTACGCGAGGCCGTGGCCGCGATCCTTGCAGAGGTCGCCGCTCGCGGCGACGCGGCGCTGCAGGAGTACACAGAGCGCTTTGATCAAGGCGGGCACGAGCTGCGAGTCACCGACGCTGACCTCGCCGAGGCTGCAGCCGCGCTCGACCCCGCAGTTCGTTCAGGGCTCCAGAGCGCAATCGCCAACGTCGCTGAAGTCGCGTGGGCAGGCGTCCACGAGGACCGTGAGGTGGTGCTCGCACAGGGACAGCACGTGTCGATCCGCGAGCTGCCGGTGCGGCGCGCAGCGGTCTACGCGCCCGGCGGCCGCGCTCCATACCCCAGCACAGTCGTGATGGGGGTCGTCTGCGCCCGCGCCGCCGGCGTCGAGCAGGTGGTGGTGTGCAGCCCGCCGGCAGTCGACCCGGTGTTGCTCGCAGCGTGCGAGATCTGCGGCGTCAAAGAGGTCTACCGAATGGGGGGCGCCCAAGCCGTGGCTGCGCTGGCGCTTGGAACTTCCAGCGTCGAGCGCGTGGACGTGATCGTGGGGCCCGGCAACCTCTATGTGCAGGAGGCCAAGCGGCAGCTGTCCGATCGCGTGGGAATCGACGGCTTCGCAGGTCCGAGCGACCTGCTTGTGTTGTTCGACGCCGCCGATGAAGGCTCGCTGCGGCTGATCGCGCTCGATCTGCTCGCTCAGGCCGAGCACGGCCCCGAGTCGCTCGTGCTCGCCACGGCCGCTGACGCCGCGCTGCTCGACGCCCTCGACGACGAGTTGCGCCAGCTCGCACCGTTGCGCCCGAGCGCCCAGCCGGCCGCCTGTGTGCTGGTGCAGGCGCCATCGCTCGAAGCAGCGCTGGAGTTCTCCGACGTCTACGCGCCCGAGCACCTTCAGCTGATCGGCCCGCAAGCAGAGGCACTTGCGCCGCGCGTGCGCAGCGCCGGATGCGTGTTCGTCGGTTGGCCCGCTGCGACCGCGTTCGGCGACTACATCGCCGGATCGAATCACGTGCTCCCGACCGGCGGATCGGCTCGCTTCGCGTCGGCACTGGGCCCGGGGCACTTCCGGCGACGGATGGCCGAGGTGAGGATCCCCGCCAGCGCGGCCCAGGCGCTTGCCGAAGTCGGCGCCCCGATCGCCGCCGCCGAAGGCTTCCGGGTGCATGCAGAGTCAATGCGGGCGCGCGTCCGCGGCGAGTTGCGCGAGAATCCATCCAAATGACCGCACGCGAGGCAACAATCAAGCGCGCGACGCGCGAGACCCAGGTGGTGCTCGCACTCGCGCTGGACGGCAGCGGCGCCGGAGCGCGTGCCACTGGGGTGGGCTTCCTCGACCACATGCTCGACCTGCTCGCCAGACACGGACGGATCGATCTCGACGTCGCGGTTTCCGGCGACCTGCAGACCGGGGGACATCACACCGTGGAGGACACCGGGATCGTTTTCGGCCAGGCGCTCGACCGCGCCCTCGGCTCGCGTGCCGGGATCACGCGCTACGGGCATGCCGTGGTGCCGATGGACGAAGCTCGAGCGAGCTGCGCAATCGACATCTCCGGGCGCCCCTATCTGCAACTCAAGGCGCCGCTCCCCGCGGGCAGCACCGGTGGATTCGACCACGAGCTACTCGAGGAGTTCTTTC
Organism: Solirubrobacteraceae bacterium; assembly: GCA_050997675.1. Taxonomy (GTDB): domain Bacteria; phylum Actinomycetota; class Thermoleophilia; order Solirubrobacterales; family Solirubrobacteraceae; genus Palsa-513. The sequence goes on from JBPCQX010000189.1 coordinate 5,944, forward strand.
GCGCCGTCGCCAACGCAGCGAAGTTGACGATTCACATCGACGTCGATGCCGGCACAAATGCCCACCACATGATCGAGGCTGCTTTCAAGGCGTTTGCCCGCGCGCTGCGGAGCGCCTGCGCGATCGACCCCACGGAAGATGGCGTGCCCAGTACGAAGGGGACGCTGACCGAGTGATCGCCGTCGTCGACTACGGCATGGGCAACCGGCGCTCGGTCGAGAAGGCGCTCGAGCACGTCGGCGCCGAGGTCTGCGTGAGCGGAGATCCCGACACGCTCCGGGCCGCTGCCGGCCTCGTCGTACCCGGCGTGGGCGCATTCCCGAAGGCGATGCAGAGGCTGCGTCGCGGCGGACTCGACGGATTGATCTGCGAGCGCGTGGAAAGCGGCGTGCCGACGCTCGGGATCTGCCTCGGGATGCAGCTCGCGTTCGAGCGCTCAAGCGAACTCGGAGGCGCAGACGGCCTGGGGATACTGCCCGGCGCGGTACGTGCGCTGGAGCCCGGCAAGGGCCTCAAGCTGCCGCACATCGGGTGGAATCAGGTGAGCTGGACCCGCCCTTCCCCGCTGCACGAAGGGCTGCCTGACGACTGCGCCTTCTATCACGTTCACTCCTTTGCCTGCGAGCCGCTGCAGCCCGCGCTGGGGATCGTCGAATACGGCGAGCGTTTCGCCAGCGCCGTCTCCTACGGCAGCTTCTTCGGCGTTCAGTTTCACCCCGAGAAGTCCTCCGTGCACGGCTTGCGGCTGTTGGCGAACTTTGCCGCGATCTGCGCCGCGACGTGAAGCTCTACCCGGCGATCGACATACTCGACGGCAGCGCGGTCCGGCTCGTGCGCGGAGACTTCGAGCAGCGCACCACCTACGCGGCGGACCCGCTCGAGGCAGCTCTTGCCTGGCAGCGCGCCGGCGCTGAGCGACTGCACGTGGTCGATCTCGACGGCGCACGGGCCGGCGAGCCGCGAAACCTCGAGCACGTCAGGCGAATCGTGAGTGAAACCGGGCTGCCCGTGCAGCTTGGCGGCGGTCTGCGCTCACTCACCGCGCTCGATGCAGCCACCGCTGCCGGTGCCGGCCCGCTGGTGCTCGGAACCGCCGCCTGGACAGACCTGCTCGAGCAGGCGGTCTCCGCCGCGTTCGACCTCATCGTGTCCGTGGATGTGCGCGGCGGCAAGGTGTCCACGGCGGGCTGGACCGAGACCGGCGAACTGGGGGCGCTCGATGCCGTACGGGGGCTGGCCGACCGCGGGGTGAGAAGGTTTGCGTACACCGACGTCGACCGCGACGGAATGCTGGCAGGGGGCGACATTGACGGCGTGCGACAGCTCGCCGACGAGCTCGGGGAGTCCGCCTCGCTGATTTACTCTGGCGGCATCGGAACACTCGCGGATCTGCGCGCGCTTCGGGACCTCCGGCACCCACGCATCGCGGGCGTGATCGTCGGCAAGGCACTTTACGAGGAGCGCTTCACGGTCGCTGAAGCAACGCAGGCGCTGTGCACCTGAAGCGCGTCATTCCGTGCCTCGATGTCGACGCCGGACGCGTCGTCAAGGGAACGCGCTTCGTCGACATTCGCGACGCCGGCGATCCCGTCGAGCTGGCCGCCCTGTACGACCGCTCAGGCGCCGATGAGGTGATCTTTCTCGATATCACCGCGACCCACGAGAAGCGCGAGACGATCGTTGCGCTGGCGCGCGCAGCGGCAGACGAGGTGTTCGTGCCGTTCACGATCGGCGGCGGCATCCGCAGCGTCGCGGACGCTCAGGCCGTGCTCGACGCCGGCGCCGACAAGGTCGCAATCAACAGCGCCGCGGTCGCTCGACCAGAGTTGATCGGCGAACTCGCAAGCGTTTTGGGCGCCCAGTGCGTCGTGCTCGCGGTCGACGCCAAGCGCCTGCCGGGCGCCGCTCAGTGGGGGGTGCACGTGCGCGGTGGCCGTACCGAGACGGCGGTCGATGCCGTGGAATGGGCGCGCCAGGGCGTCGAGCGCGGGGCGGGCGAGATCCTGCTCACGAGCATCGACCGCGACGGAACTTGCGACGGATACGAGCTCGAGTTGACACAAGCCGTCAGCGAGGCGGTTGGTGTGCCCGTGATCGCCTCTGGCGGTGCCGGCGAGCTCAAGCATCTGGCGCAGGCTCTGCGCGCCGGTGCCGACGCCGCGCTTTGCGCATCGATCTTTCACTACGGCAGGCACACCGTCGCTGAGGCCAAGGAGTACCTCGTCGCGCAGGGCATCCCCGTCCGCCTCGCGCCGATCGCATGAGCGCCGCTGCCGTGATTGCCGCGCTGGAGGCGCGGGAGGACGGCGCCGCGGTGCTCCCGCTGCTCGACGGCGCCGGCAGCAGCAGCACCGCGGTCGTCGGGGGTTTCGTGCGCGACACATTGCTCGGGCGCGAGGCCCGAGAGATTGACCTGCTCGTCGAGGGCGACGCGGGCGCGGTCGCACAGAACCTCGCGGCGCGCTCCGGCGCTCGCGTTGTGAGCCACCCGCGGTTCGACACATACAACGTGAGCACGGACAACTGGCAGGTGGACATCGCCACAGCGCGGACGGAGGGCTACCCGCGGCCCGGTGCCCTGCCCGAGGTGCCGC
>JBPCQX010000232.1:0-22846 GCA_050997675.1 Solirubrobacteraceae bacterium
CCCAAGGAGTACGCCCTTCTCGGGACATATTGGGGACATGATCCTTCTGACGCACCTCCCTCGAACCTCGAAAGCTGGAGGTTTAGAGGGAGTTCTGAAAGCCGACGCCCGGACTCGAACCGGGGACCCCTTCATTACGAGAGAAAGAGCTGGCGATTTCGCTCGTACAGGAAGCGTAAGAAACGCCCACGAACTCCCTGCAAATCGCCTCAAGTCTGGGTGTACGCCCGTGATGCTCTCAGATCGGACGAAGTCAACCTGGTGGACGCTCAGTGGACGTCGCCGGCTGTTGACGGCGTCGAGTCCGGTGCGTCCACATGAGCGACCGCGCGACCTGGCTGGAGGATTGGTGCCCGACATGCCGAGCGGCTCCTGGCGTCCGATGCCGTACGCCGTTTCATCGTAAGACGCGGCCACCGACACGGCTCCACGTTTCACGGGGTTGGCGGGTCCGTCGCTACCCGACCTGCCGGGCATCGGCAGGAGAGCCGTGCACGAGACCGTCCGGGCGCGAGGCCTCCGCTCCGCACACAGCTCGGCTGCGGCCCGCACGCGGCGAGCTGCTGCTCGCCGACGCAGTGTTCGCCGAGCTCGATCGGCTCGGCGCCGTTGGGGCCACCGTTCCGTTCGGCGGCCGCGCCGGCGCGGGCGGCCAGGTTGGCAGGGTGGTGCTGAGCCGGCTCGAGGGCGCAGAGCAGGTGGAGTCCGAGCTGGGCTGGGCACACGAGGAGCTGGCGTTTGCGGTCGCCGCGCCGGTATGGGATCGCTTCGGGTCGTTTGCTGGCCAGCCGCGGATCACGGGAACGGTGAGATGGGAGACTGCTGAACGGCGGGTGCTGATCTCAGGGCGCCGCGGTGAGGAGCGCTTCGAGGAGCGCGCGTGAGCGACCGGGGTGCCTCCCCACCACGTTGGCCCGGATGCCGCTCGGCACGCGGGCCACCACCTCTGACACGAGAAAGACCGGGTTGCCGCCCGGTCTTCCGCAGATAGGCGCCAGTCGGCGCCGAACAAGAGTGTGTTTATTCAGTGTAGTCGCAGCGGGAGCGGCAATCGAGGTCGTCACTCGCCTCTCACCGCCTCCCCGCCTGAGGGCGAAGCCCATCGCGAGCGTCACTCCGCGTGGCTCTGGCGATGGCTTTCTTCCCAATAGCGAAGACCGCGCGCCAGCCCTCGGTGGAGACGAAGTGAGCCACGCCGCAATCGCTGCCGTGCTGGCTCGAGCCGATCTCTCCGCCGGCGAGCGGCTTGCCGCGCTGTCGCTGGCGAGCTTCGCCAACAGCGAGCAGCGAGCGTGGCCTGGGAACCCGGCCGCGGCCGCGCGCGCCGGCCTCTGCCGTAGCCGCTACCTACAGGCGCGAGAGCAGCTCGTCGCCCGAGGGCTGCTCGAGGTCGAGGATCGCGGACGCGCACGCGGCCAGGCGACGACGATGCTCATGCTGTTAGCGCAGTCGGGTCCGTGGTGGGATGCAGAGATCAACGCGCGGTTGCTCGAGGTCGTTCTCGGCCACAGCCGCGCACGCGGGTCCGCGCGGTTGCTGCTGGCCGCGCTGGCGGCGCTCGCTGACGACACGGGCGCGGTCGACGGTCTGTCGACCGTGGACGTCCGTCGTGCTGCCGGGCTGGCGGACAGCACCTACCGTCGCGCTCGTGCTGCGCTGCTCGCCTCGGGCGAGGTCGAGCTCGTCGACGATGGCGGTGGACGCGGCCGTACGAACCGCTGGCGCGTCATTGAGCCGGCGCAGTACGGGGCCCAGCCGGCGGTCGTCTCGCGTCGGCGACGAGCTCCACCGCCGGACACGCGTCCGCTCCTCTCCCCTGTCAGCTCCGAGCCACGCCAAGCCTCCGACAGTGAAGTGGCCGAGGGTGCGCTATGCGACAGCGCAAAGGGTCCTTTCCTGACCGGGGTTTCAAGCGGAAAGGGTCCGCTCCTGACCGGGGTTTTTGGCCGAAAGGGTCCGAATCTGAGCGGGGTTTCTGACGGAAACCCCGCCAGAACCCCGCCGCAAACCCCGCCACCCAACGCGCGCGCGGGAAGGGAACCCCTGAACCCCGGAATCAGGAACCCCCCCAGCCCCCTTGAAGGGGGGAGCAATCGAGCCGGCGAGCTCTTCGTTGAGGAGACCTACCGCACTCCGCGCGGCAGGCTTCGTCGCCGCCAGGTGGCCGTCAACACCCGAGAAGCCTGCGCCGGGCTTATAAGCCCGGGGAGAGCCGATGATGGCGACTGGAAGCGGATCCGCGAGCTGCTGGCGGCGAAGCTCGGCGAGAGCATGTTCGAGATCTGGCTCGCTGCGATCGAGTTGCGCGCAGTCGACGCCGATGCCGCTCTGATCCTGATCGCACCGGACCCGACCCGCGAATGGGTGCGCGAGCGGTACGGCCGCCTCATCGCCGGTGCCGCAGATCAGGTCGGCCGCCGAGCGGTGATCGCCGACGCGGCACGGTCCGCCGCGATCGTCGCATCGATCCTGTCGTCCAACCCGACAGCGGACTCGTCAGGCCACCCGTCTGCTTACACGTCGTCCGACACGTCTACTTGCGAGCTGTCTTACACGCCTGCTTACAACCCAGCCAAGGAGGTCGGTTCATGGTGATCTGCTGCGCCAACCAGAAAGGGGGCGTCGGGAAGACCACGACCGCGGTCAACCTCGCGATCTGCCTCGCCCGCCGAGACCGCCCGGTGCTTGCCGTCGACTGCGACCCGCAGGCGACGATGACGCGCCAGCTCGGAATCGATGCGCTCGCCGTCGGACTGACGCTCGTCGACGTGCTGGCAGGACGGGCCGCCGCCGGCGACGCGCTCTTGATCGAGGCCGCACCCGGTGTCGACCTGATCGCCGCGGCGAGGGAGCTCTCTGGTGTCGAGATGGCGCTCGTCGGCGAACTCGGTCGGGAGCGGTTCTTCGCAGACGCACTCGAGCCAATCACGGAGCGCTATCCGACGATCGTACTCGACACGCCACCGAACCTCGGCCTGCTGACCGTCAACGCGCTGGTCTCCGCCGACATCGTCCTCGCGCCCGTCAGCTGCGAGGACGAGGCCTCGGTACAGGGGCTCGTCGAACTGCGCGGCACGCTGTCGAAGCTCCGGCGTCTGCGGGGTTCCGAGCCGGAGCTGCTCACGATCCTCACCCGGTGGGTTCCAGCGCGGGTGATGAGCCAAGTGATCGAAGCGTCACTTGGCGAGCTCGGCCTCGCAGCTGTCGCGAAAGTGCCGGCGCGCGCCGCCGTCGGTCAAGCCGGCGCCGAGCACGTGCCCCTCGCGATCACGGCGCCGGACGGATGTGTGGCACTCGCCTACGAGCGGCTCGCCGACCAGCTCACCGCCGCGCGACGGCTCGAGCCGGCGGTGATCAGCTGATGAGCCAGCTGCGCAGAACCGGGCTCACGATCGACGACCCACTGTCACCCGCGGCCGCCGACGAGCATGTGACCTCCGCCCGCCCGCGCGATGACGAGCGCGGCGCAGGATCGAACGGCGGTCCTGCTGGCTCGGCGCTGTCGCCGGAGCCGCAACCGTCCGCGGCACCGCGGTCGACATCGAGACAAGCCCGGGGGACGGCGCCGGCGGCGACATCGAGCCCGAGGAAGGCCCCGGCGCAAGCCGCGACGGCGCCCGCGGCGAACGTTGTGTGGCGGGCCTGGAGTGGACAGACGAGGGTCGCCAGCTATCGGCTACCGGACGAACTCCTCGCCGAGCTCGCGTCGACCTCAGCAGAGCTACAGCTTCCGATCGGGCTGCTCGTCACGGCCGCGATCGCACACCTCCTCGACGAGCCCGCCGACGCGATCGCTGGCCTCGTCGACCGAGCCGAAGACGCGCGTATCGAGGGTCGCCGTGCTGCACGCCGAGGCCTGACCACGACATTCGATGCGCTGGCGGGGCATCCGACAGGGCCGATACGTTGTAAGTGGTCATAGGTGCTTATCGCATGTTGCTACTCGTCAAAGTGCTCATCAAACTCCTCGCAGTTGACGAACAGTTCGGCGAATACCCGGGCCCGCCCCTGCCCCCGGAAACACTGGGCTTTCCGAAGATCGAGGGCGCGACAGCCGAGCCGGACTACCCGCCCTCCACATGTTGCGTCCGGGTAGTCCGGCTCGGCTGCTGCTGGTCGAGTCTGGATGGCCAAATGATCCGGGGGCAGGGGCGGGCCAGCCTGGGGTCAGGTGTTCGGTGGTGGGGATTCAGGGATGGAAAGACAGAAAGGAACAGATAGATGTCGGAGGTACTACATGCTGGGCCGGCATCGATGACTGGCTTGCGATGGCTCGCGGCGGTCGGGCCATCTCCAATGGACGCGTGGGCGTGTGCGATGGGGTGGGGACTGCGGACGGCCCAGAGCCATGCGCAGCGTCTTGAGAGCGAGGGGTGGCTGAGGCGCTACGCGATGACCCGCGGGCACGGATCGCTCCTGGTCGCAACCGACCGCGGCATTCGCGTCGCCGAGCTCGCGCTGAGCGCGGCACCTCGCCCGACGCCGACCTGGTGGGCCCACGACTGCGCGTGCGCGTGGACGGCCGCCTGGCTGACGGTCCGCCGGGCCGACTGGCGCGGCCCCCGCCAGGTCCTCTCCGATCCCGGATTGACGGGCAAGCTCGAGTGGCAGACCCGGACCGGATGGCGCCGGTCGACCCATCGACCCGACCTCACGCTCGCGATCCCTGACGGCCAGGTGGTAGTCGAGGTGGAGCTGCAGCGGAAGGACACCAGGCGCCTTGCCGCGATCCTGTCGATGTACCGCAGTTGGATGAACGAATCCCGGATCGCCGGAGTCGTCTACGTGTGCGGAAGCCAACACCTCGCCGACCGCGTGCGCGAGTTCAGCCTTAAGGCCAGCCTACCCGCGAAGGCGACACGGATCGAGCTGCTCGACTCGATCCGCACACAAACCACGCGAGTGGCCGCATGATCGCGCTCACCGCCAGCCTTGCCGCATTCTGGATCTGCGCCGCGGCCGGCGCCGCAGGCGCGTGGCTGCTGCGACGGCGAACCATGCTCTCGGTTCGCAACCTCTATCTCGCAGCCGCGGCGGGAGCGCTGCTTTGCAGTGCCGCCGTCCTCGCGCGCTGGTGGGGTGCACTCCTCGTCATCGGACCACTCGCCGCCGCGCCCAGCACCGGCGCGCTGCTCGGACGCCGCTGGCGGCTGGCCGACCTCGGCGCCGGCGAGAAGCTGCGCGACCACGAGCTCTCGCGACGCTGGGCCTGGCAGCCCGCGCCGGCGCGTCAAACCGGCGAGCGCGTATACATCCGGTCGCAGGGAGAGATCATCCGCGAGCGTCCGTGGCCGGAGGCCGAGCCGTACGTGCCGATGACCAGCGAGCTCAACGGGCCGCGGCTGCCGCGAAGCGAGGGCCAACACATCTTCTCCTGTGGCGGGACCGGTGCCGGCAAGACCACCAGCGCGCTCCGGATCGTCGCCGCCCGGACGCTCGCGGACCGCTCCGCGGTGCTCGCGATCGACCAAAAAGGCGACGAGCAGGCCGAGCGTACGCTCCGTGACATCGCCGCCGCCGCCCAGGTCCCGTTCATCCTGATCGACCCACGCGCGCCCGACACCGACCGCTGGCAGCCGATCTCCGGCGAGGTAGGCGAAGTCGTAGCGAGGGTCGTCGAACCGATCAAGGCCAGTGAGGAGTACTACTCGGACATGCTCCGGCTCTACCTCGGCGTCGTCGCCCGGGCACTCGAGCACGCGGGCTGCTGGCCGCCGTCGCTGCCGTTCCTGATCGATTGCTGCCAGCTGCGCCGCTTCCCGCGGATCCGGGAGCTGTGTTCCGACGACGAAGAGCTGCTCCGCCGTGTGGCCGAGGCGGGAGACTGGATCTCCTCCCCGGAAGGCCGCAAGGCCGTCGCCGGCGGCGCGGTGCGACTGCAGGTCGTGATGGGTGAAGCGTGGCGACCGGTGCTCACGCCCAGGATCACCCCGTCGAGCGAGCACGTCGCGGTCAGCCTCGCCCGCGCACTCGAGCAGCGCGCCATCGTGCTCTGGCGCACCTACGTCGACGACATGCCCAACGAAGCCGCGATGATCACCGTCCTCGCGCTCGCCGACATGTACGCGGCCGCCCAGGTCGCCGGCGCACCGTGGACGCTGCTGCTCGACGAGTTCGGCGGCGTCATGCACATCGCCGCCAACCGCGCGCTCGCGATGCTCCAGCGCGGCCGCTCCCACCACGGCCAAGTCATCGTCGTCACCCAATCCGCAGCCGACCCGGAAGCGCTCACCGGCCAGCCCGGACTGCTCGCGGCCCTGACCGACAACTTCACCGGGTTCGCAATCCACCGCCAAAACGCGCCCGAGACCCGCGACTGGCTCGCGAAACTGATGGGCACGACCGCACTCTGGCAATCCACCGACCAGACCACCGGCCACGGATCAGCCCACTCCGGGCAAGGCTCGCGGCGACGCGTTCGCCAATTCCGAGTCGGCTCCGACACCTTCGCCGAACTGGGACGGGGCGAGGCGATCATCTACAGCACGATCGACGGGCACCCGCGACGAGCGCATGTCCTGCGCGCGCGGCTGCCGCACGGCGAGCCCGAACGGATCGGCCCGGGAGAGCGGCACGCGTGCGAGATCGCCGTCCACCGAGCAAGCACGCTTGAGCAACTCATCCCCGCCGGGGCGACCACCGATGGCGATGCTTCCGCGCCGGCTGAAGCGCTGGCCCAGCCAGAGGCCCTCCAGCTGTTCGGCGTTTGTCCGGAGGACCTGTCGTGATGGGGCTGCTGCTCGCCGTCGTTGCCTGGCGCCTGTTCCGCCGGCTCGCAGGGCCGGCGATCGTCATCGCGCTTGCGATGCTGCTGCTCCACAGCGAGTCCGCCCGACGCCACGTGGGCCGACACACAGTCGGGGCCGTCGAGCGCGTCGTACAGCCAATCGAGCACGACCCGCAGCACACGCTCAGGAGGGCTTTCCGACCGTGAGCGAGTTCGCGCTACCGGACGGCATCGTCGGCTCGCAGCACCTCGGGGTCCGGGTTTTTTGCGTCGCCGCTCCTGATGCGCAGCAGCTCGCCGACCAGGTCGCGCTCGTTCTCGGCGAGCATCTCGCTGCCGACGACGAGATGCACATCACTTACAACGCGCTCCAAACCGGCTGGCAGCACGACCCCGGCCGGCCCAGCTGGCTCGGACGCGAGCCACACACCCAGCTGTTTCTCGAGTACACCGCACTCCTCGTCCTACGAGCCTCAGGCGCCCAAAATCGACGATGAAGCCTGCGGGGAGACGTGAGAGAGCGGCGCGCTCAGCCGCGCATCGAGCCACGTCGATGCGACCTTACCCGTCTTCCCTCAAGTTGGGGCGAGAAGCGCAACTGAGGACACGCCTGGAGATCGCGGATGATCGTGCCAAGCAGGCCCGACGCAAGCAGTCCTGGTCCCAGCGGTCCGGCTCTGTTATCACCGACAGGCGGAAGCTGCCGGAGTGCAGTTCTGGTCGCCGCCGACATGTGGCTGAGCTGCCATTGGATCTCGTCGGGGGACAGCCTCTGGGCGGTCGGGGGCGGCAAGCCCAGCCGCCTTGGCGGCGTAGGCGGCGGCACCCAGGGCATGCGCGCCCATGTGAGGGATCGCTGCGGCCTGTCCGGCTGCTTTGGCGGCAGCCGCCGCTGACGGGGTGGCTACCTCGCGCGCGGCGGCGCCTCCGACGAAGCGACGCCGGACCCCTTCCGCGACATCGGGTTCGCCACGGGCGAAGGCCCGCGTTCGGGTGATGGTATCGCGGGGATCGGTCGCCGGCCGACGGCGACCCGCTCGCCGATGGCGATGCGCGTGATTGGGCGGTGCGCGATTGCAAGCGCCCCTTGAAAGCGGTCGAGCGGTGGAAGCCGGCGTCGGTGAACTTGGCACTCGCGGCGCTCGATTCGTTCTACACGCAGCTAGGGCTTGGGCGCCCGGTGGTGCGGCGGGAGGAGTGTCGTCCAAGAGCGCGCCGCGGGCGATCACGGAGGAGCAGCAGCGTCGCTTGCTGCGGTGGCGGAGCGCGCGCCGGCGCGGGATCGCGCGATCGTGGTGCTGCTGCTCTACACGGGCCTGCGGTTGGCGGGCCTCGTCGCGCTCGACGTCGACGACGTCAGGGTCTCTGCGCGCAAGGGGATCGTCGTCGTTCGGTCGGGGAAGGGCGACGCGTACCGGGTGGTGCCGCTCAACGCGCTGGTGCGCCAGGTCATCGAGGAATGGATCGCCGAGCGCGGCGGCCGAGCGCCGGACGGAGAGCGGGCATTCTTCGTCGGGCGGAGCGGCCGGCGGTTATCGAAGAGGTCGGCCGACGACGTCGTCCGCGGGCTCGGCAAGGATGCCGCCGTGAAGCTCTCCGCGCACATTCTGCGGCACACGTTCCTGACGCGGATGGTCAGGCAAGGCTCGGATCTGGTGCTCGTCGCCGAGCTCGCCGGGCACCGGCGGCTGGAGACCACCAGGCGCTACAGCCTGCCGTCGGACGTCGACCGGCTGTTGGCGGTCGAGAACCTGAAGATCGACTACTGGTCGACGATGCCACCGGGCCGGTTTCTCTCCGACGCTGAGATCGAGCGGCTGGAGGGATGACCTGAGGCGATCGAGCGACGCGACGTCGTGCGGTTCTTCACGCCGCCCGGGGAGGATCTTGCGTTCGTGCGTGAGCAACGCGGAGCGCCAAATCAGGTCGCTGTGGCGCTGCATCTCCGGGCGTTGCGCTGGCTTGGGTTCGTTCCCGAGGATCTGGCGGCCGCGCCGGCAGACGCGGTCGCGGCGCTGGCCGAGACGCTGGACGTGCCGACGCGCGCGATCTTCGATTACGCGGTTCGGGCACAGACGCGCGGGGAGCACAGGCTGCTCGTGCGCCTTACGCGGGATTCCGTCCGTTCAGCGACGGGAGCTCGGTGGGCTCGGCGGGCGGTTCGTTGATCCCGCGGTTGAGCACGAGCGTCCATCGCTGCTGCTGGTGCGGCTCTGCGAGATTCTCCGGGCGGATCGCGTGGAGCGCCCGTCGATCGGCTGGTGCGCCTGGTCGGGTGGGCGTGGGAGCGTGCACATGAGCGGACGTCCGAGCGGCTCGCGCCGCAGCTGACTGACCAGGTCCGCGCCCAGTGCGACGGCCTGTTGCTGACAGAGGGCGGCCGCTGCGGCCATGCGTGGCTGCGAGCCCGGCCGACGAGCGTGAGCGCCAGGGCGATGGGTCACGAATTGGAGAAGCGCGCGTTTCTGATCGGCGAGCTGGGCGCGGACCGGTTCGATCTCAAGGCGCTGCCGCTGAACCGGCGGGCGTGGCTGGCGCAGACCGGGCGCCAGCAGACCAACCAGGCGCTGTCGCGAATGACACCCGAGCGGCGCTACCCGATGCTGATGGCGTTCTGTGTGGAGGCATTGGAGCGCACGACCGATGACGCGATCGAGATCTACGACCGCGCGCTCGGCAGCGCCGACCGAGCGGCGCAGCGCAAACGCGAGGAGCTCGAGCGCCGCGCTCGCCGCGACACCCAGGCGACAGTCCGCCGATTCATCGACCTCTCCAGCGTCGTGCTGGAAGCTCACGATTCCCGAGATGATCTTCGCCGCCTACGACCTCCTTGGTCTGCGGTTCGCCCCGCGGATCCGTGACCTCGACCGCCAACGCCTCTACCGCCACGGCACCCCGCCGAACGTGGCGACCGACGGGCTGCTCAAGCACAAGGTCCGCCCAGACCTCATCATCCCCTACGGGATGAACTCCTGTGCCTCGCCGCGTCACTACCCACGGCTGGGCGCCCGCCTCGCTGCTGGTCGCCCGACTGCAGGCCGGGTCGCGCCGCAACCCCCTCGCCCAGGCCCTACAGGAGTACGGACGGCTCGTGAAGACCAACTTCGTACTGGACTGGCTCGTCGACCAGGAACTCCGGGCTCGGGTCAGCCGACAGCTCAACAAGGGCGACCAGCTCCACGCGCTACGCCGCGCGATCTTCTACACCAACGAAAAGGCCACATCCGCCAACGGACCCCTGAGCAGCAAGGCGAGCAGGCCCTGTGCCTGTCGATCGTCGTCGACGTGATCATCGTCTGGAACACCGTCTACACCCAGCGTGTTCTCGACAAGCTCCGCGCTACCGGCGAGCTGATTACCACCAGCGAGATCGAGCACATCTCCCCGCTCGCCCACCAGCACATCCACCTCTACGGCAACTACCCCTTCGACCTCGCCAGCCGACCCGACGGGCACCGGCCACCCAGAATGCCCGCCGCTACCGCAGCGCCAGCGCCAGCGACGCCGAACCGCGTCTAACGCTTAGCGTGAAAATCCGCACCGTTACGAACTTGCCTCCAAGTGCCGGGTTTCGGTTAGTGGAAGCCCTGGCTCGGCTGCCGGCCTGCATGACAGTGGCGCTGTGCACTCGGCCTCATGTGCTCGTCTGCGCCAACGCGGCGAGGCGCTCCTAGCCAAATACAGCGCCGACGACTGCAAGCCCCCGAGTCGCCGGCTTCAGGTTCCGATCGAACGGCAGGATCCGTGATTCAGGCGGCGCGGCCCGGTGGCCTGAACTTAAATCGCTCCGGTTCGATCACGACTCCAAATCGTGCTTGGAGCGCCTCTGTCAGCTGCGTGCACCGAGCATCCTCAAACGCCGCGCGACGGAGGATGGTTCCAAACCCGGCGTCGAACTCGAACTCGAATGAGATATCGGTTCGCTCCGAGGCCGGATCACGCTGCGTTGCCTGAGCAACCAGCACCCGGCGACCCAATCGTGCGTCCGCGCGAACCTCGGTGAATCGACACGCTCCGACCAGCCCCGCAGGCGAGAACAACGGTGGATCAAGCAGCGGCGGCACTCGGCGCGAGCGCCCTGGCGACCCGACTTCGGCAGTCGTAATTCCTTGCTCCCGGTCCCACCGCGACCAAACGTCACCCTCGCGCACCCCGAACCGCACCAGCTGTCCTCCTTGGTACAGCTCGACCCGAAAGCGCTGCGGGCGCTCGAACCACACACGTCTTAGCGCCTCCCATCGGCGTGGGAAAAGCTCGCCACCAACCGGCCTCAGCCTCAGCCTACCGTCACCGGTCTTGTCGCGATCCACCACGATACCTTTGCTTGGGGCCGGATCCACCCAATCGCGAAACTCCCCTTCGAACGTTTCAAGAAGCCGATCGGCCTCGTGCAGAAGTTCAAGGAGATCCCGAAGGCCATCGGTCGCGTGAACACGAGGCGAGATCCCCTCTCCGTTCGGACTCTCAGCAGAGCCGCGGCGAACAGCGTCGCCAGCATCCTGTCGTCTGGAAGTTGCGGACATCAGATGACGATCTCGCCGTCGTGTAGATGGCGTAAGCCGGCGCGCAGCAAGCCGACGATAGCCTTGACCTCTCCCATCAGATCCGACTGTTCCTCATCCGAAACGATGTGGCGTACGCGTCCGGACCTGAGCAGGACACCCAGATTCTGCTCGCCAGTCAGCATCTGGACCAAGTCCACAGCCATTCCGGTCAGCACCCCTTCGACATCGCCATCGCCTTGCTCGATGCTTCCCGTGTCCGGGTCGATGATCCATCGCAGCGCCCGATGATCCTCCGCCACTACCGCGAACGTTCCCACGTCTGAGGCACCGTGAGCGATACTCATCTGGCGCATCAGCTCCAGCAGCCTGCCAGCCCACAATCCGCGACCCCCGCCATCAACGATCCTTTCCGCAGTGTTCCAAGTTTGATCGACTGGCTCGTAGCCGAGCGCTTCAAGCTGCTCATTGAGCGCTTTCAACAGCGGCGGCGGAAGCATCGTGACCGGCACTCGTTTACCTTGACCAACCGACGCCGCGTGGACGTTCCGCGTGTGCTCCACCTTATAGTCGCCCGGTCCTCGCGGCGCTTCGCGAGCAAATGCTGTCGCCAGCACCGACAGATCATCGTCCACCCCGAGAAACCTCTGCATCCCTGTGACAGTCGTCTCCGGCGAGACCACGAGATCCTCGTAGCGAACCCGATGACAGATCTCGGGATGCTCCTTCTCCCACTTGAGCGCCTCGCCGACGTGATCAAGCCAGTAGCTCGCTAGCGCTGCGACCGTGTTTGTCGGCGACGCCAGCACGTACGGCGCGTAGCCGTAGGCATGAAATCCCCACGGCGATGCCTCGATCCCAGAGACGATGGTATCCATCACATGCCGGAAGACCAACACCATCCGTACGTCGGGGAACAGCTCACGCACAAGCTTCAGATGGTGCACCGAGTCTAGCGACTTGTCGCAATAGAACCGCTTCCCCTCAGGCGCGCAGTACTTTCTCATCAGATGCTGAACCGCTCGTACGATCCACTCCCGCGCATCTTCAGGCAGTTCGGCAAGCGAGGCGGCTTTCGGATGCTCCGGCGTCTGACCTGCCTCCCCAGCCTCCGGCTCATCCCATCGATCCGGAGGATCATCTTCTCTGCCACGAACACCCGGATCACGGCGCTGAGGCCTGCTCAGCGTGTCCGCGTTCACCGTCGCCCATACACCGGCCATATGCGCGATCAATGCCGGCAGCCCCGCCTCCGACGGGCACCCCATCTCTGGATGCGCGTCGAGCAGCAACCTCGTCAAAGTCGTTCCTGACCTCGCCGCACCCACCACCACCACGAACCCAGGGGCATCCGACATCAGTGGAAGCGGCATCGACAACCCAGAGCGGGACTGTTGAACACCGCCTCGCAGCCGACACACCTGGTGCGCTGACTGCCTGACCCGTGGTGGGGCTCAGCTTTGCCCACGAGACGAGTCCCGTCAAGCTCGCGCCGCGCTACGCGTCGCGGTGCGATTCATCCCACAGTCCAAGAGCTCAGCCTAGCTAGATTAGCTAGCGATAGCGATAGCGCCGAGCGTGTCGGCGGCGCGCCGCCACCTGTGCGCGCACCGCAGGCGGTAGGGCACTACTCGTGGAGATTGCTGTGCGAGCGGGTTGGCCGTCAAGCCCGGTGTAGCTCACCCCTGTAAAAGTCCCCGGCGCGCTATGCACGACGATAACACCGTTGGTGGGCGTCACGGTGATCGTTTGACTGGGGCCGGACATCTGCACAGACTGGTCGCCGTCCGGCACCAGAAACTCGGACGTCGAGCCCGACGGATCAGTGAATGTGCCGCCGAGTAGGCCAGAAGACGGATCAACGGTCTCTCCGCACGACGTCGAGGGTGTGCCACCGGAAGCTGGTGGCGACGTTATGGCGATGCAGAAACCCGAAGTGCCGGGGATTAGCCAAATATCGACGCCGTCCGGGCCTGCAGCCATTCGCATTTGGCTCATGTCGAGACCCCATCGGATGCTCGCGTGACTCAAGATGACACTGTTGCTAACCGAAGATGGAAGCGGCGTCAGCGCAGTGGGCGTGTTCTCCCTCAGGACCGAGTAGTGCGAGTCCAGGCTCGCTTCGAAAGCGCTTGCGCTTGACGCCGTCCTGATGTTGCGCGACCCCTTGCTAGCAGTGGACGTCGAGCCGAGAGCAACGGCAGCGCCGGTGACTGAGAGAATAGCGGCCGAGGTGGCGCCCACCCTCAGCACAGTCGAGCGAATTGTCATAACCGTTCTCCTCAACAGTTAGGATAGGGCGGCCAAAATACGGTGGCAGAGTTCCAGTACACGTTGTCAAACAGGCGCGTGTGTCCAAATGCCGACTTGTACTTAAGCGGGGAAATCGGGTAAGCAAGGGACTCAGCATTCTTGGAGGTAGAACGCTTATAGACGTGACCGCTACTATTTGTGTACGAGATATCGAGTTGATGGCCGCCCACGGTTATCCCTATATATGTGTTACACAGCTTGTGATAAGCCGGGTAGCTCACTTCTGTCCGTGTCTGATGATAACCAAACATATGCGCAAGACTAGCGGCGTGCCCCACGGCAGGCAACACGGCGCCAGCCGCTACGGCCCCAACCGTCGACGCGACCACGCGGTGGCCGAGCCTCTTAGTATGAATCTTGCGTCTTGCACCCTGCGATCGAGGCCGGGCTGAATCCGTCTTGGCCACGCTATCTCCCTTCCCTCACCGTGAACGGCTTGTGCTTTCGCCACTGGGTGAGCGGCGGCAATCATCTCGATATGACTCGTAAGACGAGCCAAGCGTAAGGGGAGCTTAGAGTATAGGTGGCGCGACGTCAAGTCGAATCGCAAACGCCACGGCGGTATGGATCGTCCGATGGCGTGCGGCGCTGGGCTTGGGCCTTAGCCGCCGGTGAGTCAGCCACGACTGCTCGCTGGGCGAGGACTGCGGCGGGGTCGCCGCGCCAAGCGGCCGGCGTCCGCGCACGTCTCCAGCGCGTGCTTCAACAGCGCCGGGACCGTGGAGCTTCGCGACGTCGAACGCCTCGACCATCTTGCGCCTGATCCGCCGCACCCCCGCTACAACGTCCGCTGGCGGCAAGAGCGACAGCTTTGACGGCTTTGGCCTCGCCGAGCTGCCTGCACCGACAGCCACCTCCCGGACCTGATCCTGATCAGACCAAACGCGCTGCGCGCACTGACTCGCGCTCGTGAGGACCTTGGTCGGGCTTCGCGTCTAGATCGCCAACGAGCTGCGCGCACAGCTGCAGACGTTCTGACGCGCACAGCACAGCTGTTTGGGAGATCGGCAGTCCGGTCGCACTGGCGTTCCTAAGAAGCTAGCCTTCGCCCCCTGGCGCACCCGGACTCGGTGAGCAGCGCCTCGCACCGTTCTCGGCTGCTGGGCCGCCTGCACGCGGCACCAGAAGCGACCACGCCAGCGTGCAGTGCTCAGAGCTTGTGATCCGTAGGCGCGTGAGCCGGGGGCTCGCTCGTCTACGGGAATGGAAGGGGGGCAGTGATGGACAGCTACTTCGATCAGATCCAGCAGCAGCTGGTGGAGCGTTGCGAGCAGGGTACGCATCGTCGTTTCAGGGCGTCGCGCGGCTTGATGCCAGTGGGACGCTCTGGCGTTCTGCTGGCCGCCTCGGTGTTGGTCCTGGTCGCAGAGATCGTGGTCGCGCTCAGCGTTTGTTCAGAACGCCAGCACCAAGGCGCTTCTGTTCCTCTCACCGCTCTGCCCCGGTGTCAGCAGCAGCAGGTGGCTCGCTACGTCTCGGCCGCCACCCCCCTGCACCGCAAATCCTGTCTTATGGCGCCGGCTGAAACGAGGCTGAGCAAGGGCCGGCTGACCCGGCCGTGTTGTCGATCCTGGGCGTCCCGCGTCGTCCGGCGACCCGCTTAGATCATTTGCCGCGCCTGCCGCGCGGGGCCATCAGTCAGGGGAGTGGGCTCGTCCGGGCGGTCTACGTGAAGTTCATCCGCCGAGCTCGGGTTGCCTACGGGAGCTTCTACTCGTGGTCCCCGGCGCCGGTGCCGGTCTCGTCTCGCGCCGCTCCCCCCAAAGAATGACGAAGCGGCTGCGTCACGAACTGCCTAGCGTCCCAGCCTCGCTTCGTACGGAGGTACGTCTTCTGGGAGACCTGGCGATCTGGCGCGAAGGCCCCCACGAGGTGATCTTCCTACTCGCCTACGGCAAGCGGGGCAGCTCCGCCGCGTGCGGGGTCAACGCCTACGACCTCGAACACGGCAGGCATTTCAGCACCGCCGGCCTCCCTCCGGGTTCGCCCCGCTCTCCGGAGTGGTGCCGGACGGCGTGGCCAGCGTCGAGCTCGATTATCCGGCGAGTACGTCCAAGACGGTCGCCGAACCGGCGCCATTCAGACTGACCATCCGGCCAATGGCCAAGGTGCTGGTGGTCAAGGTTCCGCGTAGAGCCTAGAGCGCTTTTCCTCAGAAGAGAGACATGGCGGAACGCAACCGGACAGGTCATCAAAGAGACCACGTCGTAAGACTCTCAAGCAAGGCCTCAGGTTCCACGCGTTGCGCCGCTGCTAGAGAGATCCGGTGTCCCTCGAGGCGCCGCTGCGCGCGCGAGGGCGCGCCGGGTGGGACGCGGACGGGCGGCCCTGGCCTGCTGCAGAACGAGCGCGGTGACCTGCTCCATGAAGCTGCTGAGGATCAGCCGTTGGTCTGGCTCGAGGGTTTCGGTGAGCTGAATGAGCTGAGCGAGGAGCGGTCCGAGGGTGCGCTCCACGGCCTTGCGTCCTCGCGGGGTGGCTTTCAGCACCAGCAGCCGCCGGTCGGTGGGATGGGGGTAGCGGCGGATGAGCTTATCTTGCTCGAGGCGGTCGGCGAGGCCAGTCATGGTGCTCGTGTTTAGGCCGAGCTCGCGGCCGGCGTCGCAGGCGGTCACGCCGTCGTCGTCGGCAGCGCGGATGAGGATCAGGTACTCGAGTAGCCCGAGGCCGCTTGCGCGCGCCTGGGCGATCAGGAAGTTCTGCAGTGCCTGGCTCATCGCTCGTAGCACGAGCACGACCTCGGCCGGTGCAGGTGATTCATCGTCGGCTGGCTCGACGGTCTGGATTTCGGCCGATGCCACGCGGCCACAATACGACGTGTAACGAGTGAATGTCTATCTATGATGCTATTTCTTCGTCTTTCCTGCTCCGAGCCAATCACCTGAGGGCGGAGCATCGACGGCAACGATCGCGACCTGCGGACAGTAGACACGCAGCGGGGTGATTCTCAAAAGATCGCCGAGCTCCCGGCCGGACGATGATCACCACCGCTTCAGTACGCTGCCGCCGCCAATCCCATCCGCCAGCCGCCGCAGCCGGCTCACGCCGGTGGCAGCAACTCACAGCACTCGAGCAGTTCGATCACGGCGGCTGCCGCCTCGAGAGCCGACAGTGCCGTCGTGTCCAGCCGCAGCTCGGGATCTCGGGGCGGCTCGTAGGGTGAGTCGATGCCGGTGAAGTTCTGCAGCTCGCCGCGTCGCGCCTTCCTATAAAGCCCCTTGGGGTCGCGCTCCTCGGCGACCGCAAGCGGCGCGTCGACGAACACCTCGAAGAACTCGCCCTCCCCGAACAGCGCACGCGCCATCTGACGCTCGCTGCGGAACGGGGAAATAAAGGAGACGAGCACGATCAGGCCGGCGTCGATCATCAGCTTGGAGACCTCGGCCACACGGCGGATGTTCTCGACCCGATCGGCGTCGGTAAAGCCGAGGTCGCGGTTCAGGCCGTGGCGGACGTTGTCGCCGTCGAGCATGTAGGTGTGCTGGCCGCGGTCATGGAGCTCGGCCTCGACGCGGTTGGCGATCGTGGTTTTGCCGGCGCCCGAGAGCCCGGTGAACCACAGCACGCAGGGGGTCTGGTGCTTGTGCGCCGCCCTCGCCGCCCGGTCGACCGTGAGCTGCTGCCAGCGGATGTTCTGCGCGCGCCGCAGCGCGAAGTGGATCATGCCCGCGCCGACGGTGTCGTTGGTGATCCGGTCGATCAGGATGAAGCCGCCGGTGTCCCGGTTGCGGTCGTAGGGATCGAAGGGCACCGGCCGGCTCAGCTGCAGGTCGCAGACTCCGATCTCGTTGAGCTGGAGCTTGATCGCCGCCACGTGCTCCAGTGACTCGACGTTGACCTTGTACTTGAGCGGTGCGATCGTCGCCGTCAGGGTGCTGGCTCCGATCCGCATCACGTAGCTGCGGCCGGGCAGCATCGGCTGATCATGCATCCAGACGATCGTGGCCTGGAGCTGGTCAGAGACCTCGGGCGCCGCCCCCTCCGCCGCGATCACGTCACCGCGACTGCTGTCCACCTCCTTGGTCAGCGTCAGCGTCACCGCCTCCCCTGCTCGCGCGAGCTCGAGATCTCCGTTCTGGGTCACGATCCTCGCGACCCGGCTGCGGCGACCCGAGGGAGCGATCACAACCTCATCGCCCGGGCGCACGCTGCCACTGACGATCGCGCCCGCGAAGCCGCGGAAGTCAGGCGAGGTGCGGTTGACCCACTGCACCGGCATCCTGAATTCGGCCGCAGCTGTCGACTGCGGCACCTCGACGCCTTGCAGATAGCCCATCAAGGTCGGACCCTCAAACCAGTCGAGGTTCTCGCCCCGCTCGAGCACGTTGTCACCGTTCAGTGCCGAGACCGGGATGCAGGTCACATCCTCGAGGCCGATCCCCGCCGCGAACTCCAGATATTCCCGTTCGATCGCCCGGAAGATCAGCTCGTCGTGGCTGACCGCGTCCATCTTGTTGACCGCGGCGACCACGTGGCGAATCCCCAGCAGCGCGACCAGATAGCTGTGCCTGCGAGTCTGGGTCAGGACGCCCTTGCCCGCATCGACGAGGATCGCGGCGCAGTCGGCAGTCGACGCGCCCGTGACCATGTTGCGCGTGTACTGCTCGTGGCCGGGCGCGTCGGCGACGATGAAATGGCGGCGCTCGGTCGAGAAGTGGCGGTAGGCAACGTCGATCGTGATCCCCTGTTCGCGCTCGGCCGCCAGACCGTCGGTCAACAGCGCGAAATCGAGATCCTCGCCTTGCGTGCCGAACCTCTTCGAGTCGGCTCGCAACGACGCGATCTGGTCAGCGTAGACCGACTGCGTCTCGTACAGCAGCCGCCCGATCAGGGTGCTCTTGCCGTCGTCCACCGAGCCGCAGAGCAGAAACCGCAGCAGATCCTTGTGCTCGTGCGCCTCGAGCAGCGCGCCTACACCCGATCGATCAAGCTGCCGGTGGGCGCCGGGCCTCAAAAGTACCCCTCCCGCTTCTTGCGCTCCATCGTCGTTGTCCCGTCGTGATCGATCACCCGTCCCTGGCGCTCGGAGGACGTGGTCACCAGCACCTCACTGATGATCTGACCGAGCGTGTCAGCATCGCTCTCGATCGCGCCGGTAAGCGGGTAGCAC
Source organism: Solirubrobacteraceae bacterium (assembly GCA_050997675.1). Taxonomy (GTDB): domain Bacteria; phylum Actinomycetota; class Thermoleophilia; order Solirubrobacterales; family Solirubrobacteraceae; genus Palsa-513. The sequence goes on from JBPCQX010000232.1 coordinate 18,653, forward strand.
CCCAGCGTGCGGAAGCGCACCCGCTTGCGCATCGGGCGCTCGCCCGGCCGCAGCGGAAGGCGCTCGTCGTCGACCATGATCAGCGTCCCGTCGCGCTCCACCACCGGGCGCTGGGCGGCGAAGTACAGCGGCACGATCGGGATCTGCTGCTGGTAGATGTAAAGCCACACGTCCAGCTCGGTCCAGTTAGAGAGCGGGAACACCCGGATCGACTCGCCCTTGTGCTTGCGGGCGTTGAACAGCCGCCACAGCTCGGGGCGCTGGGTCTTTGGATCCCAGGTGTGCTGGGCGCTGCGAAACGAGAAGATCCGCTCCTTGGCGCGCGAGGGCTCCTCGTCACGCCGCGCTCCCCCGAACGCCACGTCGAAGCCATGCTCATCGAGCGCCTGCTTGAGCGCCTCGGTCTTCATGATCTTCGTATGGACCGCAGAGCCGTGGTCGAAAGGGTTGATGTTCATCGCGAGTCCCTCGCGGTTCACGTATACGAGCAGCTCGAGTTCGAGCTCGGCGACGATCCGGTCGCGGAACTCATACATCTGGCGAAACTTCCAGGTCGTGTCTATGCGCAGGAGCGGGAACGGCGGCTTGGCGGGATAAAACGCCCGCATTGCCAGGTGCACCATCACCGCGCTGTCCTTACCGATCGAGTACAGCATCACCGGACGCTCGGCCTCGGCGACGACCTCGCGCATGATGTGAATGCTCTCCGCCTCGAGGCGCGCGAGATGGGTCAGCGGATCGCCTTGATCACCCACTGCGCCCGGTTAGTACCTTACCGCCGGTATCGCCACGCCGGCCTCTCGCTACCTATCCGAACCTGGGCGTTCACTCCCTTCGCGGCTTCGAAGTGTCTCGGGTCGACGGGCAAGTTATAGGCAACTTTCACTATTTCTGTGTCCAAGACGCGTTCGCCACCGACGAGCCGCGCCCGCCGAGGTACCGTGCCGTGCTCGCCGTCACGCTCAAGCTCGAAAGCCACTCCTGGCTTCTCGCGCGTCCGTTGCGTTGCGATCGCGGCAATGGCGCGCCGAGACGCTCGCTCACGCATCCCTTGAAGGTGCACGTTGTAGCGCGCCAGACCGCGCCATGGCGCAAACATCATGGGGAAAAGTTCTCGCGGGACCGTACCAGTCTGCCACGCTAGCTGCCCCTCGCTGACACCCGTGCGATTGTCCCACCACCACCAGGTCTCTCCGTCCACCACCCCGCGCGCGACGATGCGCGCTGCCTCTACTAGTTCCACACCGAGCTTCTCGTCGTCACTGCAGATTCTGCGCTCGAACTCCCGCGGCGCGACTACCGTGCCGATGCGCTTCCTTGCCTGCGGGGCGTCTCGAGCACGCGGCGGCCAGACCGCAAGGGCCTGTCTCATGGTCTCGCGATACACCGCACGGATCGAGCTGACTCTGCAGTGGGCCTCCATAATCAACCGCCGGAGCGCCTTGTCAGTACGCTCGCCCGGCGCCTCCCCTAGCATCGGGCTCGCGTCCCCAACGTTACTAACCCTCAGTTCGCAGGAATTTGAGGACGCTGGGGACTAGCTTCCACTCCTCAGGGCTCAGCTTGCCGTCGGTTTCGGCGAACCTGCCGGCGCGTCCGTATCGAATCCGACCCGTTCGCATGAGTGCGTGGACATTCTCCCCGCCTGCGATCGCCGTGATCAAATCGTCGACGGAGCCCGCAATGATCCCTCCATTGAAGTTCGGATCTAGATGCTCGACCTGACCGTCACCTGGCCTCAGTAACCATCCGGGGCGCGCAGTGTCAGTCGCGACGATCGCGATCGGCTGACCGTCGAGGGTCAACCGTCGCCTGCAGCGCGAACTCAGCAAATCACCCAGCCGCGTCTCCATTTGCGGGGTAGCGCTCGCGAGCAACTCCTGCGCGGGCGTCACATTCCAAGTCTCGTTGAGTTCGTCATATCCGAGCTCTCGGAGAAGCTCATTTGCAGCTGTCCGGAGCGGAGGCGGGATCATCTGCACAGGTACGCGCTTTCCTCTTCCCACAGACGCGCGGTGCACCTCCGTCGTCCCCAGAATCTTGTAGTCGCCGGGCGTTCGCTCGGGCTCTCGGTCGAAAGGCGCGCTTGTTCCCTCAGGGTGCTCGGAGACCCCGAGAAAATGGTGAAGTTCAACTAGGGTCCGCGCTGGATCCCTGACGAAAGCTTCATATCTGACGCGTAAGCACTGTTCTGGATGGGCGCGCTCCCATTCAAGCGCAGGACTGACGTGGTCCACCCAATATTGGACCAAACCGGCAACCGTGTTAGTGGCATGCACATACGGCGCGTACCCATAGCCCTGAAATCCCCAGGGCGACGCCTCAATACCTGACAACACGGTATCCAGTACGTGGCGATAGAGCATGATATAGCGGCCGTCAGGTACAAAATCGCGCAAAAGCGTCAGATGGTGGACAGAATCCAGCGACTTGTCGACGTAAATCCGCTTGCGACGTGGCCGGCAGTAGTGAGTCATTGGCGCGATGGTGGCGGCAGCGATCGCGCTGCGCACCTCCGGTGGGCAACTGCCAGGCGATTCGTACGTGTTGCCGTCTATCGTCCTCCAGACCGTCCACAGGTGCTGGATGAGGCCGGGGATCCCCACCTCCCCCGGCGCGGCGATCTCGGGGTGGCCGTCGAGCATCATCCGAAGGAGGGTGGTTCCTGACCGGGCTGCACCCACCAGCAAGGCGAGGGAAGGAGCGCCGTCGCCCTCCGACGACCCGGGTGACGCAGAGCCCGCGCAAGGCGCAACCGTCGTCATCGCGACCTCGTGTGCCGTCCCGGCTGCCGCGCCGTCAAACCAGGTAGGTAGGGTGGAAATACCGTACGACGGATACGGCCGGTCGCCGGCGGGATCGCCAAAAAGCCCGCGGCCATTGGCACTACACGGGATCTTCTTCGCGCCCGCTCACGATCCGGTCGGTGCTGCTACCGTCTTGACAACAGTCGCGCCGTCGAGCAGGGTGAGGCTCGCTGGCGCGGCAGTCGCGACGCCGGTGTAGGCGTTGCTCACGACGGGCACGGACACCTGCGCACCTCCCGCCTCGTCGACCCTAACTGATGTGACGCCGTCGCTTACCACCCCAGCGATCAGAGTCTCACCGGGAAGCGTTTGTGTGGTGGCGGTCATAGTTAGCAGGCCGGCAGCAGCCACGCTAGTGTCCGCACAACCCGACGAGCCAGTGCGCTCCGCCGCGGCGAAACGGACCACCATGCACACCACGCCGTTACCGGGCACAAGCCAGACGCTGCCGGATGGCGTCGTTGACACGCGAGCGAGCTCGGGATTTGCGCCTTGCGCGGACAGCATACTGGACGCAATCGGCGCCATCGCCGGGAGCGAATCGCCTGGCGCGGCAGGTGTCGCGAGGACCGAGAACTGCGCAGCTTGCGCCGCGTTCGCAGACCGTACGAGCCGCGGCCTGGCGCGCGGTTCGGTTCGGAACGTCGTCCATTGACGCGCGGTCGTCGTACGATGATGCCGAAGGCCAGCCGCAGACGAAAGCGCTACGAGCAGTGAACCGCATGTAGCCGCGACCCCCATCGCCAGTACCGCTAGTAAGCGTCGTGCCTGCCGAGACAAACGGTAGGAGTGCACGTAAGTCTCCCCTCTATCCAGGTCTGGATATGTGTAGCGATCAGGATCTTGAGACGGACATGTAGGGCGACCTAGGTGTGCGAGAAGTCCCCCTGATAGGGCGAGTAACCTTTCCCGTTCCCGGGATCATGTATGTACGGATAGGCATACTGGTACGGGGAGTAGGTGAACTGGTTGGTATGTCCGCCATAGCACACATGCCCCAAGTCGTACGGGTTTTGTGAGTAGTGCCTGAAGTCGTCATTCACAGAGATGACGCCCAGACAGCCCCCGGACAGCGATGAGCCAGCCCCATAGTATTTGTTTGCAATCATCCCATCGATGTTGTACTTGCCAGTTTGCCAGCGTACGCACGTCCACGGGGCACCGCGCTTGAACGGATCGTTGAGACTGATCCAGTTGGGATCGTGGCTGATGCCACCAGCGGCACCCCACGGGCAGAACGTGTGGGCTGTGGTCGCACTAGCTAGTGGGTCTCCCAGGAACGTTGCGCCGGAAACGTCATTGGTCAGGCAGCGATCAGGAGCCGGCGTTCGGCCTTGAGCAGGCGTTGGTCGCGGTGGGGGCCGTTGCGGTAGGTGATGTGGTCGGC
>JBPCQX010000184.1:0-2672 GCA_050997675.1 Solirubrobacteraceae bacterium
GCGCAAGGTCGAGCTCGGGGAGTTCGGATAGGTCGTCGAACAGCTCGAGCAGTTCATCGTCATCGAGATGTCCCAGTTCGCGGGCGGCTGCGCGGGCTTGGTGGGCGAGGTACGCGCGCGAGAGATCGTCCTCGCCGGGCCCGCGGCGTTGTCCGCAGCAGCGTTTGACCTTGCGGCCCGAGCCGCATGGGCAGAGCTCGTTTCTTCCGGGTCCTGGCATTCGCGCCTCCTGCCGATCTGTGTGTGCTGAGCGTGGCATCCGGATCGGTCAGAACGCGCGCGGGGCTGTCACTGCGGCTCGTCGCGATCCGTGCTCGCGGCTTGGTGGTAGGCGAGCGCGGCCCCGAGGAACCGGTAGGTCCATTCCTCAGCCAGCGGCCGGGTCTCGCAGAAGACGATCGGCACGGCCGGGTAGCGGACGGTGAGCGCCGCGAGCAGCTCGGCCACGAACCCGGGCTTGGCGTAGTCGAGCTTGAACAGGTTGGAGTAGCGGTCCTCGACCACCACCGCGGCCCTGGAGATGGTGGCAATGTCGGCGAGCGCGTAGGTGAGCTGACCGTCGATCAGGCGCCGCACCAGGTCAGCGAGGCTCTTGCGCTCGACGACGGCGACGATTTCGCCGCCGAGCGCGATCCCGTAGTCACCGGCGGGGAGCGCTTGGCGCTCGGTGCTGGCTTGCTGGTGGGCGAAGCGGTAGGGGTAGCGCTCCCGGCTGTCGACGAGGATCGTCAGGTGGGCGAGGTTCGCGGCGCGGCGTCGGGGAACGCGGATCCCGGGGCGGGCTTGGCGGGTGGTGCGCGCGGACTGCCAGAAGATCGCTTCGCGGCCGCCTTGAATGCGGGTGAACACCAGCTGCGAGCGGTTCTCGCGCGGCCGGTCAAGCACCAAGTCGATCGGGACGCCGCGGCGTCGGCAGGAGCGCACCGGGATCGTCTCGATCATCTGGGGGTCATCGGGCCAGCGCTCGACGCGGTGGCAGTAGACCTTGGCGGTGCGTGGCCAGCTATCGCGCGCCTTCAGGACGAGCTCGCCGTCAGGGAGCGGCAACCTGATCAAAAATGGCAGCGGCGAGTCGGCGTCGGGGTTGGTCGCGACCTCGAACAGGGATAGCCGGGGGTCGGCGTGGGTCATGAGGCTTGGGCGTCGAGTCGGGTCAGCAGCCCATCGAAGATCTTCTGGCGGCCGACCTGGCCCTTGTCGGCGGCGTCGTCGCGCTGGCGCTCCAGGGTGGGACGGAACTCCAGCGTGGTCTGAAAGTAGGTGCACGACTCGCAGATCGACTCAAAGTGGCAGTCCAGGCCGACCGGCCGCGCGCAGTAGCCGTTGCCCAGCATCCGCCGGTGCATCTCTGAGCGCAGCTTGCGCATCTCGACGCCCTCGACGGTGGCGGGGAGCTCCTTAGGGGTGGTGACGGATTAATCTCGTGGTTTGATCGTGTAGTTCCATTCGGGGTGGAATGGGTGGCGTTCGATCTGGATCGATGCGAGTTCGGTGTCGGTGATCGTGATCTTGTCGGGGTAGGTGCCGGGGTCGAGGCGTGCGTAGACCTTGAGACCGGTCTTGGTGCTCGTGGCGGCGATCAGGTCGATCACGGTCTGGTGGGTTCGGAGCGGTTTGCCGCGCCAGTTGATCGAGATGTAGCTGAACAGGCGGTGCTCGATTTTGTTCCACTTCGAGGTGCCGGGCGGGAAGTGGCGGACGATGATCTGAAGGCCGGTGCGATCCGCCAGTTGTTGAAGCTCGGTCTTCCACAGGCGAGTGCGGTTGCCGTTCGAGCCGCCGCAGTCGGCGGTGATCGTCAACGTGCTGGCCTCAGGGAACCTTTGCTGTCCGAGGTGCTCCCACCAGGCGAGGATCGAGGCGGCGGCGAACTGGCTGGTGTCGTGGTCGATCCCGACGCTCACCCACCCCTCGTCGTTAGCGAGGTCATAGATGCCATAGGGGATCGCTTTGCCGTCGGCCTGGCTGGGGAAGTCGTGCGTGTTGACCTCGATCGGCTTGCCGGCGGGCGCCCATTCCCGCCCGCCGTTCTTGAAGGAGCCGATCAGTTCCTTCTTCTTGGTATCCACTGAGATCACCGGCTCGCCGCCCTCAAGCGCCGCCTTCGCGGTCTCGCCGATCAGCTCAAACTGCGCGTCGCGATCGGGATGATCGGCCCCCTCGTGCGTCTTGCGATTGGCCTGCAGGCTGTAGCCGGCGGCACGCAAAAGTCTCGCGACGGTGCGATAGCTGACCTCATGACCCAGCTCGACCAACCCAGCCGCCAACTTGCGCACACTCTTAGACGTCCAGCGCAACGGCAGCTCCGGATCGCCACGCGTACCCGCATCCACCAGTCGCTCCAGATCCTCCAGCAGCCCGGGATCGTTATCCGTCGCCCGCTTGCGGCCACCGCCGTGGCGGCGGACGCGCCCGGGCCCGGGACCCTCACCACTCCGCAGCTCTCTGATCCCCTTACGGATCGTGTCCGCAGCGATCCCCGTCGCCCGCGCCGTGGCCGCGATCCCACCCCGCCCCGCCGACCGTGCCTCCGCCGCAGCCCACAACCGCCGCTGACGCTCATCCAGCTCCCCCGCCAGCGCCCTAAACCGCTCACCGATCGCCACCTCGTCGACCACACCCACATATTCGACGAACCACCATCAACCCCTACCTTATTTCGTCACGCCTCC
>JBPCQX010000059.1:0-9342 GCA_050997675.1 Solirubrobacteraceae bacterium
GCCACGGGAGCGTGTCGGCCCCACCGACGCCGGGCCTGCCGTAGTCGCAGACCAAGCCGGGGAAGGTGGCCTGCATCGTCGCCCACTGCGCGCCGGTGAAGGTGATCGAGCCGTAGCCGTTGCGCTCCAGGGGCTTCAGCTGGCACTTGAGGATGTCGCCGCGGATCGCCTCGCCGGCCACGTTGGTGGGTGACTGGTAGAAGCGATTGATCGCCGGGCAGTCGGTCCCCGGGGTCTCCACGCCACCCGCCTCGCAGTGGTCGGTGATGTCCGCGGGCCGATCCGCGCGGACCTTGTCGCCCGTGGAGCGGCCGGTGCTGTCCTTCTGGATCGCCGCGATCCACCGATCCATCGCGAAGACCATGCGGTTGGCGAAGCTCGCGTCGCCGAGCAGCGGGGTCGGGCCCTGCCACAGCGCGTGGCTGGCGTGCGTGCCGAACTGGCGGTCAAGGCGCGCGTTGAGCGCGAGGCTCGGGTAGGTCACGTGCGCCGCGGTCTCGTTGGGCCCGCGACCCTCGAGGAACGGCGTCTGATCGAGCGTGTTGCCGATCGCGATGTAGCCGGAGCGATACGCGTTGGCCAGCGCCTCGGGGTCGGCCACCGTGCGCGCGGGCTGGTCGAGGTAGGTGGTCTTGTCGACGCCGCCGATCGCGCTGTTGACGTCGACGAAGCTCGCCGGGGTGATCTGCCCGGCCAGCAACGCCTTGAGTCCGTACTGGACGCCCACGTTGTCTACTGGCACGCCCGCATAGCCGGAGGGCCCCTTGCCGATGATGTTGATGTTGTGGTCGAGCGTGCCGCAGCGGACGCCGCTCGTTTTCGTCGTGCTCCACTTCTGCGACGCTTCGAGGCCCGCGCAGCCGTTGGTCCCGTTGATGTTGGACCAGAACGCCGCGTCGAAGGCCGCGTCGTCGGTGGCGGCAAGCGGCGAGCCGCTGACGGCCGCGTAGTCGACGGCAAAGGCCGGGTTGCTCTTGAGGTAGTCCTGCAGCAGGTGGCCGCCGAACGCCTGCTTGCCGGTCGTGAGGAGGTCGGCGAACGTGCATTGCGTCGTGATGCCGTCGTAGAAGCCCGGGTAGGCGTGCGCGGCCATGGTCTGGGCGATCGACCCGCCTGAGCAGCCGGTTCCGATCGTGCGCTGCACCGGTCCGTAGGTCTCGACGACGTGCTCGCGCTCCATGATTTCGGATTCGGTGATGATCACCGGGTTGCAGTTGTGGCCAAGGTTGTTGAGCGCCGTCGACATGACGATGAAGCCCTTACCGAGCACCTCGCTGTTGAGCACGTCGGGCGAGTCGCCGGTCTTGCGGTCCTGGCTACAGGAGCCGCCGTGGGTGATGACCACCTTGTGGTTCCACTGCGGCTGGGGCGACCACGCGTCCCACGGCTTGTTCGCGTCGTAGAGCGTCGCGATCTTGTACTGGTCGCGGTCCTGGTAGCCAGTCTCGACACGGACGACGAACGGAACCTTAAGGCCCTGGTCGGTGGTCGTCGTCTGCGTGCCGGCGGGCAGGTTCTTCGGATCGGCGATGGGGTTCAGGCTGATCCCGTCGCTGGCGTAATAGGCGAACGTGGCGTCCTGGTTGCATTGCGCGTCCCGCGCGCCGGCCTGGCAGACCCACGGCTGCAGCTGAGGTCCGGAGATGACCGGGCCGCCCTGCGGGTGGCCGGTCAGCGCGATGCTCGCGCCGCTTCCGTCCGGCAGCAGCGCCTTGAGGGTCGAGGGCCCGTTCGGAATGCCGGCCAGCAGCGCGCCGAAGCGCCCGTCCGCTCGCTTGGCGAACTGCTCGGTGACGTCGGTGGAGCCGAGCGTGATCTTCAGCTCCGAGGTCTCGTGGCCCGCCGGGACGGAGATCGCGACGAGGGCGTCGCCTCCGGAGAGCAAGTCGGCGCGGTTGGATAGGACATCGATCGAGACGCCCCCCGGGGCGCTGGCGGCGGATGGGGCGACGCCGAGTATCAGCGAACAGACGACGGCGGCCAGGACGGCTGGCTTGCAGAACGACGGACCCATTATCTCCTCCAACACGGCTGCGAAGATGCGGAGTGTATGCGCTTTACGGCACCTTTCTGTTTCCGTGGGTTGCCCGCAGGCGAGTAGAAGCATCTTGTCAACCGGCGTCGGCGGCTGCGCCGGAGTGACACTTCGGTGACAGTCCACCCACTGTTCGAGCGGTACTCTGCGGCGTCGAGCGGCATCCGGACATTTGCGAGACCATCTCTCTGGGTCGCCTCAGCACTTGCAATTGTTGAGATCTCGACGGCCTACAGCGGAGGGGGAGAGATTCGAACTCTCGGTACGCCAATGAGACGTACAACGGTTTTCGAGATAGTCCGCCCCTTGCCGAGGACGATGACGCCGCTCGAGGCTCCGTGGACGCCGATGACGGCCGACCTGGTGACTAGCGTCATCCCCGAAATGATCGGTTGGTGGTAGCGGAAGTCCTGTTCTCCGTGGAGCACGCGCAGGGCTATCTCTTCGGGCACGACCGACATGGCGCCGGGACGATCGAATCGATCACCGCGCCGACGACCGGGAAGACAGGCGGGGCGAGATCGCCGAGGCGGTGCGGTGGGTGGTAGTCGTTGGTGGCCTCGGCGTAGGCGATTATCCGCTCGCGAGCGACCTCGAACTCGCTTGGCTCGCTCCACTCCCCCACCCGGTCGATGTTCCATTGCAGCTCGGTGGTCGTGCTCATCCGTCGCGACTCCTTCTCTGTCTTTAGAGCCCGAGCTTGCGCCCGACCAGCTCTTTCATGATCTCGTTTGTTCCGGCGTAGATCCTTGAGACGCGCGCGTCAACCCAGGCCTTGCCGATCGGGTACTCGGTCGTAAAGCCATACCCGCCGTGCAACCTGAACGCCGGCGTCAGTCACCGCTCCCAGCAGGTCCGTCGTCCACCACTTGGCCATCGCGGCCTCCTCCGCGGTGCAGCTGCCGGCGACGTAGCGCTCGATCCAGCGGTCGACGAAGCAGCGGCTGATCCAAATAGTCGCTCCAGTGCGAGGGTCGCATCGGGCGGGCGGCAACAGGACCTGAGTGGCTGGCGATGTCAAATCATGAGGACGGCGGCGGGCGGCACCGGTCTAGCTCGCTCGACTCCGTGAATGGCTAATCTCCCAAGGGCATGCTGACGCGCAGAGATTTCTTGAAGACGGGCGCCGGAGCCGTGGCTCTGAGCGCGCTGGGGCCGGCGGAACTGGTGCAGCGTGCTCTGGCGACCGCACCAGCGGGCGTGGGTTCGCTGAGCGACATCGAGCACGTCGTGTTCTTCATTCAGGAGAACCGCTCGTTTGATCATTATTTCGGCACGTTTCATGGCGTCACCGGTTTCGGCGATCCCGGGGCTCTTCCCGGTGTCTTCTCCCAGCCTGGCTATCCCGTGCCAGGCTTCAATGGGCACCTGAACCCGTTCCACCTCGATTCCTACAACAGTGGCGAGTGCACGAACGACATCACGCATAACTGGGGACCGCAGCAGCGCTCGTTCAACGGGGGAACGATGGACGGCTGGGTGCGGGAGCACGTCAAGGCCAACGGTCCCGTGGACGGGGCGCTGACGATGGGCTACTACGAGCGGCGTGATCTGGAGTTCTACTACGCACTCGCCGACGCCTTTACGATCTGTGACCACTATCACTGCTCCGTGCTCGGTCCGACCGACCCCAACCGCCTGTACACGTTTGCGGCCTCGCTGGATCCAGACGGCAAGCACGGCGGCCCAATCCTCTCGACCAGCATCTCGCGCCTCAACCGTGTCGGCACGCTGACTTACCCGACGATGCCTGAGCAGCTCTCCGCGCGCGGGATTTCCTGGAAGGTCTACGGGACGCCGGACGCAACGTTTGGCGACAACGTGCTTCCCTACTTCAAGTCGTTCACGCAAAATCCGACGCTGCTCGCGAACGCCACGACTCCCACGTTTCCCGGCAGCTTCGAGGCCGACGTGGCAACCGGGCAGCTGCCACAGGTCTCCTGGGTGCTGGCCCCGCTGGTCGCGAGCGAGCATCCGCCCGCTCCGCCAGAGCTGGGGGAGCTCTCGACCTCAGCGCTACTTTCTTCGCTTATGGGCAACCCCGCCTTGTGGTCGAAGACCGCGGTCTTCATGACCTACGACGAGAACGGGGGCTTCTTCGATCATGTGCCCCCGCCCGTGGCTCCCGCGGGGACCCCCGGCGAATATCTGTCCGTTTCGCCGCTGCCCGCGGACGCGGAAGGGATCGCCGGGCCAATCGGACTCGGATTTCGTGTTCCGATGTTGCTTGTGTCGCCGTTCGCGCGTGGCGGCTTTGTCTGCAGCGACACGTTTGATCACACCTCCCTCCTGCGCTTCCTCGAGACGAGGTTCGGCACTGAGGTACCGAACCTGACGAGCTGGCGGCGCGCGGCCACCGGAGATCTGACGAGCGCGTTCAACTTCGCCTTGCCAGACGCGTCCGTGCCAAGCCTGCCGCAGCCATCGGCAGCCGATTCCCGTGTCCTTAGTTCCTCGTGCGTGGCAAACGCCGCGGGACTTGTTATCGAGAACGTGCCGACGGGCCTCTCAGGGCTGCCCTTGAATCCGACCACCCCATACCCGGTGCCGGCTAACGGGCCGCTGCCCGTGCAGGAGCCCGGCGCAGCCCGCCGGCCGAGCGGGCCGCTCGCGGGCTCAGGCGGCTCCGGTTCCTCCGGCGGCGGATCCGGCTCTGGTGTCCCGGCCGAGTCGCTCGCGGCCGGAACGGCTGAACTGCGGGTGAGCCTGCATGGCGTTCCCAGACACTGTGCGCATCCTCGCTTCCACGTGCGCGTGAAAGTGCAGCACTCACGCAGGCTGAAGTTCGTCCACGCGCGCGTCAATGGGCGGATCGCCCACAGTACGCAAAGCGATCACTTTCACTTCACTGTTGCAGAACACCACACGCATGAGGGAAAGAACCGCGTGTCCGTAAATGCGGTCGATGCGACTGGCAAACGTGTCGTGGTAGTGGGTCATTTCCGCCGCTGCTGAGGATCCCGGCGCAGCGGCTACGCGTATAGCCAGGACAGACTTGGCGGAATGCAGAGACTTTCTGAGCGGCTTAGTCAAGCACGCTGAACACGGCACGCGCACGAACGACTTTGTGGTCGTCGGCGGTCACTGAGCAGTGAGCAAAGGCCAGCCGACCACCTAGCTTCTCGACTCTCGCGCGAGCCTCCAGCCAGGTTCCGAGTTGGGCCGGCGGGGATGCGTCCTTGGGTGAGGCGGCCGCGCGTGCCCTCCCGACCATGTTGGGATACTACGCCTGCGGCTCAGCACCCTGTAAACGATCAGAGACTCAGCGTTTTGGCACTGGCGCGCCCGGTGAAGTTGCGGGCGCGATTCGGTCTGTGGATTGCAATGTCCTCAGATGCCCACTGACAACCTAGGGGTCGTTCGCGCCGGCATCGTAGCTTTTAACCGCGACGGGCCGGAGGCGATCCTCAGCTTCACCGACCCGCAGGTGGTCCTTGAGTATCAGGGTGTACTGATTGACCAGGCAACGGTTCATCGTGGGCGCGAGGAGGTGCGCAAGTTGCTTATGGCGTCCTGGGAGGATTTCGACGAGCTTCATGTCGAGATCGAGGAGTCTCTGGAGCACGGTGACTCCGTGATCCTTGGCCTACACGTCCGTGCCCGCGGCAAAGCCAGTCTCGTGCCGGTCGATCTCCGACCAGGGCACGTGATGAGCCTGCGAGACGGCATCGTATTTCGTTGGCGGATCTGCGAGAGCTACGACGTCGCACTGGCGGCAGCGGGCGCGCGTGACGGTGCGCCTGCGCGCAGGCGCACCGTCAGGGGGCGTGACGCTCGGGGCAGCGTGCTCGCCTCTACCTCGGATTCGATGCTGCCGGCTGGGATTTACCGCGGTCGCACCAGAGCGTGATCTGCCACTTCCTCGCCGCCGCAAGGGCGTTACTTGATGTGCAGGTCGATTCCCAGTAGCAGCAGCGGCCAGAGGGCGACGGCCAGCACCGCCGACGCGATCGGCTTGAGCGTGTCAGCGTGGGTGAAGTAGTGATGCGACGACGCGACCACCACACCTATGACCACATAGATGAGACTGCCGATTCCGGACCTCATAGGGCTCTCCCCGGTCGCTGTTGTTTAGAAGTGAACCCGGCCACGGCCGCTCGCCCACCCATCGGCGTGGGTTCCAATCCGGCCTGCCAGCATCTCATCTTACGTCGCGTCACGGGCGCGGGTGAGTGCATGCCGAGCTCCGCTCTTTGGGGCGGGCGGTTGGCGGTCAGTAGTTCCAGGCTGCCCCAGGCGGTGCGCCAGCGATTGGCGCGTTTGACCGTGCGAAAGTGGGCCTCTTGGATCAGTCCGGGCAGCCGCCACGCGGCGTGATCGCGGGTCGGCTCGAAGCCGTCGATTAGCTGCAGCACAAGAAGCTCGCGCGCGTCAGCGGGTCATGGGGGCGGCCCCAGTCAGCGATGACCAAGCGTCCTCCGGGCCTCCGAACCCGGTGAAGCTCCCGCAGCGCCTGGTCCTTGAGATCAGGTCTGAGATGGTGCAAGAGCAGCGTCGCGGTAGCAACATCGATTGACGCGTCCTCGCATGGCACGGCATCCGCGAGTCCTTCGCGATAGTCGATCACCGCATTGGCCTGCTCGGCCTTGGTGGCGGCCCGGCACCCCCACACCCGTACCTCTGCTCGGCCGAGCATGGAGCCACGGGGCCGATGGCGAGCCCACGAAGGAGCCGCACGCCGCCGCCCGCGAACGCCGCGTCGATCGCGTCGATCGCGTCAAGAAACGGCGACGTCGCGGCCCTCGGAGACATTCGGAACCGCGAGCAGAGTCGAGCGACTCACCACGCGGCGCGGCGTGTGGCACGGACGGTGGTCTAGGGCCGGCACTTGAGTGGAACGTTTGCGGGCAATCGAATAGGCTGCCTTGCGTGCGGCGCATCGTCCTTCCGGTCATCGTCCTCGCCCTACTGCTTGCTGCGCTGCTCGTCCCGCTCGCCGCCGCCGGCCATCCCGAGCGCACGACCGTGTTTCCGTATCCGGCGACGGGGAGTGTTCCCGCCTACCGCACGACCGGTCCGAACCTCGTCGTCTGCAAGTCCGATTCAGCGGCGCGCCTGGCGGCTGAATATGGCGTCTCTCCGGCGTCTGCGCCGCCCGCCGTAACGGCCCCGGACAAGGTGCAGCCGCCGAAGCACAGGCGCCACAAGCATCACCGGCGCGGCAGGCATCACCGCCACAGGCATCACCGCGGCAGGCATCACCGCGGCAGGCATCACCGCAGCAAGCACCACCGCGCCAAGCACCACCGCAGCAAGCACCACCACGCCAAGCACCGCAAGCCGGCTCCCCGCCCGACGAGCAGGCCAGGCGCGGGTCCATCCAGCAGCTCGGGTGGCCCAGTCGAGTATCAGCAGCGTGTGGCGCTGCTTGACCAGTGCGGCTTCCACGACATTCAGGCCGCCGTCAACGCGGCGCAGAGCGGCTACCGCATCCAGATCATGCCGGGGCTCTACCAGGAGCAGCCCAGCCGCGACGTGCCGGTCGGCTCGCCCGGGCAGCCGCCATGCCAGAACAACTACGTGACGGTCGAAGGCGACTTTCGCTTCGCACCGCCCCCGGTGGGCCCCGCCTCCAACGATCCACCCGACCGCGCCGACCGCAACTATGCGATCAACTGCCCGAACTCGAAGAACCTGATAGCCGTGGTTGGCGACACACGGCCTGAGCCCAATCCGCTCGCGCCGATCTTGCCGCAATGTCTGCGTCTGTGCAACCTGCAGATCGAGGGTATGGGCAGAGGCCCCGAGGATGTCGTAATCCAGGGGGACAGGCGAAAGTCGGACGCGTTACGGATCGACCGTGCAAATGGTATTTATCTGACCAACTTCACCGTCGAGCAGGCCGCGTTCAACGACATCGATCTCGTCGAGCTCGACGGCTTTGCGGTCGACAACGTGATCACGCGGTACGCGCAGAACTACGGAGTCCTCTCGTTCACCGCGACGCACGGTCTCTACGACCACATCACCGCCTACAACAACGGCGACTCAGGCGTCTATCCCGGCTCGACGATGAAGGGCTGCGGCGTCAACCCCAACCAGTACGGCACCTGCGAGGCGAGCGGCTGCGGCCAGCCCTCGATCGAGATCCGCAACTCGGTCAGCTACGGCAACACGCTCGGCTACTCCGGCACGGCGGGCAACTCGACGTACGTTCACGACAACAAGTTCTTCGATAACGCCTCCGGTCTTGCCACCGACTCGTTCGCCTCGGGCCACCCCGGCATGCCGCAGGAGTGCTTTGACTGGGAGCGCAACCAGATCTACTCAAACAACAACAACGTCTTCGCTGCCGATCGCCAGGCCTACTGTGCAGCGACGCCCTTTGCGAATCGTCCCAGGGAGATCGTTTGCCCGCAGTTCCAGGCCCCGGTCGGCACCGGCGTCGTGATGGGGGGCGCCAATCGCGACCTGCTTAAGAACAACTACATCTACGACAACTGGCGCCAGGGCGTTCTGCTGCTCTCGGTCCCCGCTGCGATCCGCGGGGACACCGACCCGACGCATCAGACAGACACCTCCAACGGCAACCAGTTCATCGCCAACTTCATGGGACAGGCTCCCGACGGCTCGCGCCAGCCGAATGGGTTGGAGTTCAGGTGGGACGGCGGCGGCAAGGGCAACTGCTTCCAGGACAACACGATGCGCTCTGGTCACGGCAGCGATCCCGTGCTGCTTCCTGCGTGTCCCGGCGCGCCGATTTATCTGCCGCCGCTCTCCGCGGTGACGGCGAGCCAACTGCCGTGCACGGCGTGGGATCCGAACACGAACCCCGAGCCCGTCGGCTGCGATTGGTTCACCACTCCGCCGCGGCCGTCGTAGCTTGCGCGCGCTGCGCGCTGCTTTGATCGCGGCGGCTCTCGCCCTACCTGCGGTGAGCGGCTGCGGCGGCGGCGGCGCGCCGCGGAATCCGCTCGCCTGGATCGGGGTTCCGCAGGTCTTCGTCCCGCACGATCTACCGCAGGACCGGATCGCCGTCGGTCGTCTCGAGAACCGCTCGCGCGTGACGGTGCGCGTGCGCGCAGTCGACGTCAGGGTGCGTGACGCTCAGGGCAGCGTGCTCGCCTCCACCGCGGGCTTCACATCGAGCTACGCGCACGGCCTGTTCGGCGCCTTTCAGCAACCTTCCTCGCTGCCGATCAGGGAGCTCGTACGCCTCGGGCGCATCGTGATCCTCGACCCCGGCGCGAGCAGCCCGCTGTTTGCCTCCTGGCGACTGCCCGCCGGCGCTCGCCAGCCGATCAGGATCGATTACGGCAGCGGCGTCCTGACGGTTCCCCTCGCCACACGGCCCGCCGCCCTCTAGG
>JBPCQX010000087.1:0-25252 GCA_050997675.1 Solirubrobacteraceae bacterium
GAACGTGCCGGTCTGCTCGAAGAACCCGGCGCGGCCCTCGATCGTCAGCTGCTCTGGCACGTCGATCTGGACGTAGTCGACGTGCCGGCGGTTCCAGACCGGCTCGAACAGGCCGTTCGCGAAGCGAAACGCAAGGATGTTCTGCACGGCCTCCTTGCCGAGGAAGTGGTCGATGCGAAAGATCTGCGGCTCCTCGAGTACGGTGTGCAGCGTCTGGTTGAGCGCGCGCGCCGAGGCCAGGTCGTGCCCGAACGGCTTCTCCACGATCAGCCGCGCCCGTTCACTGAGGCCAGTGGCGCCGAGCATCGAAACCATGGGTCCAAAGGCATCCGGCGGCACGGCCAGGTAGACCAGGCGCCGCGCATCGCCGCCGAGGTCTTGCTCGGCGCGGGCCACGGCTTGAACGAGGGCGTCCGGCTGCTCGGCGGTTGCGGCCGCGAAGGACAGGCGCTCCGCGAACACCCCCCAGTTCTCGGCCGTGAGCTCGTGGCGGCCGAACTCGCCCAGCGCGTCGCGCACATGCGAGCGAAAGCTCTCGGCGTCCGGGGCGCCTTCGGGGCGCCCGGAGCCGACGATCCGGTAGCGCTCGGGCATCATTCCCGCCACGGCGAGATGAAACAGGCCGGGCAGCAGCTTGCGTTTGGCCAGATCGCCGGTTGCACCGAACAGGATCAGCACGTGATCCTCGGGCACTGATGGCCGCCCGCGGTCGGCGGTGGCCGCGGTCATCGTGCGCTTTGTGCTGCGGGTGCTCGTGGGGAGCCGGGCGTGGTAGCGGCCGCGGTGTAGGTGTCGATCATGTGGCGGTAGTTGCGCGCGATGCGCTCGATCACCGCGTCGTCGTTGAGCCGCCCGACGAGATGCTCGCCCAGCGCGTCCAGCCAGATGGTGCGGCCGATCGCGAAACCGACATAGCCAGGCACGGGGGCGGCTTGGCGTAGCCAGTCCGCGACGCGATCGATGGATGCGCCGCGCCCGAGCACGACGCAGCTGACACGCTCGCGACCGCCGGCGCGGGCCTGTGCGACGGCGTGCTCGCAGTCCTCGCGCACGTCGAGGCCTTCGATCTTCCAGATGTCGGGCTCGACACCGGCGTCTTGGAGTTCGGCGATCGTGCGCACGAGCAGCGCGGGCCGCAGCTCGCGGTCATAGCGGTCCTGCTCGCCTGCGACCTGGGCGAGTTGCGCGGTCGTGGCGGGGACGAGCAGCTCGAACAGGAGCCTGCGTCCGCGCTCTGAAAGCCACGCCGAGAGCTCGGCGAGGCGGCTGCTCTGGCGACGGTTGAGCGGCTCCTCACCGTCGGGGTTGTAGCGCACGAGCACCTTCACGAACGCGGGGTCAAATGCGTCGATGTGAGCACCGAACTGCTCGCCGTACTCGAACTCGAACTCGTCTTGGCCGGAGCGCTCGACCGGCATCGCCAGCGTGAACCCGCTGGCCTTCGCGGAGCGCGCGACATCCGCGCCAAACTCCTCATCGACCAGCAGCCCGCATGCCTCCCTCGGGGCGCCGTCGGCGAGCGCCCGCTCAAAACCCCTATACACGAGTGCCTTCAGCTCGCGGATCCGGCGGCGCTCGTCGTCGGTCGGCTCGCCCGCGATGCCCATCAGCGCCTGCTTGAACGAGCCACGCTGGTCAAACGAGAGCATGTAGAGACGGCGCTGCGCGGTGGCGGTCATAGCGGCAGTCCTTCCTCGAGCGTGGCGATCGCGTAGTCAGCGCCCGCATCGCGCAACTGCTCGACGTTGAAGTGGTGGCTGCCGACGCCAACGCACTTGATCCCGGCTGCGTGAGCGCCCTCGACATCGTGCGGCGTATCGCCGACGACAATCGCCTGCTCTGGCGCCACCGGCTCGCCGTAGACGAGGGTAGCCCGCTTCAGCGCTATGCGGGTCAGCTCGCCGCGGTCGGTGGAGTCAGAGCCGTAACCGCCGAAGGAAAAGAAGCGGTTCAGCTGCGCGCGGTGCAGCTTGATGTGGGCTGCGGCCTCGAGGTTGCCGGTGACCAGCCCCAGCAGGTAACCATCCTCGATCAACTTAGGCAGCAACGCCCCGACACCTGCCAGCACACGGTAGTCCTTCGAGTCCGCGACTGTCTGGTGAAGGTAGTGCAGCCGGCGCTCGAGTAGCCGTGTGAACTCCTTGCGCTCAGGATCGCGGTGAAGCACCGCCTGGAAGGTCTTGCGCCCCACGTCGGGGTCGGTCATCCCGGTATCGGTGAACTGGCCGATGTCAGCCGGGATCCCATACAGCTCGTCAAACGCCAGCCGCCAAGACGCGGCACCGGCGCCACCGGTGATCAGCAACGTCCCATCTATGTCGAACAGGATCGCGATGCAGCTCTCAGCCAACTCAGCCTCCGGGCGGCTCATCATTTGGCTGGCTTCTCGGCGTGTCCGCCGAATTGGCTGCGCATCGCCGACAGCGTCTGGCTGGCGAAATGGTCGAGGTCCCGGGAGGCGTAGCGCGAGAACAACGCTGTCGTCAGCACAGGGGCGGGGACGCCCTCCTCGATCGCGGCGATCGCTGTCCAGCGCCCCTCGCCGGAGTCGGAGACCCGGCCGGAGAAGTCCTCGAGCTCGGGGGACTCGAGCAGCGCGGCGGCTGTGAGATCCAAGAGCCAGGAGGCGATCACGCTGCCTCGCCGCCACACCTCGGCGACGGCGGTGAGGTCGATGTCGTAGGGGTAGTCCTCGGGGTGCTCGAGCGGCGCCGTCTCCGCGTCATCCTCCCGCTTTACCCTGCCGGCGTTGGCGTGCTTGAGGATGTTCAGCCCCTCGGCGTAGGCGGCCATCGCCCCGTACTCGATGCCGTTGTGGACCATCTTCACGAAGTGCCCGGCACCATTCGCCCCACAGTGCAGATAGCCCCGCTCGACACTCGCCGGCTCGCCCCTGCGTCCCGGGGTGCGCGGCGCGGCGTCGACACCCGGCGCGATCGCTTCAAACAGCGGTGAGAGTCGCTCGACCACGTCTGTCTCTCCGCCGATCATCAGCGAGTAGCCGCGCTCCAGGCCCCACACGCCGCCGCTGGTACCCACGTCGAAATAGTGGATGCCCTTGTCCTTCAACGTGGCGGCGCGCACGATGTCATCACGGTAGTAGGAGTTACCGCCGTCAATGATCGTATCCCCAGCCTCCATCAGCTCACTCAGATCGTTGATGGTCTGCTCGGTGATCTCACCGGAGGGCACCATCACCCACACCGCGCGCGGCTTCTGAAGTGCAGAGACGAGCTCATCCAGCGAGCCGGCGCCCGTGGCGCCCTCGCCCGCCAGCTCCTTGACCGTGTCGGCGCTCACGTCAAAGACGACGCACTCATGACCCGCCGGCAGAAGCCGCCGCACGAGGTTTGACCCCATCCGTCCCAACCCGACCATTCCCAGTTCCATCAGCGATCTCCGTTCGTCTGTTCGGCTGCGGGGCGCAAGGGTAGGACAGTCTCGATTGTGTCCTTGAGTGCCTCAAGGCCGGCTTGAACATCGATTCCCACGTCTATGCGTACGGCGCGTCGGTCGCGCTTGGCGAGCACGTCGAAGTCACTGCGGGCCTGGGCCTCCTTGACCGTCGCGAACGTGTAGGTGTGGCCGGGCACCGCCAGCTCGACGGTGTCCTGGCACGTGATCTGCAGGAACACGCCGGAGTTAGGGCCGCCCTTGTACGCCTGGCCGGTGGAGTGCTGAAAACGCGGGCCGAAACCAACACACGTCGCCACTCCGAGACGGTCGCGGATCAATACGCGGATCTCGCTCAGTAGCCACTCGTGCTCGCGGGCCATCGGCAGATAAGCCAGCAGCGCGACGTAGTCACCCGGCTGAGCCCGGGCAAGATGACCACCCAGATAGCCCTCGACCGAACCGTCCTGGTGGGATGCCTGCTGGATGTCGTTCGCGTTGCGTTCGTCGGCGAACAGCCGGAACCCCTCGCCCTCATAGAACGGGTGCAGGTCAGGCAGGCGCCCGGCCTTCTCGTAGGCGTCGGTCAGCTCGCGCGCCGCGACCTTGGCGTCCTCGACGTCGGGCTGGTCGAACGGGTCGATGCCGATGATCGAACCGGCGACCGCTGCGGCGAACTCCCAGCGGAAGAACTCGCCGCCGAGCTCATAGACGGAGAGGACGGCGATCTGCACGACGGGATGTCCGGCGTCCTTCAGCGCGTTGACGTGCGCGTCCTGATCGTCGTCGTGCTCTGATTCCAGCCGCAGGTAGACGAACAGCCGGTCCTCACCGTAGGAGTCGGGTGCGCCGAGTGCCTCGCGGTCAACTGGGATCACTCCTTTGCCTTGCTTTCCGGTTGACTCGGCAAGGAGCTGCTCGAGCCACGCCCCGAAGTCTTGGATGCCCGCGGAGGTGATGAGTGTCAGCTTGTCGCGACCGCTCCTTGCCGCGGCGCCGATGATCGCGCCGAGCGCAAGGCCCGGGTTCTCAGCAGCGGGGACACACGCGGCGCACGCGTGGGCCATCCGCTCCGCGTGGTCGAGCAGGGACATGACGTCGACGCCGCACGCGGCACCGGGGATCATCCCGAAGTCCGACAGCGCCGAGTAGCGTCCGCCGATCGACGGGAGGCCGTGAAAGATGGCGCGGTAGCCGTCGCGCTTGGCGAGCTGCTCGAGCGGCGATCCTGGGTCGGTGATCGCGATGAACCGCCGGCCGGTCTCCTCGGCACCGAGGAGACCCTTCACCCGCGCGTGGAAGTAGGCCGCGAAGATGTTCGGCTCGAGCGTCGTTCCCGACTTCGAGGACACGAAGAACAGCGTCTCTGCCAGGTTAAGCTCGCTCTCCAGCGTAGAGATCTGCTGGGGGTCGGTGGAGTCCAACACGTGCAGGCGCGGCAGCCCGGCGGTCTGTGGGGCGAACGTCAGCGAGAGGACCTCCGGGCACAGGCTCGACCCGCCCATCCCCAGCAGCACCGCGTCCTTGAAGCCCGCCGAGCGGATGTCCTCCACGAGCGCGTTGAAGCGGTGGGCGTGGGTGATCTGGTCCATCGCGACCCCGAGCCATCCCAGCCATCGGTCTTCATCGCCGCCCGTCCATAGGGTCTGATCGTGCGCCCATAGCCGGCCGACCTTGCCGTGTTGGTCCCACTCGTCGATTACCCCACTCACAGCGGCCTCGAGCTCGGTGGGTAGCGACCGGGTGAGCAGACCGACCCGCACCTCAGTCGGGGCTGTCAAGGAACGTTCGATGGAGGCCAGCAGCTTGCCGAAAGCCTGCTCGAACTTCTCCACGCCCTCCTCCAGCAGCCCTCCCGTGACCTCGTCGAGGTCGACGCCCTCCGCGGCGAGCTCCTCGAGGACACCGTGGGCCGCGTCGAGTTTCTCGGTTAGCGTCGCTCGCGCCGTCCCGTGCTTCTTGAACGCCTCGTACGTCGCCGGTGGGATCGTGTCGATCGTGTCGGCGCCGATCAGCGACTCGACGTACATCAGTTCGGGGTATGAGCCGTTCTTGGTGGACGTGGAGGCCCACAACACCTTCTGCACATGGGCGCCGTGGGCACGCAGCGTCTCCCAGCGCTCACCGTGAAACAGCTCCAGGAAGCGGGCATACGTCACCTTCGCGTTGGCGATCCCCACCTTCCCCTGAACGCGCGTGCTCACCTGGGGGTCGATCGCTGAGTCGATGCGGCTGACGAAGAAGCTCGCCACCGACGCGATCCGGGAGATGTCACCACCGGCTGCAAACAGGTCCTCCAGGCCCGCCAGATAAGCCTCGACCACGCGCTCGTAGACCGCGGTCGAGAACAGCAGCGTGATGTTGACGTTGATCCCCTCGGCGGTCAGCCGGCGGATCGCAGGGAGGCCCTGATCGGTCCCGGGGACCTTGATCATCAGGTTGGGCCGATCGACGCTCGCCCACAGCCGCCGTGCCTCGGCGACCGTACCGGCTGTGTCGTGCGCCAACTCTGGGGATACCTCCATGCTCACGTAGCCATCGACGGCGTCGGTCTCCTCATAGACGCCGCGCAGCAGGTCGGCCGCCGCGCGCAGGTCGGCGATCGCCAACCCCTCATAGACCGTCTTCGGTGCGGGAACGGTTGAGCTCGCGCGCATCTCAGCCAGGGCGTCGTCGTAGTCGCTTGATCCGACGATCGCCTTCTCGAAGATCGACGGGTTGGAGGTGAGGCCGCTCAGCCCGTCCTCACGCACCATCCGTTCGAGCTCGCCGGAGGTGAGTAGCGCGCGTCGGATGTTGTCAAGCCACACGCTCTGCCCGAGCGTATGGATGTCGTTGATCGCGCCGGTGGGGATGGATGTCGAGGTGGCCATGGGAGTCTGGATCTTTCTTGAGGGCGGCTCAGTAGAAGAGGGTCGGGTTTACGCGGCTCAGCAACTCGTCGCCGCGGATGTAGCGGCGCAGGTTCTCGGTGAACAGCTCTTGGATGCGCTCGTTCTCGTGCAACGATAGGGCCGCTGTGTGGGGGCTGATCAGCACGTTAGGCAGATCCCACAGCGGACTGTCCGTGGGCAGCGGCTCGGTGGCGAACACCTCCAGCGCGGCACCCTTCAGACGGCTCTCGCGCAGTGCCGCGACGAGCGCGGGCTCGTCGATCACGCCGCCACGGCCAGCGTTGATGAGGATCGCACCCGGCTTCATCCGGCCGATCGCCTCCGCATCGAGCATCCCTCGCGTCTCCTCGGTCAGCGGCAACGTCGCCACCAACGCGTCGGCTTCGCCGAGCAGCTCGAGCAGCTGCGAGCGAGGATGCGCCTCGTCGACGTGGGGGGAGTCGCTGACGCCGCGGCGGTTGACTCCGATCGTGCGCATCCCCAGCGCCTTGGCCAGCCGGGCTACCTCCGTCCCGATCGCTCCCAGCCCGAGGACAAGCAGGGTGTTGCCGCGCAACTCGGCGACGGGATAGTGATCCCAATGATGAGCCCGCTGATCGGCCTCCAGGCGCGGTACGCCCTTGGTGAAAAAAAGCAGCCCCAGCAAGCAGAATTCCGCGAGCGGCCCCACGTGCACACCACTGGCGCTCGTGAAGGTGACGCGCTCGAGCTCCTCGCCGGTCAGGCCGGCCGCCTTGACCTGCTCGCCCGTGCCAGCGGCGGTGCCCTGCACCCAACGCAGATCCGGGTTGCTTCGCACAACCGCAGCCAGACCCTCCGGCGAGTCACCGGGAAGGCCAAGCATAACCTCGGCGCCACGAAGCATCTCCTGCCAGCGACGCTCACCGTCGGGGTCGCGAATGAACCCCTCGACCCCCTCATGATCGCCGGGATAGCGGACCTCGGGCAGCAGATCCGGCTCGTAGAGAACCTCGACGCCAGCAACCGCGCGTATCGGCTCCACCAGCCCCGCGGCGATCGGCGTGGCAATCACAACCGTGGCCGTCCGACTCGGACTCCCCTTCGGACCGATCTCCAGGAGCTCGTCGGTGAGTCGGCGCACGCGCCCCTGCCCGACGGCGCGTCTCAGCGCGTCCTCGAACATCTTCTCCGGCCACCCGGCGGCGTCCACGGCGTCGGCCAGACGCGCTCGGGTGAGCGCGCCACGGCCGCGTAGCACGCCGACGATCTCCTCGATCCCGGCATCAACGTGTGAATGGGCGACCATCTCAGCTCCTCTGGTTGTTGCGTCGGCGCGGACCCCGCGGACCCCCGGCCGGAAGTCCGCAACGCTCGTTCTCTAGTGGGTCTTCCATCGGCCGGCATGCAACGCCGACACGTGCCCCGGTCCCAGCAATGGGTCTGGTGACGCGCCGGACCGAGCGGCCAGGGCCGCCGCTGCAGCCCTCGCCGTGGATCGCGAGACCTGCTCGTCGGTGGCCACCTGGGGCCGCCTGACCAGGAACATCAACAGGCCCGCCGCGAGCAGCGACCCGGCCATGAACAGGAACGCCGCCCCTGACTTCGTGCCGCCGCCGAGCACCCCCACGACATAGGCACCGGCGAACCCGCCCAGCGCCCCGAACGCGTTGATCACGCCCATCGCCGCTCCGGAGACGTTCTGGGGCAGGAACTCGGGGATGAACGCGAAGTACGGACCGTAGGGCGCGTACATCACGCCGCCGGCGACGACCAGCAGCGCGAAGGACACCGCGAAGTGGCCGGTACCCACGCGATAGGAGAGGTAGAACGCGATCGCGCCGAGGATCAAAAACGGCCACACGAACAGGCGCCGGCGCTGGTGCGCTCGATCGGAGACGTAGGAGTTGGCGAGCATCAGGATGACCGCCAACGCGTAAGGGATAGCCGAGAGCGCCCCGGCCGAGCCGATCCCGCTGCCCGATCGAGCCTTCACGATCGTCGGCAGCCAGAACACGAAACCGTAGACACCGATGCTCCACAGCGCGTACTGCAGCGCGAGGACCCTGACGTTCCAAGACGCGAGCACCTCGCGGTAGCCGGCGACCTTCGGAACGCCGGCCTGCTCGGCCGACAGCCGCTGCTCGAGCTCGCTGCGCTCGGCGTCCCCGAGCCACTTCGCATCACGCGGGCGGTCGGCGCACAGCGCGCGAAACACAAACGCCCACACGATCGCCGGCAGACCCTCGATGATGAACATCCACTTGTAGCTGGTCGCTGCGATCAGGTAGCCCGAGATCACCGACATCCACAGCAGCGTCACGGGATTGCCGAGGATCAGGAACGTGTCTGCCCGCCCGCGCTCGCGACTCGAGAACCAGTGGGTGAGGAACACGAGCATCGCCGGGATCACCGCCGCCTCGACCACCCCCAGCAGAAACCGGTCGACAAGCAGCAGCGAGAAGGACTGCAGCACACCCTGCAGCGCCGCGAAGATCCCCCACAGGATCAGCGACCAGAACATCAGTCGCTTGACGCTGCGCCGCTCGGCGAACACCGCCGCGGGAACCTGGAAGACGAAATAACCGATGAAGAACAAGCCACCGAGCAAACCCGCCTGGCTCGAGGTGATATGCAGCGAATGCGTAAGCCCCCCCGCCGCGCCCAGCGAATAGTTGGAGCGATCTACGTACGCGAGGCTGTACGTGACGAAAGCGAGCGGGATCAGCCGTCGCCAACGCTGGGAACTCAAGGCACTCGTGCTCATCTCCTCGGCGGAGTTCACACGGCCATAGCGTCGGCCGAGCCCCGGGTCTTACCTCGCCTGCTGCGAAACTCCGCAACCGAGCAGACCCGCCCGGATCCGCGTTCGCCGGAGTGCTCCAGCTGAGCGCCAACTGCGTCTCCAGCTTCGTAGAGGCTGCCTGAGCGGCGGGTCCGCGCGATGAACTTGCAGTCAGGCGGGGCGCTACCGCCTGTGGTCGCTTGTCGTGTCCTCGGGCTCTGCGGCACGGGAGGCAGTGGCGTGAGCGGTTTGCGCTCACTTACCTCAGCGTCGCCGAACAGCTCCGGTCTTACGTACTCCCACCGCAGCCCCGGGGGTCGCCAGTCCCCTCCGATGAGCGGCGACGTAAGAACCTGCCGTTGCTCGGGCGCTAGGATGCAAAGGGAGCACTGATTGGGAGGAGCATTGATCGCCGTGACGAGCCGAGACACACACAAGTCGTCTCTTCCACGCGTGGTGATTGCCGGCGGCGGGGTCGCTGGGCTGGAGACACTGTTCGCGCTGCGCGCGCTTGCGCGAGATTGTGTGGAGGTCACGGTGCTGGCGCCGGAGCTGAGGTTCGTCAACCTGTCGATGGCTGTCGATCAGCCGTTCAAGCCGAGGCGTGGGCGTGGCTTTCGGCTCGAGGACACCGCGGTTGAGCTCGGTGCTCACTGGCACCACGGGACTCTCGATCGCGTCGAGCCCGAACGCCATCGCGTGGTCACCAGGGATGGCGAGGAGCTCCCCTACGACATACTCGTGCTGGCCGTCGGGGCCCATCCCGAGCGGGAGTGGGAGTCAGCCGATGTCCTGACCTTCCACGGAGGTCACGATGGACCCAACTTTGAGCTGCTGCTAAAGCAGCTCCTTGAGGGGCAGATCAGCAGGGTGGCGTTCGTCAAACCAGCCGGAGCGAGCTGGCCGCTGCCGCTGTATGACCTGGTTTTGATGACAGCCGCGGAATGCGTCGCGCACGAACGCTCCGGGATCGAGCTGACCCTCGTGACGCCAGAGGAGGCGCCGCTCGGGATGTTCGGTGCCGCCGCGAGCGCCAAGGTCCGCCAGCTCCTGCAAAACGCCGGGGTCGCTCTGCACACGAGCAGCTACGGCGCGCCGACTCACCGGGGCTGGCTCGAGATCTCCCCCGGCGAGGGCGGTCTGCCGGTCGACCGGGTCGTCACCGAGCCACGACTCATCGGTCCCCGCCTGCGCGGCATCGCGTGCGCCGCCGATGGGTTCATCGAAACCGACGCTCACGGTCGGGTCCTCGGCTTGGACGACGTGTTCGCCGCGGGTGACGCGACTGCGTTTCCGATCAAGCAAGGTGGTCTCGCCGCGCAGCAGGCTGACGCCGTCGCTGAAGCGATCGCTGCTTGCGTGGGCGCCAACGTCGAGCCGCAGCCGTTTCATCCGGTTCTGCGCGGCGTCCTGCTGACCGGGGGACCGGCGCGCTACATGCGAGCGGACATCAGCGGCGGCGCCGG
Organism: Solirubrobacteraceae bacterium; assembly: GCA_050997675.1. Taxonomy (GTDB): domain Bacteria; phylum Actinomycetota; class Thermoleophilia; order Solirubrobacterales; family Solirubrobacteraceae; genus Palsa-513. The sequence goes on from JBPCQX010000087.1 coordinate 10,497, forward strand.
CGATGACTCAACCATCTCTCGTCAGGCGCTGTGGTGGCCGCCGGACAAGATCGCCGGACGCTACCTCGCGCCATATCTCTCAAGCCAGGTCGGCGAGGCCCTTGACGTCACGCCTCAGGGTGAGTACGCGCTCCCAGTTGAAACGACGCTCGACCCGGTGGCGCCGGGCGGCTTTGGTGAGCTGACTGACCTGCCACGCGAGTGAGGCCAGGGCGCCGTGCCGCGACGCGTCAATCGCACCGGGACCGGCGTGGGTGAGAGATCCCGGACGGCAACCGCGAGTCCGATCGAGCGCCGGCCTGCTCGTGTGGGGCGCAGCGTGATGATCGCGGCGTTTGCGTTCATCGGCTGCAGCGCGTTGGTGGTGGTGCGGTCGGGTCACACGTGTCCGGTGCCACCGGGGTAAGAACACCGGTGTTCGGCGCGCTAGGAGGTAGAAGACACGAAGGAGACCCAGTTATGGGCGATTTGAGTTTCGATGTTGAGTTGAGGTGGTCGGGAACCGGGCGCAACGGTGGCGGGATGATCGAGACCGGCAACCTTGCGCTCGAGGTATCGGGTGCTGAGTCGATGGGTTGCCTGGGCGTGGGTACCAACCCGGAGGAGCTACTGGTCTGCGCCGTGTCGTCTTGCTACATCGCGACGCTGGTCGGGGTGCTGCGCCGAGCTGAGCTTCCGGTGGAGTCGGTGACGGTCAGCGCCGGCGGCACCGTGACCGGGTTTCCCGGTCATGCTCGGTTTTCGCGCATCACGGTTAGCCCCACCATCCTGGGCGGCGAGGTTGCGCGTCAGCTGGAGTACGAAGGGGCCGTTGGCATCGCGCGCGATCGCTGCCTGATCGGCCGCGCGCTCGCATCGCAGGTGGCCTACGAGGTCGGCTCCGTGCACGTACGAGCGGGTGCGGTCCTCGCGACGGCGCCAGCCCAACCGCTGCCCCAGAGCGACAACGGACGGCCCGTCGCCGCGATTGTCGACCAGCGCTGCCCCACCGGATGAGCGCAGCGTGAACCCTCTCGGCATGACTGGGCCTGTATCCCGGGCGGAGAGCGAGACCTCGCGCCATCGGCGGCCGAGCCAGGTCGAGGAGCTCGCACGGTTCGTGTGCAGGTCGCGTTGGGAGGAGATCTCTGAGCCTGCGCGCGAGCAGCTCAAGCTGCGGGTGCTCGACTCGCTGGGGGTGGCGCTCGGTGCGCTGGATGGCGTGCCGGTGGCGATGGTGCGCGAGCAGGTGCAGGAGTTCGGCGGGGCGCCGCTGGCGACGCTGATCGGGGCGGGCAAGAGCGCGCCCGATCGCGCGGCGCTCTACAACGGTGCGCTGGTGCGCTACTTGGACTTCAACGACTCCTACCTGGCACCGGGGGAGACGTGCCATCCGAGCGACAACCTCGCGCCGGTGCTTGCGGCGTGTGAGTACGCGCACGCCGACGGTCGTACGTTGCTGACCGCGCTTGCGGTTGCCTACCAGGTCCAGAACCGTCTCTCGGAGGTGGCGCCCGTACGGGCGAAGGGTTTTGACCACACAACGCAGGGCGCCTTCGCGGTAGCGGCCGGCGTCGCGCGGGCCCTCGGCCTGGATGAGCAGCGAACAGCCAACGCGATCGCGATTGCCGGCACATCGTTAAACGCTCTGCGCGTGACGCGCACGGGGGAGCTGTCGCATTGGAAGGGGCTTGCCTACCCGGCGACGGCGTTCGCGGCGACGCACGCGGCGTTCCTGGCGATGCGCGGGGTGACCGGTCCGCGCGAGGTCTTCGAGGGCTACAAGGGCTTCATCGACACGATTTCCGGGCCGTTTGAGATCGACTGGTCGCGCGAAGATCTCGAGTCCGTGCGCCGCACGATCCTGAAGCGCTACAACGCCGAGATCCACTCGCAGTCCGCGATCGAGGCGCTGCTCGAGTTGCGCTCCGAGCACGACCTCACCGCCGCCGCAGTCGAGCGAATCGAGCTCGACACCTTCCAGGTCGCCTACGACATCATCGGAGGAGGCGAGGAGGGCGCAAAGTACGAGGTTCGCTCCAAGGAAGAGGCCGATCACTCACTGCCCTACCTACTCGCCGTCGCGCTGCTCGACGGGCAGGTGCTGCCCGAGCAGTATGCGCCGGAGCGGCTCGCCGCCAACGACGTCCAGGAGCTGTTGCGCCGTGTCGAGGTGCGCCCAGACCCCGAGCTCTCGCGACGCTTCCCGGCGCAGCACAGTGCCCGCGTCAGGTTGCACCTGGCAGACGGGCGCACGCTAGAGCGCGAGCAGCATGATTACGAAGGCTTTCACACGCGCCCGATGGGCTGGGATGCCGTTGTGGCCAAGTTCGAGCGGCTCGCCGCCAGCCAGGTCAAGGCCAGCGTGCAAGCACGAATCCAAGGCACGGTGAGCAATCTCGACGAGCTCCGAGTCGAGGACCTCACGGACTTGCTCGTCGCCCCCGTGACTTCAGGCGAGAGGAGAACAGGATGACCACCGACGTCCTGACCATTGATGGCCTTGAACGCTGGGTGCTGTTCGGCGCGCAGTGGCGCGTCGTGCACATCTCCAACGAGCAGGCCATCATCGACCTTTGCGCGTGCACCGGTGAGCCCGTCGAGCGCCTGGAGTCCCAGGACCCCGGCGTAATCGAATACCTGCGCACCGCCCAGTCCGACGCCGATCCCAACTGAGACTTAAGGAGACGTGCTGATGACATCCCAGACACTGACCCCAGCCGATGAGCACGCGTTCCCGTTCCTGCGCGCCAACCACCGTCCGGGCAAGCCGCGCACGCGCGGCGTGACCGAGATCCGCGGCCCCTACTACTCGGTCATGGGAGCACGCTACCTCTCCGATGTGCTCGACACGATGGGCGAGCATGTCGACGCGCTAAAGTTCGCTGGCGGCTCCTTCACGCTGATGCCCGAGCGAGCGCTGCGAGAGATCATCGAGACCGCGCACGAGCACGACGTCCTCGTCTCGACCGGCGGCTTCATCGAACACGTTCTCACCCAGGGCCCCGACGCGGTCGAGCGCTACATCGACGAGGTCGCCCGCGTCGGCTTCGACATCCTTGAGGTCTCCGCCGGCTTCATCAGCATCCCCACCGACGACATCCTGCGCCTCGTCGAACGCGTCCAACGCGCCGGCCTCAAGGCCAAGCCCGAGGTCGGCATCCAGTTCGGCGCGGGCGGCGCCACCACTCCAGCGGAGCTCGAGCAGGAAGGCACCCGCGATGTCGGCGACGCGATCGACATCGCGCGGCGCTGCCTGGACGCCGGCGCCTACATGATCATGATCGAATCCGAGGGCATCACCGAGGAGGTCACGACCTGGCGCACCGATGTGGTGGCCACGATCACCCGCGAACTGGGGCTGGAGCAGGTGATGTTCGAGGCGGCCGATCCCGAGGTGTTCGGCTGGTACATCAAGAACTACGGACCCGAGGTCAACCTGTTCGTCGACCACTCACAGATCGTCCAGCTCGAGTGCCTGCGCCGCGGCATCTGGGGCACCAAGAGCCTCTGGGGGCGAGTTGTCACATACCCGGGGGAGTAACCGAGAGTGACGATCGACGTGCGCTCGAAGTGCATCTACGACACGGCCGAGTCTCACCTCCATCGAGTCTCGTCCGGGATCATTGACGCGTGAGCGACGGGCCTCCTGAGGACGATCGTCGCACGTCGGTCGGCAACGAGGCCGAGCTTCAAGATGAGTTTCTTCGCGCGGCGCTGCTGGACGATGCGCACGCCCATCCTCGGATGCTGCTCACCCGGGTACACGTCCGACTGGGCGGTCGGTTCTTTTCGGTGTGGTGGGCGATTCCGATCCTCACCGGCGTCGGTGTGGTGGTCGTGCTCGCTGCAAAGCTCTACGTCGCCAGCAGCGCCGGCCGTGCGTTCGTGACACAGCACAGCTGTATCGCGCACGGCCCGCCCGTCCCGCACGGGATCCCGACGTTCGTGCGCTGGACGCACCTGCTGACGTTTTTCTTCTTGGTCATCATCGTGCGCTCGGGCCTGCAGATACTGTCCGACCATCCGCGGTTGTACGCGAAGGTCCATTGCACGCCGGGGCGCGAGTGGCTGCGTTTTCGCGGTCCGGTTCCGACCGACCAGGTGTGGACGGCAAAACAGGACGCGATCATGCTCAGCCCGCTCATCGGGCTGCCCGGCGGGCGCCACACGATCGGTGTCGCGCGCCACTGGCACTTCATCTTCGACCTCCTCTTCGTGCTCACGGGTCTGACTTACGTGGTGTTCTTTTTCGCGACGCCCTGGGTGCATCGGCTCTTGCCCGATCACCTGTCGCTGTTCCCGGAGGCGGCCTCTTGTGCGGTCACATATTTGAGCCTGCACCTTCCCAGGGGGGCGAGCGGGTTCCTCCGCTATGACGCGCTTCAGCAGCTGACCTATTTTTCGGTCATCTTCATCCTCGGCCCGCTGGCGATCCTGACCGGCCTGGCGATGTCACCGGCCCTGGACAATCGCTACCGCTGGTATGCGCGGCTGTTCGGTAACCGCCAGATGGCGCGCTCGCTGCACTTCTTGGTGATGGTCTCCTTCGTGGTCTTCTTCCTCGGTCACATGGCCCTGGTCGCGTTGACCGGGTTCGCGCCCAACCTCAATCACATCACCCTGGGTGTCGATCGCCACGATCTGAACGGCTTCGGGATCTGGCTGCTGGTGATCGTCGCCGCGGTCGGGTTCAACGTCTGGGCGGTCCGGCTGTCCTGGACCCATACGCGGCTACTGCAGCGCTTCTCCAACGCCGCGGTGGGCAGGGGGATGGACCTGCTCTTTGATCACTTCGCCCCCAAAGTGCAATACGAGCGCAAGGACATCAGTCCGTACTTCTGGCCCCACCACATTCGCCTGCCCGAGGGACCTGCCTGGGAGGCGCTACTTGACGGCGACTTCCGCGACTACCGCCTCAAGGTCCACGGCCTCATCGAGCACCCCGTCGAGCTTTCCCTGAGCGACCTTGAACAGATGGCCAAGCAGGACCAGATCACGATGCACAACTGCATCCAGGGCTGGTCAGGGATCGCCGAGTGGGGCGGACTGCCGTTCTCGGCCCTGATCGACCTCGTGCGCCCCGACCCCGAGGCGCAGTGGGTGATCTTCTACTCGTTCGCGACGGGCGGGGACGGCGGCGTCTACTACGACTCCCACAGCCTTCACGACCTGCGCCACCCCCAGAGCCTGCTCGCGTACGAGATGAACGGCGAACGCCTGCCGATCCTCCACGGCCGACCCCTTCGACTGCGCGTCGAGAATCAGCTCGGCTTCAAGCACGTCAAATGGATCAGCGAAATCGAGTTCGTCCGTCACTTCTCAGAGCGCTTCTCCGGCTACGGCGGCTACCAAGAGGACCACGAGTTCTTCGGCTACCGCGACGAGATCTGACGCGAGCAATACCGACCGGTGCAGGTGATGACGTCACGGGCGCTCAGGTGACCTGGTAGTTCGCTCCGGCCCCTCCCTCTGCGGGTGTGAGACGCCCACCCTTCGCGGAGATCGCGCCGCACTGAATACAGTAAGACGGCGTGACGTGGACCTCGACGGTCTTGCTCTCAAGATTGGTGTCCGGCGCCGCCAGCTGCTCGAGCGCCTGGTCGGGCACCTCATAGACGTGCGCCGGCGGCCCTTGTCGCCGGTGCGTATCCCCCGCACGTCGCCGTCCTTCACGAGCAGCGTCATGGCACTGGTCTCGGGGGAGGATGTGGATGCCGGCTTCCTCTGCGCGCTGACCGAGCCAGCGCCCAAGCTGCGCGACTGATGTGACGTGGTTGCCGTGGTTGCGAAACGGGGGTGGCACACGCGGCAGCTTGAGCGCGCGCCGCCTCGGTAGCAGGTAGACCGCGTCCTTCTCGACCGTCCCGTAGGTCGGCCATGCGCTCTCGTCGAGATCCGGGAACAGCCGGCGCATTACCGACGGCTCCATCATCGCCCCCGACAGAAGGTGCGACCCGGTGGACCTGCCCTTCTCGACGACAGCGACCGGGACCTCGCCAAGCGACCCGGCAAGCACTGGCTCGGACTCGAGCAGCTGCATCAACCGGATCGCGCACGCGAGGCCCGCGGGACCGCCGTCGACGATCACCACGCCGACCTCGATGCGCTCGCCCTCCGGATCGGTCAGCTCACTCACGAACTCCCTTACCGACGTCGACGGGCGGCGGACAGTCCGCGGGTCCAACAGCCATCACCGGCCCTCCGTGATCGCGGCCCACCATGAATGCCTGCGAGCACATGGGCTCGGCGGCTCACATCGGTCCTCGGAACTGCGCGCCGCCGGTCGGGACGAGCGCGCCGAGCTTGTCCTCGATGCAGTCGAGCAGCTCGTGGTAGGAGCTGCAGAAGGACTGCACGCCGTCGCGTTCGAGTTCGGCTGTCACTGCGTTGAGGTCGATTCCGGCGGCCGCGGCGTCGGTCAGGGTCTGCTCGGCCTGGGCGGGGTCGGCATCGACGCTGGCGGCGACCTCGCCGTGCTCGGCGAATGCGCGCAGCGTCTGCTCGGGCATCGTGTTAACGACATCGGGGCCGATGAGCTCGTCGACGTAGAGCACGTCGGAGTAGTCGGGGTTCTTGGTGCCCGTACTGGCCCACAGCGGCCGCTGCCGGTTCGCGCCGAGACGTTGGAGGCGCTCCCACTCGGGGCCGGCGAACTTGGAGAGGTAGCGCTGGTAGGCGACGCGGGCGCTGGCGATCGCGACGCGGCCGCGAAGCGGCGAGTCCTGGGCGAGCTGAGCGTCGGCCTTGGTGTCGATGCGCGAGAGGAAGAATGACGCGACCGACGCGATCCCGGTGAGCGCCTCGCTCGCGTCGGCGCGCGCGGCAAGGCCGCGCATATAGGCGGCGATGACCTGCTCGTAGCGCTCGATCGCGAACAGCAGCGTGACGTTGACGTTCACACCATGGCGCGTCAGCTCCTCGATTGCCGGAAGGCCCGCACGGGTGCCGGGGACCTTGATCATCACGTTCGGCTCATCGAGCCGCTGCCACAGCTCGATCGCCTGCACGATCGTCGCCTGAGTGTCCTCGGCGAGATCGGGAGTGCACTCGAACGAGATGAAACCGTCGCGGCCGCCAGTCTGGTCGTAGACGGGGCGCAGCTCGCGGGCGGCGGCACGGACGTCGTCGAGCGCCAGAGCGAAGAACAGCTCCTGGGTGTCGCGCTGGCCACGGGAGGCCAGACCTCGCAGCTGGTCGTCATAGAGGTCTGAGCCGGTGATCGCCTTGGCGAAGATCGTCGGGTTCGACGTCGCACCGCTCACGGCGTAGTCGCGGATCAGTCCGGCGAACTCGCCACCTTGAAGCAGCTCGCGCGAGAGCGTGTCGAGCCAGATCGAAACGCCCGCGTCGTGGAGTCGCTGCAGATTCGGTTTGGGGTTCATGTTCATCGTTCCTCAGCTTCCGGCGGTGGACTCGCCGACCAACGAGTCGAGCGGCGTGTCGGGGTCGGTCAGCGCGGCGGCGTCGACTGGTTGGCGGGTGCGGATCAGCGCTTGGACGTGCTCGTTGACGTCCCACGCGTTAACGTTCATGCCCGCTGCGACGCGCCCGTCGCGAAGCCAGAAGGCGATGAACTCGCCGCCGTCGCGGTCACCGCGGAAGACGACCTCGTCCCACTTCGGGGCGTGGCCGGCGTACTCCATGCCAATGTCGTATTGGTCGGAGAAGAAGTACGGGATCCGTTCGTAGCTGACCTGCTCGCCGAGCATCGCGCGCGCCGCGGCGGGTCCCTGGTTGAGGGCGTTTGACCAGTGCTCGACGCGGACCCGCTCGCCGTAGAACGGATGCCAGGCCCGCGCGACGTCGCCGGCGGCGAATACGTCGGGCGCCGAGGTCTGAAGCTGCTCGTTCACGAGGATGCCGTCGTCGACCTCTAGGCCGGGCCTCTTGAGCCAGCTGCGCGCGGGGCGCAACGCCGATCCCGACGACGGTGAAGTCGCAGTCGATCACCCGGCCGCCGCTGGCTCGCACACGCGCGACTGCGCCGTCGCCCTCAAAGGCCCCGATGCCCTCACCGAGCACCAGTTCGATGCCGTGCCTTGCGTGTAAGTCGCGGTAGAAGGTGCCGATCTCCGATCCGAAGATGCGTTCGTTTGGCAGCGCCAGTGGATCGATGACGGTGACCTCGAGCCCCTGCTGGCGCACCGAGGCGGCGAACTCGCTGCCGATCCAACCCGCGCCCACAACGACCACCCGGCTGCCGGCGTCAAGGCGCCCACGCAGCTGGTCGCAGTCGGCCAGCGTGCGCAAGTAGTACACGCCATCCAGCTCCGCGCCGGGGATCGGGATGGGGCGCGGCTCGGCGCCGGTCGTCAACAGCAGCCGGTCGTAGTCGACGTCGCGGCCATCGTCGAGCGTGATCCGCGCTGAGCCGGCGTCGATCGCGGTAACGGTCGTGCCGGTCAAGAGCTCGATCTCGTGCTGAGCGTAGAAGCCATCCTCATGCACATAGGCCTTCTCGCGCTCAGACTCGCCGCGCAGGTAGCTCTTGGTCAGCGGCGGGCGCTCGTAGGGACGCTCTGGCTCTGAGCCGATCAGCAGCACGTGGCCGTCGAAGCCCCGCTCGCGCAGCTCCCCAGCAGCCTTGGCGCCGGCGAGGCTCGCGCCGACGATGATAAATGTCTGCTTGCTCATCGCGCTCTCCCGTGTCGTTTGGCTTGCCGCAGGTCAGGACTGGGTGGCCACGGGGATGCCAGTGTCATCGCCGGCGTCGTTGCCTGCCGCGTCAGGCTCGGCGGCGGCACGAGGGAGGACCAATAGCGGGCAGCGGGCAGTGCGAGTGAGATGTCTGGAGGTGCTGCCGAGCATCAGGTGCCGTAAGGGCCCGTAGCTGCGCGAGCCGACGAGCAGCAGATCGACCTCATCGCCGAAGGCCGCAAGTGCCTCAACCGGCATCCCATATACCACCCGACCTTCGACGCCATCGAGTTCGTCCAAGCGACTGCGGGCTTCGTCTAAGAGCGTTTCGATCTCTGCGCCTAAGTTCATCGGCGCAAACCCGGCGTAGGAGAAGGGAAGGACCGAGACGACGGTCAGCGCACGGACCTTGGCATCACTGTCAGCAGCGAGGGTGCGGGCCAGAGCGAGGGCAGCGCGGCTCTCGGGCGACGCGTCATAGCCCACACCGATGACCTCGATCGCCTCTGGCTGTTGCGCATATCCCAAGGGTGGGATCGCCACCGCACACGGGGCTGCCTCAAGGGCAGCACGTGTGTCGTCGCCCATCAGCACTCGACCGACAAAGCCGTGGCGCGAAGTGCCCACGACCAGCAGATCCGCGTCGTTTTGCTCGGCGACTCGGTGCAGCCCGGCACCCACCGATGGCGACGATATGCTGACAAGCTCCGCCGCCACGCCAGTCGCGTCTAATTCATCCTCCAGTAGCTGTTGGGCCTCATCTCGCGCTGAGGAGTCAAAGTCGTGGACGACGATACCGGTCGTCTCCAGATGGACATGGACAAGCGCGAGTTTGCCTTGGGAGTGCATGAGGCGCCGCGCGAGGGCAATCGCGTCGCGGCCGCCGCTTCGACCGTCAACGCCAACCATGACGTTCTTGAACATCGTGAGTTCCTTTCTGATCTGGGGTGAGGCCGCGAGCGCGCTCAACTCGATCGGAGCCGTCTCCTAGATCGGCCGCCTTTGGAGACGTCGTGTGCTTTGCTCACAGTTCGTTGCCAGGTGAACGGAACGTGAGCTGTCCGATGGCGGAACACGATGATCTAGCGTCGCATCGGTCACGCTTCTTACGCGAGGCGGAGGAGTCTCGGTGACTCTCCAGATCAGAACCGCTGTCTTTGAGCGCACCAAGCTGCTCATCGTCGGTTCCACACCGCACGACCGGGAGCCTTTCGCCCGGGCGCTATGACGCAGGCCTCCCGGGCCCAGCGCCGAGACGCGGTCAGGCGTCGTCGTGCCCAGCAGCCGCAGCCCGGGCCCGTTCAACGAAGTGCGTTTCTTCGCACACCGGCCGACGGACCGCCCCCCAGCGCCACAATGTCAGGCGTGCAAGCGCGTCTGTGGACCGTCGGACATTCCACCCACACTCTCGCGGAGTTCGTGGGGCTACTGCATGATCAGCGGATAGCGCGCCTTTGCGATGTGCGTACGGTCCCCAAGTCGCGGCGGCATCCGCACTTCTGGGCTGAGGCGCTGTCGGTTTCCCTGCCTGAGCAGGCGGTGGCCTACCGGCATCTGGCCGGCCTGGGCGGCTGGCGCCACTCCCGCGCGGACTCGCCCAACGGTGCGTGGCGCAACGACTCGTTTCGCGGGTATGCCGACTACGCGCTCACCGACGCGTTCGTGGCGGCACTTGATGAGCTGTGCGGGATCGCACGCGAGCAGCGCACGGCGATCATGTGCTCGGAGGGGCTGTGGTGGCGCTGTCACCGCCGGCTGATAGCCGACCGCCTGACGGCCGGTGGCTGGGAGGTATCCCACATCGGCACCGACGGGCGCATCAGTCCGCACCGCCTCCCGGACTTTGCTGAGCCCCAGCCCGACGGGACGGTGCGCTACCCGGCCAGTGCTGGCACCTAGCCGTCCGTCCAACGCGCTACGTCCTTCGGATCGACTTCCCACGCCGGGAGGAGCAGGCGGTTCGCAAGCGCATAGACGGCGAAGCGCTGAGTGGCGCGTTTGCGAGAGGTGGCGGGATCCAGACGCCGCTCCTCGGCCAGGATGTTTCGGGTGGAGTAGGGTGGACGTCGGAGGCGATTAAGATCCGCTTCGCGTCGCTCCAGAACCCGGTGACGTTCATGCAGCGCTGGACCAAACGTTTGGATCACAATGCACGCCGAGCAGCAGAACCCGTTCCCCGACACAACCGCAGTGCCAAACGGGACCGAGTTTGTTGACGCTCTCGGCCTGGTCGGGCGCTTTGCGGCCATCCATACCGAGAACGTAAGACTCTCCAAGGAGGTCGCTCGCGCTGAGCGGCGTCACTCAGCGCGTGCTCTGGAGCTATCTCGGTCAAGTGATCCGCGGGGAGTTGTCTCACCCAGTGCAGGGCATGACTAGCTCGTCCGTGATCTTGCGGGCGCCACAAGCGCGCGACTCCGCGGAGACCCGTCGGCCTCTGGATGCCGAGTCGCGCGCCTGGTGGTCCCGGCTTCACGCGGCGGAGCCGATACGTCGCCAGGCGATCACAGAACTCCACGAGCGTCTGCGGCGCGAGGCGCGCTTTCATATCCACGGCCGGACCGGAGGGTTGGCGGAGTTTCCCAGGAGCGATATCGACGATCTCGCCGTGCAGGCGGCCGACGACGCGCTGATGGTGCTGCTGCGCAAGCTCGAGGACTATCGCGGCGACAGTCAGTTCTGGACCTGGGCGCGAAGATTCGCCCAGATCGAGGCGCCGGTCAGCATCCGTCGGCGCCTGGGTCACGACCCGCTTGGGCTCGCGGATCCCGAGCGTCTGCTGGCTGCCGTACCCGACCCGGCGTGCTCGTGTGAGGATCGCGTCGAGATGCGTCAGCTGCTGAAGCAAGTCAGCGGCCTGATCGTCGGTCAATTGACAGAGCGCCAGCGCACGGTTGTGATCGCGATCGCGATCAACGGTGAGTCAACCAACACGCTCGCCTCCGAGCTCGATACGACGCCCGGGGCGATCTACAAGGCCCTGCACGACGCCCGCGCGAAGCTCAAGACGTCGCTGCACTCCGACTCAGCTCCAGCCCCTGAAGAGCTACCGCTTCGGTTCTCTGCATGAGCGAGGTAAGACCCGCGCCCCCGGGGACGCTACAGAGACGTGACTAAGCTAAAACCGTCGGCAGTTCATCACGCTTCTTCGCGGCTGCTCCCCAGGCGGGCAGCCGACTGATGTGCCCCGCGGGACCGTCGCGGCGCCCGGTGATCTGGCGAGGATGCGGCGAGTTGGCCGCCACCCGGTTTCGCGCCGTGGAGCCTGCAGAGCAGACGTTCGAGCCGAACCCGCTTCCGGGGAGTCCAACGATGGCAGATCCGACCACGGAGCTGCTGATGGCCGTTGCGATCGATCGTGATGTGGAGCAGTTTTGCGTCGCGTCGGCGGTCGAGGGTTGGCACACCACCGGACTGGTGATCACCCCGCAGGAGCCGCAGTGGACATCCGGTTAAAGCGCGCCTACGAGCCCGCGAGGCGTTCGGATGGCCATCGCGTCCTGATCGACAGGCTTTGGCCGCGCGGGGTCTCGCGCGAGCGGGCCAAGCTCGACGACTGGGAGCGTGAGCTGTCGCCAAGCGCAGAGCTGCGGCGATGGTTCGGGCACGAGCCGAGCCGCTTCGTGGAGTTTCGTCGCCGCTACACCGACGAGCTTCGCGGCCAGCGCCCGCGGTTGACGGAGCTTCGCCGCCGGGCGCGGGATGGAACGCTCACGCTCGTCTACGCCGCCGGTGACACCGACCACAACGACGCGGTCGTTCTCGCGGAGGTCCTGCGGCGCGGACTGCCGACGCGCGGGCAGCACCGTGGCCGTCGCCAGATGCCCACGCGTCAAGACGCATTACACACAGGGTCGTCGGACCGCCGCGAGACCACGGGAGCGCTGACATGACTGAGAATGATGAGTCGCCGATTGGGGTCGTGGTCGTGGGGGTTGACGGCTCCGCGGGAGCGAACGCGGCCCTTCGTTGGGCGGTCGCGGAGGCGCGGCTGCGAAAGACCCAAGTGCGAGCCGTCCACGCATGGACGGTCGGCTACACAGGCGTGGTGGGCGGGGGCTACGGCTATCTGGGAGGCACCTTGGACAACATTCCCGGCCTCACCCTCAGCGACAGACACGCCGCGGCCGAGACACTGCTCAAAAGGGCGACCACCGAACTGGCGGCGGACGCCGCCGCTGAGGGCGTCAAGATCGAACGCAAAGTTGTTGAGGGTGGGGCCGCCGAGGTCCTCGTCGGCGCTGTCGCCGAGGGTGATCTACTCGTCGTCGGATCTCGCGGGCACGGCGGGTTTGCCGGCCTGTTGCTCGGCTCCGTCAGCCAACAGTGCGCCCACCACGCTCCTTGTCCGGTCGTCATCGTGCAGCCGCTAAATGATCACTGAGCGGCCGTGAGCCGGCGCGCGGCGGCTCGAGCCGACGTGAGGCGTCGATCTGGCCCCCGTCGGTCAAGGATGTCGTGGCGTCGCACGCCGTAAGAACGCGGCGTACAACGACGCTTAGAAAGGCACCCATCCCGGAGGCCAAGTGTCTAAAGACCCCAGCGATGCCGGCACGGCTCGCAGCTTTGATCCCGCGCGCGGCACGTTCGATCCGCGTTATCGCGCCCTCTTGCGCGACCCCAGGACCAATCGCCTCGACGTCCGCCGCATCGACGAGAAGGCCCAGGACCACATGAGGGTGGTCTACCGTCCGCGTTTCCAGGGCGCTGAGGGTCGTCGCTTTCGGATGGTCCTCTCCGCGATGAGACGCATGGGAAACGCGACAAACCGCCGGACGTCGCGGTCGCGCTCCACCCCTGATGATCCCAAGGCCCCGTAGACATGGACTCCACCTCCACCGCCGCAGATCCCCATCACACTCAGACCCTCGAGCTGGGCTGGGACGAGGTCCTCGAGGCGCTGACGGCGCTCCAAGGCACGCGCGTGGCCGTCCGGGTAGTCGAGCGCGGCGATCCAGAGATGCTCGTGGCGGTCTTTCGCGGCCATCTCGGAGCGCCGACGCGCGGGAGGAAACCAACAGTCTTCTGGCCGGTTCGCGCCGCCAGCGAGGACGAGCCCGACGACATGGAGGACACGGGCATCCACCTGCACCGCGATCGCTTCCAGGCAAGCCTTGCCAGTCCTGGACGCGAGGTTCTGCACATCGTCCAGGGCCCGGTGATCGTCAACGTGCGCGGTGTATAGCGCGCCACCCCGCGCTCTCGCTGTGCATGGCCGGTCGAGCCATCGCCAGCTCGCGATCGATCCGCGAGCGCCGTTTCGCCTCGATCTCACGGCCTGGGCTCTGCGTCGTCGCGCACACAACGCGATCGATCGCTGGGACGGGCACGCCTACCGTCGGGCGCTGACGCTCGGCGAGGAGGCGGTGGGGCTCTCAGTGACCCAGAGCGGCACGCGCGACGCGCCTCGTCTGGCGGTCACCCTCTCGGGCGTGATCGTCGATCAGCGCGCCGAGACGGCGGCGCGTGCGGGACTGGACAAGCTTCTCGGTCTCACCGTCGACCTCTCGGCGTTCACGGCCCTGGCCGCCCGTGACCCGCTGATCGACGCGCTCGCGCGACGCCTAAGGGGGCTCAAGCCGCCCCGCTTCCCCAGCGTCTTTGAGGCGCTCGTCAACGGCATCGCCTGCCAGCAGCTGTCGCTTGCAGTCGGGATCCACCTGCTCAACCGCCTGACCGCAACCCATGGCCGCCCGGTCCTCGAGGACCCTGGCGGCCTGCGCGCGTTTCCCGAGCCGACGGACCTGGCATCTGTGGCGCCGGGTGAGCTCAAACTGATGGGGTTCAGCATGTCCAAGGCCCGCACGATCGTCGAGATCGCTGGGGCAATCGTCGACGGTGACCTCGACCTCGAGTCCCTGGAGGACCTTGATGACCAGGCGGCAATCGAGCGCCTGACCAGCCTGCGCGGTATTGGCCGCTGGACTGCGGAGTATGTGATGCTGCGCGGCCTGGGCCGCGTACACGTCTTTCCCGGAGACGACGTTGGCGCGCGCAACAAGCTCAAGCGCTTCTTCGCCATCGACAGCCCGCTCGACTACGAGTCCATCGCGCAGCTCGTCACGCGCTGGCACCCCTACGCGGGGATCGTGTACTTCCACATGCTGCTCGACTCGCTATCCCAGACCGGCCTCGTG
>JBPCQX010000121.1:0-19577 GCA_050997675.1 Solirubrobacteraceae bacterium
GCCGACGGCTCCGCGGGGCGCGGCTTCGCCGCCGGCGCAGGCAACGCCCGCCCAGGCGCTGGCGCAGGGCGCTGGCGCCGCCGCGCCGGGCGCGCGCCGTGTCCAGCAGGACGCCTCGCTGACGCTCGCAACGGCTCCCGGCCGGCTCGAGTCCGTCGCTGGCCAAATCACCGCGGCGGTCGACCGCTTCGGTGGCGTCGTGCAGCGCTCGAGCGTGACCGCGGACGGCGACTCGTCGAGCCAGGCCAACTTCGATCTCACGATCCCGAGCCGCAACGTCGAGCCTGTGCTGACGGCGCTCTCGGCGCTCGCACACGTGCGCTCGAGGACACAGAACACGCAGGACGTCACCGACCAATACGACGGGCTGCGCGGCCAACTCTCCCAAGCCTATGCCGAGCGCCAGGGACTCCTGCGCCAGCTTGCTGCTGCCACGACGTCCAACGCCACGGACAGCATCAAGGCTCGACTGCAACTGCTTGCGGGCAGGATCTCCTCGCTTCGCTCCCAGACGCAAGCGCTCGCGCGGAGCACGGCCGAGTCTCGCGTATCGATCACGCTGCTCGCGGATTCGGCTTCCGCGTCCTCGAACTCGTGGACCCTGGGCGATGCTGCAAGCACCGCTCTGCGCGTGCTGGTCGTGGTGTCCGGCGCCGTGCTGATCGCGCTCGCGGTGCTGGCGCCGCTGGCGCTGCTCGCCTGCGGCGCGATGTTCCTGCGACGCCGCCGGCGCGAAAGCGCGCTCGACCGCTCGACTTGAGCGAAGTAGGACCGGGGCCTACGATCGACTGATGACAACCGCGCTGTGTCAGAGCTGGCGCGACGCCTGAAAGCTGCGCACCAAACCAAACGCACACAGCGCGATCACGAGAACGAAGACAAGCGTGCCAAGACTGTTCGCGAGCAGACGCGAGGAGGCTGCGAACACGAGGACCAGTCCGCCGAGCGAGCCGTAGAGAACGGCGCGCTGGCGATCGCCCAGCGCATAGAGGTCATACCGGTGCTCCTGGTAATACCGGGCGGCGACCATCGCGAGTCCGCCGGCGAAGACGATCGACAGGATCGCTCCCACAAGCGCTGCCCCGTTTCCCCCTCCCGGCGCGAACGTAACGATCGCGGCCAACCCGAGCAGGATCAGGACGTTGCGGAGTCGCTTGATCGAGTCGCTCATTGAGTGTCGAGTGTAGCTTCGAGCTGGGCGTATGCCTGATCGATCGCGCGCTGCGCGGCCGTGTGGCGCGCCTGGGACTTCTCCGAGTCGTATTTCGTCGCCCAGGCCGCGGGGTCTGCCAGCTCCTGCTCGAGCGCGCGCAGGGCTTCCTCGGCCCGCTCGACGCCGCGCTCCGCCTGCTCCTGCTCGCGCACGCGATTCTTCGACGGCGCGGGCTCCGCCTGGCGCTTCGAGGGCTGCGCCGCCGGCGTCGCGGGCCGCGCCGCCCGCGCGCGCGGCGGCTCAGGGGCGCTCTTGCGGGCTTCGCGGATCCGCAGGTATTCCGGCCAGCCCCCCGTGTAGCTTCGCAGCGTTCCCTGCTCGATCGACACCGTGCGCGTGCCGACTGCATCGAGCAGCGCACGGTCGTGGGAGACCAGCAGGAGGGAGCCCTCGAAGGCCAGCAGGGCATCCTCGAGCGCCTCGCGGCTCTCCAGGTCCAGGTGGTTCGTCGGCTCGTCGAGGATCAGCACGTTTGCCCCGGAATGCACGAGGATCGCGAGCGACAGTCGGCGCCGCTCGCCTCCGGACAGGCCGCTGAGGGGCTTCTCTGCCTGCTCGCCGGAGAACAGGAACCGGCCCAGCAGCGCCCTGGCCTTGTTCGGCGTCAGGCCCGTCGCACGCTGAGCGGCGTCGATCACGCTGCCGGGCCCGTCGAGCTCATCGGTGTGCTGGGAGAGGAATCCGAGCGTGACGTTGTGTCCGCGGCTCAACTTTCCGGCGGCGAGCTTGCGCACCCCTGCGAGAGCTTCGATCAGCGTGGTCTTGCCCGCTCCGTTGGGCCCGACCAGGGAGACGTGCTCACCGCGCTCCAGCCACAGCTCCGCGTCCTCTAGCAGCACGACGGGCGGCGGGCCGCCGACCTCTATCTGCGCTTCGCTCAGCTCGAACACAACGCGCCCGCTGCGTTGGGGGGGCGTGAAGTCGAACGCCAGCGCAGCTCCATCAGCCGGACCGCGCTCGATCCGCTCGATCCGATCGAGCTGCTTGACGCGCGACTGCGCCTGGCGGCTGCGCGTACCCGCGCCGAAGCGCTCGACGAACCGCTCGAGCCGCGCGATCTCGGCCCGCTGGCGATCGATCGCCCGTCCCAGGGCGAGCTCGCGAGCCGCCTGCTCCTTGCGCCAGGCGTGCCAGGTGCCGGCGAAGAAGCGCGATCGCCCGGCTTCGAGCTCGAGCACCGAGGTGCCCACAGTCTCGAGGAACCAGCGGTCGTGAGCGACGAGCACGAGCGCTGAGTTCAGGCCGCAGAGCGTGCCCTCCAGCCATTCGAGCGATTCGATGTCGAGGTGGTTTGTGGGCTCGTCGAGCAGCAGCAGGTCCGGGGCCGCCGCCAGCGCGCGAGCCAGCGAGGCGCGGGTCAGCTGCCCCCCGGAGAAGGAATGCAGCTCGCGGTCGAGGTCTGCGTCGGAGAAGCCAAGCCCGTGGGTCATCGCCGTGCCACGGTCGCGCCACAGATAGCCGCCGCGCGCCTCCAGCTCGGCCTGCGCGCGGGCGTAGCGCGCCAGTGCCTGCTCGCCGCTCTCGCCCGACGCCATCGCTCGCTCCAACTCTCCGAGTCTCGCCTCGAGTGCAAGCTCCTCGCGGCAGCCCGAGAGAACGTAGTCGCGCAGCCTGAGCCCCCGCTCGCGGGGCGGACGCTGATCGTGGAGGGCCATGCGCGTGCCCTTGGCAAGCGTGAGTTCGCCCTCGTCGATCGCCTCCTCTCCGGCCAACATCCGCAGGAGGGTCGTCTTGCCGGCCCCGTTGCGGCCGGCGATCGTCATGCGCTCCCGACGCTCGAGCTTGAACGACACGCCGCGCAGGAGCGGGGAGCCGGCCACGTCCTTGCCAAGGCTTGCTGCGATTGCGATTGCCATGGGAGAGTGGTTTATCAGGCGGCGCCGCGAGGCTCAGCCTGTGGGAGTCCCGCGCCGTGGTGCTGCCAGTCCACGAGAATTTCGTTCTCCCGAGCCACGCGGTCAGCGGTGCCCTCGAAGTCGCGGAACATGCCCTTGAGCCTGCGCAACCCGTCGGGCGGATGCACCGCGAGCTCGCGCGCCAGCTCAATCGCGGCTGCTTCGGCTCCATCGGCAGCCGCGGTGCGCGCGAGCAAACCCAACGCCCGCGCCTCCTCGGCGTTCACGCTACGCCCGCTGAACACCAGCTCCTTTGCGCGCGCCAGGCCCACGAGCGGCACGAGCCGAGCCACACCGACCGGCACCCCAAGCCGCGAGCCCGCCCACGCGAGCCTGAGATTCGCCCCCCCGACGCGCAGGTCGCAGCCGGCCGCGAGTTCAGCGCCCGCGCCGACGCAGTTGCCAACGCACACGCAGATCGTCGGCACGGGGCAAGCCTCGACGGCGGCGTAGAAGCGAGCAAAGCTCTCCATCCGCAGAACGCCCCCGGCCGCGTCAAGCGGCTCGCCGACGTCCGCTCCGGCGCACAACGCCCGCTCGCTGGTCGTGCCGAACACCACCACCCGGAGATCGCGGTCAACAGACAGCTCCTCCAGAGCGGCAACGATCACCTGGAGGGTCGCCGTGTCGAGCGCGTTGCGGCGCTCCGGGCGGTTCAAGCGCAGAACCTCGATCCCGGGGTCCAGCCGCTCGCGGAGAAGCGTTTGCACCCGGGTACTCCTATAGGATTCCTCGCCTGATGCGCCGCCTGATCCCCGTTCTGCTCGCGCTTTGCGTGCTCGCGGCCGTGCTCGCACCGGCAGCGCTCGCCCATGACGGCGGGCAGGGCCTCTACGGCGAGACAAACGACAAGGTCGTGACGGACGCCGGCTTCATCCTGATCCTCTTCTTTCCCGTCTTCGTGACACTGATGAGCCTGCTCCAGCGCACGCTCGACAAGCGCAAGGCGGCGCGGAAGAAGGCCCGCGGCGCGGGCGCGCAGTGGCGCGGCGGCTGGTAATAGCGTGAGCGACGTCCGCTACGAGCGCGTGGGCGACTCGGCGGTGCTCACGATCGATCGCCAGGAGCGCCGCAACGCGGTTGACGGCCCGACGGCAGATCTGCTGCTCGAGGGCTTCCACCAGTTCGAGGCCGACGACGGGGCCCGGGTGCTGATCGTCTGCGGCGCCGGCGGCGTGGCGTTCTGCGCGGGGGCCGACCTGAAGGCGATCTCTTCGTTCGCAGGCCGGCTCACTGCGCCCGAGGGTCCGTTCGGATTCACCCGCTTGACGGCCTCCAAGCCAACAATCGCTGCGATCGGCGGCTGGTGCCTCGCCGGGGGGCTGGAGCTCGCGCTGTGGTGCGAACTGCGGATCGCGAGCTCCGACTCTCAGCTGGGCTTCCCGGAGCGGCGCTGGGGCGTGCCGTTGATCGATGGCGGCACGCAACGGCTGCCACGCATCGTCGGCATGGGGCGCGCGCTGGATTTGATCCTCACGGGGCGGATCGTCGCCGCCCCGGAGGCGCTCGCGATGGGGATGCTCACCGAGGTCGTCGAGCCGGGGCAGCACCTCGAGCGCTCACTCGAGGTGGCTGCCGCGCTCGCGCGCTTCCCACAGGAGACGATGCTCGCCGATCGCCGAGCCGCGATCGATGGCTTTGGCCTGCCGCTGGCCAAAGCGCTCGCACTGGAAGCGGAGGCTGGACCCGCGGTGTTCCACGCGGCCATCGAGGGAGCTGCGAGGTTTGCGGGCGGTGAAGGACGCGGCGGAGCCGGCGCCGGCGTGTAGGGTTGCGGCGCAACCAAGAAGGAGAGAGCTTCGATGGCCTATTTCGTGACGGGAGCAACCGGCTTCATCGGCAGGTTCCTCGTCGAACAGCTGCTGCAGCGCGAGGGCAACATTCACGTGCTCGTGCGCGAGGGCTCACGCGGACGGCTCGACGAGCTGATCGCGCGCTGGGGCTCACCGGAGCGCATCCACCCGGTGGTCGGCGACCTGCGCGAGGCGCGGCTCGGAGTCGGCGACGAGCTCGCGGGGCAGATTGAGCACTTCTTCCACCTCGCGGCGATCTACGACATGACGGCCGACGATGCCAAGAACGAGCAGCTCAACGTCGGCGGTACGCGCAATGCCGTGCAGCTCGCAAACGCCCTTGGCGTCGGGTGCCTGCACCACGTCTCGAGCGTTGCCGCAGCCGGCCTCTACAAGGGCTTGTTCCGTGAGGACATGTTCGACGAAGGCCAGAAGCTGCCCTCCGCTTACCACCGCACGAAGTTCGAGTCCGAGCGGATCGCGCGCGCGCAGACGACGGTGCCGTGGCGTGTCTACCGTCCGGCGGTCGTCGTCGGCCACTCCCAGACGGGCGAGATGGACAAGATCGACGGCCCGTACTACTTCTTCAAGGGGATCCAGAAACTGCGCCATTGGCTGCCCGAGTGGGCACCGCTGATCGGGCCCGAGCTCGGCCACACGAACGTCGTCCCCGTCGACTTCGTTGCCCGCGCGCTCGACCACATCGCCCACCAGCGGGGTCTCAACGGCCAGGCTTTCCACCTCACGAACCCCAAGTCCCAGCGCTCGGGCGAGGTGCTGAACGCGTTCGCCCGCGCGGCTCACGCGCCGCAGCTCGCGCTGCGTGTCGACAAGCGACTGACGGACGCGCTGCCCAAGGGCGTGATCTCGATGATGCTCAAGCTGCCGGCGCTGAAGGACATCCGCGCTCAGGTGCTGGGCGATCTCGGGATCCCCAGCGAGGTGATCGAACATGTCGGCTTCACGTGTCAGTTCGACACCCGCGACACTGAGCGGGCGCTCGCCGGCTCTGGGATCGAGGTGCCGCAACTCGACTCCTATGCCGACATCCTGTGGGACTACTGGGAGCGCAAACTCGATCCGGATCTGTTCAAGGACCACTCGCTCGGACATGCACTGAGCGGCCGAACCGTGATGATTACGGGTGCCTCCTCGGGCATCGGCAAGGCCGCGGCGCTGAAGGTCGCCGCCGCCGGGGGCATCCCGCTGCTCGTCGCGCGCTCGGCCGACAAACTCGAAGAGGTCAAGGCGGAGATCGAAGCAGCCGGCGGGGCGGCGCACATCTACACGGCGGACCTCTCGGCACTCGACTCGATTTCAGAGCTGGTCGCGACCGTGATGCAGGATCACGACTCGATCGACTTCCTGGTCAACAATGCCGGCCGCTCGATCCGCCGCTCGATGGCAAATTCGCGCGAGCGCTTTCATGACTACGAGCGCACGATGCAGCTCAACTACTTCGGCACGATCAAGCTGATCATGGAGGTCGTGCCGCACATGCAGGAAAGCCGCCGCGGGCATATCGTCAACGTCTCCTCGATCGGCGCGCAGACCAATCCGCCGCGTTTCTCCGCCTACGTGGCCTCCAAGGCCGCGCTCGACGCGTTCACCCGGGTTGTCTCGAGTGAGGTCGTCGGCGACGGGATCACGTTCACGACGATCCACATGCCGCTCGTGCGCACGCCGATGATCGCCCCGACCAAGATGTACGACTCGTTCCCGACGATCTCACCTGACGAGGCGGCGGACATGATCTGCGAGGCAATGCGCGCCAGGCCAAAGACGATCAACACGCGGCTCGGCACGTTCGGCGAGCTCAGTTACACGCTTGCCCCGAAGGCCGTGAACCAGATCCTGCACATGGCCTACAAGGTGTTCCCCGACTCGGCCGCCTCGAAGGGCAAGAAGGATCCGGACGAGAAGGCGTCGATGGAGCAGCTTGCGATGGCGAACCTGATGAAGGGCGTGCACTGGTAGGGGGCGTCGTTGCGTGAGCGGAGCTGTGCGGAGCGCGGCCCACCCGCTCACGGTGACAGGCGTGGAGCGGCGTCTGGGCCCCCGAGCAGCTCCAGCACGACCCCCTCGCGCACACCGCCAGCCGCCACGCGCAACCGGCCGCCGAGCTTCTCACACGCCTGCTCGAGCAGCACGACGCCGGCTGGCAGGATCCGCACCCGCTCGGGGTGAAGGCCGAGCCTCAGCGCGGCCTCGGCGACGGGATTGGCGAGCAGCTCAGAGAGCGCGCGGGCCAGCGAGGCGACGTCCAGCGCATCCTCGGAGACCAGCAGCAGTGAGGTCGCGGAGCCGCCGACCGCCAAGGCGAGTTCCGTCGGCGGCGGCACAACGTCGAAGAAAGCCTCCTCGGCAGCCTCCCGCAGTGCTCTCACGCACTGCTCGGACGGTGGATCGCACCTCACGCACCGACGCGTCAGCGAACTCGATCCATGCGGCAGCGACCTCCACCAGCGATCTCCCACCACCAGCTCGCTCGAGCCGCCGCCCACATCGACCACCGCGACCGGCTGCTCGACCACCTCGGACAGCATGCCGACTGCGCCGGCGTAGGTGAGTCGGGCCTCCTCCCCGGGCTCCAGCAGATCGACCTCGACGCCGGCCACCCGCAGCAGCGCGCCAAGCAGCTCCTCGCGATTCGGCGCTCTGCGCACCACGGCTGTGGCTACGGCGCGCGTGCGTTCGCAGCCGTGCCTGACTGCCGAGGCGGCTTGGGCGGCGACAACATCGGCGAGCTCGGCGATCTTTGCCGTCGGAATCGTGCCGTCCGCGAGCGCGGCTGCCCCGAGCGAGGTGAACACCCGTTCGGCCGCGAGCTCGTGCAGACGGCCGTCGCGCTGCTCGGCTACCAGCAGCCGCGTCGTGTTGGAGCCAATGTCGATGCACGCGCAGGGCACGGGAGCGATGTTGGCATGATCTACGCCATGGCTGCGATTGAGGTGCGCGACCTGCGCAAGAGCTACGGGGACGCTGAGGCCGTTCGGGGCATCGCGTTCACCGTCGAGCGCGGCGAGGTGTTCGGTCTGCTGGGTCCCAACGGCGCCGGCAAGACCACGACGGTGGAGATCCTCGAGGGCTACCGCACGCGCAGCTCCGGAGCGGTCAGCGTGCTCGGACACGATCCCCAACGCCGCGAGCGTGAGCTGCGCCAGCGCGTCGGGATCGTGCTCCAGAGCTCTGGCATGTACCCGCACATCACGGTCCGCGAGGCGCTCACCCACTGGGCTCGGCTGTATCCGCATCCGCGCGGCGTGGAGGAGACGATCGAGCTGTGCGGGCTCGCCGAGAAGCGCGACGAGCGGATCCGCAAACTCTCCGGCGGCCAGGCGCGACGACTCGACCTTGCGCTCGCCCTCGTCGGCGACCCCGAGCTGATCTTTCTCGACGAGCCCACGACGGGCTTCGATCCCGCGGCGCGGCGAAACGCTTGGCAGGCGATCCGCCACCTGCGCGAACTCGGCAAGACAGTGCTGTTGACCACCCACTACCTCGATGAGGCGCAGGAGCTTGCTGACCGCGTGGCGATCATCAAGGACGGGCGAATCCTCATAGAGGGCTCGCCGCGCGAGCTCGGCGTCGGCGGCGACTCGGCGCGCTACCGGGTCGCCTTCCGCAACGGCGACGGGACGCTGCATGAGCAGCAAACCGACGACCCCACGTCCCTGCTGCACGAGCTGTGCGGAACGGCGCTGGCCCGCGGCGAGCGCCTCAGCGAGCTGTCGGTCAGTAGGCCGAGCCTTGAAGACGTGTACCTGGAGCTGACTGCCGATGGCTGAGCTGTGGCGCCAGTACCGCCTCGAGCGGCGGATGTTCTGGCGCAATCCCAGTGCGGCGTTCTTCAACTTCGGCCTGCCGCTGTTCTTTCTCGCCCTGTTCGGGGCGATCTTCCACAACAACCAGCACGACCTGGATGTGATCGTGCCCGGAATCGCGAGCATGGCGGTGATGTCAACCACGTTCTCGGCGCTCGCCTTCAACATCACGTTCCTGCGCGAGAAGGGAATCTTGAAGCGGATCCGCGGAACCCCGCTCCCGAGCGGAAGCTACCTCTGCGGCCTCGCCCTGAACGCGGTCACCAACACAGCGGTACAGATCGCGATCGTGGTCGTCGCCGGACGCCTGCTGTTTCATCTCGGCTGGCCGCAAGACGTGCTCGAGCTGCTCGTTTTCGTCGTCGCGGGCGTGATCTGCTTCGCCTCGCTCGGCGTGGCGCTGTCGCATGCGATCCCGAACTTCGACTCAGCGCCCGCCTACGTCAACTTCATCTTCCTGCCGGTGATCATGATCTCCGGTGTCTTCTACGACGTCAAGAACGTGCCGAGCTTCGTGCGCGACATCGCCTCTGCGCTGCCGCTCAAGCACCTGATCGACGGACTCAACGGCGCGCTGGTCAGCGGACACGGGCTGGGCGACCACCTCACGGCGCTGGGCGTGATCGCGCTGTGGGCCGTGCCCGGCACGTTGCTGGCGATCCGCGGTTTTTCCTGGGAGCAGCAGCGCGGATGAAACAGCTCGCCGACGAGGTCCACCTGCTCTCAGGGTTTCCGCCCAACGGCATCAACGTCTACCTGCTCGGGGACGTGGTCGTCGACGCCTCAACGCGCCACGCTGCCCGCCGCATCCTGCGCCAGGTGCGCGGGCTGCCGGTCGCTGCGCACGCGTTGACCCACGCCCACCCCGACCACCAGGGAGCGAGCCATGAGCTGTGCGAGACCCTCGGGGTACCGCTGTGGTGTGCGGATGGCGACGTTGCCGCGATGGAACACGAGGGCGGGGTCCGACAGGCCCAACCAGCAAAGCTCATCAACCGGTTGATCGACGCGGCCTGGAGCGGCCCTCCGCATCCGGTCGCGCGGCGCCTGCGCGAGGGTGACGAGGTCGCGGGATTCACGGTGCTCGAAACTCCGGGGCACTCGCTCGGACACGTCTCCTACTGGCGCGAGCGCGACCGCGTGCTCGTGTGCGGCGATGTCCTGAACGGCATGAACCTGCTCACGAGTGTTCCGGGCCTGCACGAGCCGCCGCGGGTCTTCACCCCCGATCCGGCGCGCAACCGCGAGTCGATCAGGCGCCTGGCGGCGCTCGAACCGTCGCTGCTCTGCTTCGGCCACGGGCCGCCGATGCGGGATCCCGGCCAGCTCGCCTCGTTCGCCGCGACGCTGCCGGATTGACAGCTTGGCTGCTCACAGCACGATCCGCAACGCCAGCTCGTGGGGGCAACCCGCGTCGAGCAGTCGCCGCACCTCCGCCAACTCGACGTGAACACCGGCCCCCCGGGTGGTTGCGAGCAGCAGCGCCTGCGTCGCACTGAAACCGAGCGAGGCAAACGCCTGCGCGCGCTCCTCCTCGCTGGTCGTCGTCGCCTCTGCCTGGGACACGAGCACAACCTCCTGGCCTGTTGGATGCTCAAATGAGACCAGCGACGTCGGACGGATAAGCTGCCTGGTCGATGAGCGCGCAACTAGAGGAGGTCGTCTGGGACCTCGATCACCTCGTCGAAGGCGAGGCCGGCGTGCACGCGGCGCTCGAGCGCGCCCACGGTCTCGCCGAGGTCTTTGCCTCCCAGTACCGCGGCGCGCTGAGCGCGATCGATGCCAGCGGCCTGCGCGCCGCGATGGAGCAGCTCGCCGAGATCCACGACCTCGTCGGCCGGGCGGCCTCCTACGCTCAGCTGCGCTTTTCGACCGACACCGCCGAGCCCTCCCGCGGCGCCTTGATGCAACTTGTCGACGAGCGGGCCACGGCGCTGCAAACCAAGCTGCTGTTCTTCGAGCTCGAATGGGCCGCGCTCGAGGAGACCCGCGCCGAGCAGCTGCTCGCCGCCGAAGGCCTTGACTTCTGCCGCCACCACCTGCGCACGGCGCGGCGCTATCGCCCGCATCTGCTGAGCGAGCCCGAGGAGCGGATCGACGCGGAGAAGTCGCTCACCGGTGCCTCCGCTTGGGCGCGGCTGTTCGAGGAGCAGTGCTCGGCGATCGAGGTGCAGCTCGAGGGCGAGGAGCAACCCAGATCACTCGATCAGGCCCTGAGCCTGCTCGCCTCGCCCGAGCGCGAGCTCCGCGCGCGCACCGCAGCTGCCGTCACGCGAGCGCTGGAGCCGGGCCTGCGGACGCGCGCGTTCATTTTCAACACCCTGCTGGCGGACAAGGCGACCGACGACCGCCTGCGCGTCTACCCCGGCTGGCTGGCGAGCCGCAACCTCGCCAACGAGGCCTCCGACGAGTCCGTGCAGGCGCTGATCGCAGCTGTGCGCGGGCGCTACGAGCTGCCGCGACGGTGGTACACGCTGAAGGCGCAGCTGCTGGGGATCGACAAACTCGCCGACTACGACCGTATGGCGCCAGTTTCCACGGAGGATCTGAAGGTCGAATGGCCTGAGGCACGCGAACTCGTCTGTGACGCCTACGGCTCGTTTTCGCCGCGACTCGGATCGCTCGTCGAGCGCTTCTTCGAGGAGCGCTGGATCGACGCGCCGCCCGGCCCCCGCAAGCGCGGCGGCGCCTTCTGTGCTTACACCGTACCGTCCGCGCACCCCTACGTGATGCTGAACTACACCGGCCGCCGGCGCGACGTGCTCACGCTCGCGCACGAACTCGGGCATGGCGTTCACGCGGCGCTGGCAGCAGAGCAGGGGATCTATCACCAGGGCACGCCACTGACGCTCGCCGAGACTGCGTCGGTGTTCGGTGAGGCGCTCGTCTTCGGTCAGCTGCTGGAGCGCGCGCCCGATCCTGCCTCGCGCCTGGCGCTGCTCGCTGAGGACATCGAGGGAGCGATTGCGACCGTCTTTCGCCAGGTTGCAATGAACCGCTTCGAGGACCTCGCACACACCGAGCGGCGCGAGCGCGGCGAGCTGCCGGTCGAGCGCTTCGGCGAACTCTGGCACGAGAGCCAGAGCGAGATGCTCGCAGGCTCCGTCGAGCTGACCGAGGGCTACCGCACCTGGTGGTCCTACATACCCCATTTCATCAACGTGCCGGGCTACGTCTACGCGTACGCATACGGGCAGCTGCTCGCGCTGTCGGTCTACCAACGCTACCTCGAGCAGGGAGCGGAATTCGAGCAGCAATACCTCGCGCTGTTGTCGGCCGGCGGCTCGATGAGCCCTGAAAAGCTCGGCCGGCTCGTTGGCATCGATCTCGCCGACCCCGGCTTCTGGGACAGCGGACTCGACCTCGTCGAGAACGCGCTACAGGCCACTGAGGACGCCGCCAAGGACGTCCAGGAAGGCCGCTGAGGAGGGACACGATGGATCGCAAGTGGTGGACGTTGATCGCAGTTTGCACCGGCATCTTCATGCTGCTGCTCGACATCACCGTCGTCAACGTCGCGCTGCCTGACATCCAGCGCTCGCTGCATTCGAGTTTCAGCGATTTGCAATGGGTGGTCAACGCCTACGCCCTGACGCTCGCGGCGCTGCTGCTGACTGCAGGCGCGATCGCCGATTTGATCGGCCGCCGGCGCGTGTTCGCGATCGGACTCGCGGTCTTCACCGCGTCCTCGCTGCTGTGCGGCCTGTCGAGCAGCGCGCTGATGTTGAACCTCGCCCGGGCGCTTCAGGGAGTCGGGGGCGCGATCATGTTCGCGACGTCGCTGGCGTTGATCGCCCAGGCCTTTCACGGGCGCGACCGCGGCACCGCGTTTGGGATCTTCGGCGCCGTCACCGGCGGCGCCGTTGCAATCGGGCCGCTGGTCGGCGGCGCCCTGACGTCGGGCATCGGTTGGCAATGGATCTTCTTCGTCAACGTGCCGATTGGGGTGCTGGCGGTCCTGATCACGCTCACGCAACTCGAGGAATCGCGCGACGAGGACGCGCGCGGGGTCGACTGGGCGGGCCTGATCACCTTCTCCGCCGGGTTGTTCTTGATCATCTTCTCGCTGGTGCGGGGCAACGATCAGGGTTGGCAGAGCGCGCCAATCGTCGCGTCGATCGCCGGCGGGATCGTGCTGCTGGTCCTGTTCGTCATCGTGGAGATGCGCCAGCAGCGCCCGATGCTCGACCTGTCGCTGTTTCGCCGGCCGGCGTTCGCCGGAGCTGCCGCCGTCGGGTTTGCGCTGTCGGGTTCGATGTTCGCGATGTTCCTCTACCTCACGCTGTTCATCCAGAACGTGCTCGGCTTCGGACCCTTGGATGCAGGCCTGCGGTTCCTGCCGATCACCTTGCTCTCCTTTGCGGTCGCTCCGATCGCCGGTCGGCTAACCGTGCGGGTCCCGGTGCGGGCCCTGTTCGGGCTGGGCATGCTGCTGATCGCCGTGGGCCTGCTGCTGATGAGCGGCCTCGACGCGCGCTCGACCTGGACGCACCTGCTCCCGGGCTTCATCATCGCCGGCGGCGGTATCGGGATGGTCACCCCGCCGCTGGCCTCGACCGCGATCGGCGTGGTCCCGCCGCAGCGCTCCGGCATGGCCTCGGGCATCAACAGCACGTTTCGTCAGGTCGGCATCGCGACCGGCATCGCCGCGCTCGGCGCAATCTTCCAACACGAGGTTTCCGCGCGCACGATGAGCGCACTCGCGTCCAGCGGCCAGGTGCAGGCCGTGATCACCGGCACCCACGGCCGCCTTCAGAGCACGTTCGGCTCAGGCACCACCGCGGTGCTTGCCCGAACGCTGCCCGCGGGTCCTCGGGGCGCGCTGAACCACGCTTTCCTCGCAGCGTTCAGCGGCGCCCTGAACGAGATCCTGACGATCGCCGCCGCGCTAGCGTTGCTGGGCGCGATCGCCGGCCTGGCCTTGGTGCGCAGCCGGGATTTCGTGCAATCCGTCGCGCCGGCCCCGCTCTAGCGGCGCCCGCGCTTCACGGCGGCCGGCCTGGCGGGCGCGGCCGTCGGAGCTCCGTACGCCGCGTGGACAGCGCCCAGAATGCGGGTGTCGAGGCCGCAGTTGATGCAGAAAGCGTGCTGAGACCAGCCGATTGCCCGCGAGAGGACCTGGTCAGCGTAGGTAATGCCAGTCGGGTCGTGGCCATAGTAGGAATACGCCGCACTCCAGGCCGAGGCGTCGAGCGTGGATCCCGCGCCGTCAGCCGCCAGCAGACGCGCAGCGGCCATGATCGCGTCAAAGTCGTCGTAGATCGACGGGTGCACGGAGCTGATGTGAACGTACGGGGGTCGGCGCCCGTAGCGATAGGAATCCTTGACGCGGTCCCACGTCGAGGGCGGCCCGTTGGCGATGTTGAACTGCATCGGTCCGCCGCAGCAGCCGGCGAAGTTGAGCCCCTGGTAGGTGCTCGGCGCAGTGGAGAACGCGGTCTCCTGAGCGTGGATCGACGCCAGCAGCAGCCAGTTGACGTTGAACGTACGAGCGGCCACTGCGTACGCGCGGTAGAACCCGGCGACCCAGCGCGCAGCGATGTGCGTGCGCGGCCGTGCCGTGAAGCGCGCCGCGTCGCGGCGTTGCACCGTGGCGGGGCGCTGCTCGACGATCGAGGCGGCCCGCCGGCTCTGGAGCGGCGCTGCCCCGGCCGCCGCCGGCGTTGGCGTTGGCGTTGGCGTTGCGAGCGGGATTGCCGGCGCCTGAGCCCGATCCGTTCCCGAGCCGCCCGCAAGCGCAAACGCGATGATCACCGCGCCCAGCGCCAGGACGCCAAATGCAGCAGCCAGCACGGCGCGATCCGCGCGCGGCTCGGGCAGGTTTGCAAGCGGTTGCTCCACCCGCCCAGGATAGGCGGCGCAACTCAATGCTGCTGAAGTTCGGGCCCCGGTGTGCGGCGTGCCCGGCGGGACAGTCCCAGTGCAACGGCGCACGCGACTGCTCCGAGCGCGCCGCCGCTCAGCGCGTCCAGTGCGTAGTGGTTTGCGGTCGACATCACCGCCAACGCGGTCAGCAACGGATACAGCAGCGCCGCCGTGCGCGCCGCCCGCGAGCGGGTCAGCGCGAAGATCACGCACGTCGACCAGAGCGCCCAGGCGAGATGCAGCGACGGCAGCGCGCTGAGCTGGTTTGCGTCAAGCGCGCTGGCGCCGGTGGGCCAGAAGGCTCCCTGCCCGTGAACCACCGCGACGAGATCCTGGAAGCGCGGCTGCGGGAGCATGCGAGGCGGTGCGACCGGAAAGCTCCAGAAGACCGCGAGGGCAGCGAGGTTTGCGGCGATCAGCGCTGCGCGCAGCGGCGCCAGGATGTCAGGCCGCCGCCACCACAGCCAGGCAAACAGCGCGAACGTCACACCGGCGTGGACGTTCTCGTAGTAGAAGACCAGCAGCCGCATCAGCGTGTGATGCATCGCAAGCCATGAATTGAGTGTGTGCTCCGGATCGATGTGGAGGGAGTGCTCGAGCGCCAGCACTCCCGACCCGTTGCGTTCCGCCAGCGCCTGACGTACCGGCGCGAGGTTGTTGATCCAGTCGAAGATCCACGCCAGCCAGGCGACCCAGAAGAGGTCCACGAGCGCGCGCAGGCCCCGTCCGCCCGGTCGGTAGCCAAGCCGGGCCGCCGCGAGTGCGCCCATCCACTCTCAACCTTTGAAGGTGGAGGCGCCGCTGTCGCCGAACGGCTCATCGCGCTCGCGCACCGCCTGCCTGAAGCCGGCTTGCGCAGCTCGCTGCTGAAAGGCAAACCCCTCAGGCGTGTGGCGCGTGATGCCGTCAAACACAGTGCCGAGAATTTGCGTGGTGTGCAGCCCTTCGGCGTACAAACTCTGGTTGACCAACAGCTTCATCATCTGGAGCTGGTTCAGCGGCATCTGCGCGATCCTCGCGAGCAGGATCTCGGTCCGCGCGTCCAGCTCCCCGGGCTCGGGCGCCTCGATCGCCAGACCCCACGCCACGGCCTCGGCTCCCGACAGGCAGTCGCCCGTGAACAGCAGGCGCTTGGCGCGCTGCGCGCCGAGCCGCGCCGCCCACATCGAGGTGGTCGGAGAACCCCAGACCCGCGCCGGGGGGTAGCCGATCTTCGCGTCCCGGGCGATCACGAGCAGATCCGAACACAGCGCCATGTCCGTGCCGCCCGCGACGCAGAAGCCGTGGACCTTGCAGACCACGGGCTTCGAGCAGTGAAACAGCGACATGAACGCGCGGACGTTGCGGCCCATCATCGCGTAGTCGACCATCGGGTCCCAGGTGCCCGACGGATCGTGGTTGCCCGCCATCACCGCCGGGTCGAGCGGCGATCCTGGCGGCGCCGCGGCGACGGACGCCTCGCCCATCGAGCCCATGCCCTCCGCGCTGTCAACGAGATCGTAGCCGCCGCAGAAGCCCTTGCCGTTGCCGGCGAGTGCGAGTACGTGGACGGTTGGATCGAGGTCGGCCCGCTCGACGCAGGCCGCGAGCGCAGCGATCAGCGGGGGACAGATCCCGTTCCCGCGCTCGGGCCGGTTCAGCGTCAGGCGCGCGATGCGCCCGTCGACCTCGTAGAGGATCGGCTCGGGGCCGGTCACCGAGCTGGCGATGATGTCGCGCGCATTAGGCGCAGACCCTAACGGCCGAGCACGCGCAGAAGCTCACGGGCGCTTGCGCGCAGGTTTCCGATCGTTTGGCGGACCTCCTGAAGGCCGGCGCGGAACTGGGGGTCGCCGAGCTCGACTGGCATCATCGAATCCTGCAGCGAGGAAAGTACGCCGTCGGCCTCGGCGATCGCCTCGACCGCCTGGCCGATCAGCCCTCTGGCGCCGTCGCGCGAGGAGCCGGGAGGCGACTGCGCGAACGTGTGCTCGGACAGGGAGTGGCGTTTCGCGAACTCAGCGTGCGTGCGTTTCGCCCGGCCGTATGCCGCTTGGACCGGGCCGAAAAGGTCTCGCTCCAGCCGGTCGGCACTAGCCTCGTCCAACAGCTCATAAGCCTCGCCGAGCGATGCGAGCCCGAAGGCGATCCGGTCCGTCGCATCCGCGACGACCTCGAGCATTTGCGCTCTCGCGTCCGCAGTCGTGTTGGCCATTTCAGCCAGCGTACCCACTGGACGAGGGCCCACCGCCTGCTCGAGCCCGTTGAAGATCGACCCCGGGCAGCGGCAACGCCACAAGACGGCTAGGTTCACACACCCATGAGCGCACTCCACATCACCGACCTCGTCAAGCGCTACCCAACCGGCACCGAGGCTTTGAAGGGCGTCTCGCTCGAGATCGAAGCAGGCGAGTTCTTCGGCCTGCTCGGCCCCAACGGTGCCGGTAAGTCGATGCTGATCCACTGCGCGACGGGTCTCGCCCGGCCGACGTCCGGAGCCGTGCGCATCTTCGGCCACGACGCGGTGGACCACTACCAGGCGGCGCGGCTCGCGGTCGGGCTGGCCCCGCAGGAGATCAACCTCGACTGGTTCCTGACGCTCGAGGAGACGCTCGACTTCCACGGCGGCTATTTCGGCATGCCCAAGCGCGAGCGCAGGGAGCGCACCCGCGAACTGCTGGACATCTTCTCGCTGACCGACAAGCGGAAGGAGCGCACGCGGACGCTGTCCGGGGGGATGAAGCGCAGGCTCACGCTGGCGCGTGCCTTGATGCACCGTCCGCGGCTGCTGATCCTCGACGAGCCGACAGCCGGGGTCGATGTGGAACTTCGGCTCGAGCTGTGGCAGTACATCCAGCGGATCAACGAGGAGGGCACGACGATTCTGCTGACGACGCATTATCTCGAGGAAGCCGAACGGTTGTGCAATCGGATCGCGTTCATCAACCACGGTCAGATCGCAGCCGGCGGCACGAGCCGAGAGCTGGCCTCCCAGTACGGCGTGAGCAACCTCGAGGAGGCCTACCTCGCGCTCGTCGGCCGCAACGAGCTGCGCCGCGCCCACGTCGCGGAGGACGTGGCGTGAGTCCTGCTCAGGTGCGTTTCGCCGCCCTCGTGCGGCGCGAGGTCAGCCGGTTCATGAAGATCAAGCGCCAGACCCTTGGCGCACCGCTGCTCGAAACGTTCCTCTACATCACGGTGTTCGGGGCAGCGCTCGGATCGCGGATCAAGACGCTGCACGGCTTTCACTACATCGTCTTCGTCGTGCCAGGCCTGATCATGATGACCTGGGCGATCAACGCGTTCAGTAACAACTCATCCTCGATTCTGCAGCAGAAGTTCCAGCGCGCAATCGACGACCAGCTTTCCTCCCCGGCCTCGCCGTTGGAATTGCTGCTCGGTTTCTCGTTGGGCGGATTCGTCCGCGGGATGATCGTCGCCACGGTGACGTTCGCCGCGGCCTCGCTGCTGATCGATCTCCCGCTCCAGGAGCCACTCGTGCTGATCCCCTCGCTCTGCCTGATCGGCTTCTTCTTCGCCCAGCTCGGCGTGCTCGTCGGCGTGCGAGCCGAGCAGTTCGACGATGTCGCGTTCTACCAGACGTTCCTGTTACAGCCGCTGATCTTCCTCGGCGGGGTCTTCTACTCGGCCTCGCTGCTGCCCGAGCCGTTCCGCACCCTGACCCATTTCAACCCGATCTACTACATGATCGTGCTCGTGCGCTACGGCTTCCTCGGCTACACCGAGGCCAGCGTCGCGCTGTCGTTCGTGCTGCTCACGATCGCCACGCTCGCGCTGTTCGCAGTCAACCTGCGGCTGTTCGACAGGGGCTCACAGCTGCGGGCCTGAGGGCTCGGGGCAGCCTGGCGAGCCCTAGCTGGCGCGGAGCCGGCGCCTCAGCCGCGTCGCAGGCCCGAAGCGGGTAGGCGATCGCGTCGGTCGCCGGCTCGGTCGCGTTAGCCGGCGGTGTTGCCGGGCGTCATTTGGTGGGCACCGCCTGGCGCACGTTGGCCGGGCAGCGGGCGAACGCTATGCCACCCTCGTGTTCAAGGGCTTTGACGGTGACGTCCGTGAAGCCCGCCCGCTCCAGTGCTTCGTGCCACCAGGCAACCTCCGCCGGCTGCTCCCATCGACCGGTCAGGTACCGGAAGGCGTTCTTGGCGATGCGGAGGATCCCGGCGGGTCCGCGTCGCAGCAGGCGTGCGAGCAGGCTCGCGACCACGGCGCGGTTGCGCTTATCCACGATGCCGACCCGAAACATCATGTCGGCGAACACCAGCCGTCCCCCGGGCTTCAGCACCCGTCGTAGCTCTGTGAGCGCACGATCCTTGTCACTGTTGCGCAGATGGTGAAAGCAGTAGTTCGATACAACGACGTCGACGCTCGCACTGGGCAGCGGCACGGAGGTTGCGCTCGCCTCGATCACGTCCACGTTGTCAAGTCCGCTGGCGAGCGCTTTCTCGTTGAGGTACTTGCACATGGCACTCGCCACATCCAGGGCCCAGACGCGATCGACCTGCGGAGCGAGCGCCAGCGCCAGCAGCCCCGTACCGGCTCCGACGTCGAGCACGCGGTCGCCGGCCCTGGGTTTTGCCAGCTCGAGAATCTGGTTTCTGAGGGAACCAAATCCAGGCGTGCAGGCCATCTCGGCCAGATCGCCAACATGCTCATCCCAGTTCTTTCTCCCAAACCCACGAAACGCGCGCAGCCGACTCGCGCGTCGCCACAGGGAGAACGCGCGCGGAGGGCGGTTTTGGGAAGGCTCGAACACCACGCTTCAGTTTCCCATGCTTGGTGTTCGCTCCGCTGCTTTCCGGTGAGAGTGCTCTCATCTGCGAGAAAGCTGACGAGCCGTGCCAACCCACCCGCTCCAGCACCTTGATCAACTCCGCGCTGGAGAGCACCGCAGGCGTTCGCTCACACGGGAACCGGAAGCCTGCGCCGCACGACGCCGCTCTCGAATGCGACCCCACGGCGGGTTCAACCAACTGATGGAGACGGTGGGAAT
>JBPCQX010000174.1:0-9244 GCA_050997675.1 Solirubrobacteraceae bacterium
GGGCATGAGCGCCGCATGAGATTACCGCAGAGGCCGCGCTTCACAGCCCACACCCAGGTGCTCAAGCCGCCTGACCCCGGCGCTCGGCAAGGCTATCCTGCAGCGGTGGCGCACACCCTCACAGCGATCCTGTTCGACATCGACGGAACCCTGATCACGTCTGGCGGCGCCGGCGCCGAGTCGTGGCGCCTCGCGTTCGACGAGCTGTACGGCATTCCGGCCGACATCGGCGAGTTCACCGACAACGGGATGACCGATCCGGAAGTGGGTCGCAAGACCTTCGAGGCTGTCCTGCACCGAGCCCCCGAGCGCAAGGAGTTCAGCCGCCTGCTCGAACGACGCCTGTTCTATCTGCATCAGACGGGTCAGGAATCCAAGGGCTACCGGGTCCGCCCGGGGCCGGGGAGCTGCTCGGCGAACTGAGCGGCGAGGGCTACCTGCTCGGGCTCGTCACAGGGAATCTCGAGGCCGCAGCGCACATCAAGCTGCATCGCGCGCAGCTCAACCGCTTCTTCTCCTTCGGCGGCTACGGCTCCGACGCGGCCGACCGTGGCGAGCTGACGCGAATCGCGCTGGGCCGCGCAACGCTGGTCTATGGCGAGAAGGTCAGTCCAGCGCAAGCCGTCGTCGTCGGCGACACGCCTCACGACGTGGAGGGCGCCCATGCCGCCGGCATCGAATGCATCGCTGTCGCGAGCGGTCATTTCAGCCTCGAGCAGCTGCAGCAGGCCGGAGCCGACCACGCGATCAGCTCGCTTGCCGACGGGCTCCCGATCTGACCTGTGGCGGCCCGTGCGTCGCGCCGCCCGCAGGTCTATCCTGCAGTTGAATGGCGCACGCGAAGAGCGCACACGGTGAGATCGACTGGTCGACCGCGCACGTCGAGGACGGCACGCTGACCGTCCAGTTCGCCGATGCGACGTCCAAGCCGTGGGCCGATCGCGTGGGGGCAGTGAGCGAGCGTCTGGAGCGCGCCGGCAGCGGCTGGGGGAAGGTCCAGGTGAGCAAGAAGCAGCTCCAGGTGACGGCCGTCACCCCCGGAGCCGAGGAGGATCTGCGCCATTTCCTGGAGAGCGCCGTCGCGCAAGCCAACGCCGACTTTGCACCGCCCGAGGACTCCGGCACCGCCGCGAGCGACCCAGACGCGAAGATGGCAGCCGCATTTCAGGCCTTCGCCGACGACGAGGAGCGGTAGCGAGATGGGAGTGTCGTCCACCCTGCACGAACACGAGCCGCACCTCGTAGGCGAGGCGCCGGCATCGCCCGCCGGACCGCTCGGCAGCGAGGACGCGGGGCTGCCAGAGCCCCCCGTTGTGCCGCTCCCGCGCTGGCGGCAGGTGCTTCAGCTCGACCAGCGCGAGATCGAGTTCATGTTTCGCTGGCGCCGGCAGCTGGGCGAGGTGTTTCGCGCGAACGGAGTGGTCGCCGGGCGCCCAGTGGTCACGGCTCACCCAGACCACGTGCGCTCATTGTTCACGGCCACCCCCGAGCAGGCGCCGTCGATCACCGCGGAGTCGCCGCTACTGCCGATCGTCGGTCCGAACTCCGTGCTGACCGCCAACGGCCCACGACACCTGCGCCAGCGCAAGCTGTTGCTGCCCCCCTTCCACGGCGAGGCGATCCAGCGCTATGCATCGTCGATCTCCGACGTCTGCGAGCGAGAGATCGATAGTTGGCCGCTCGGCAAGGCGTTTGCGCTCGCGCCGAAGATGCAGGCGATCACGCTCGACGTGATCATGTCCGGCATCCTCGGGATCGAGGGTCGCCCGCGCCGCGGGACCCCCGAGTCGGGCCTGCGAGAATCCGTCAAGCGGCTAACCGCGGTCTCTACCTCTCCAGTCGGCCAACTCGGCTTCCTGATGAACGTCGGCCGACCCGAGCCGCTCGGGATCATGCGGCGTGGGCTCGGGATTCTTGATCACTTCACCTACGCCGTGATCGCCGCGCGGCGCCGCGAGGCCAACCTCGCCGAGCGCTCCGACATCCTCTCGGTGATCATGCGTGCCACCACCGAGGAGGGCGAGCCGCTGTCGGATCGCGAGCTCCGCGACGAGCTGCTGACGCTTGTGCTGGCAGGATTCGAAACCACGGCAAACTCGCTCGCCTGGACCTGGGAGCGCCTGGTGCGCAGCCCCGCAGCCTATGCGCGCCTGCGCCACGCCGTACGTTCCGATACCGCGGCAGCGGAGCACGTCGAGGCAGCGATCATCGAGGCGATGCGCTCGCGGCCAGTGATCCCCGCGATCGGCCGGCGCGTTGCAGTGCCGTGGCGGCTCGGAGACTACGCCGTGCCTGCCGGGACGCCCGTTGTGATGAGCATCCTGCTCGTCCACCACCGCGAAGATCTCTACCCCGAGCCGTTCGCCTTTCGCCCCGAGCGCTGGCTGGGGCGCAAGCCCGGGACCTACGAGTGGATTCCGTTCGGCGGCGGAACCCGCCGCTGCCTCGGTGCTGCGCTCGCGATGACCGAGCAGCGTGTCGTGCTGGAGGCGATGGTCCGGCGCCTTGACCTCGAGGCCGAAGACCCCGCCCCCGAGCATGCCCAGCACCGCAACGTCACGATGATTCCGGCCCGCGGCGCGCGGGTCATCGTGCGCCACCGCGCCGCTCGCTGAGCTGCTGCGTGTCGCTTGTCGGTCAGCCGCTCAGCTGCGGCGGATCAGCGGCTCGAGGCGGTGAAGCACGTCGTAGTAGCGCACCGGCGCAAGTCTGGCGAGCACGGACAGCCCCACCGCGTCGGGCCCCACGAGGATGCGGCCCTTGCCACGCTCGACGCCGCGATGGATGATCGCCGCCGCCCGATCAGGCGAGGTGCGGGCGACCTTCTTGAAATCGCGTTGGAGCACGGACTTGTCGGTGTTGCCGCGGTCGTCCACGTGGAAGCGGGCGTTGTCGACGATGTGCGTCGCCACCCCACCGGGATGCACGGCGACTGCGCGCACGCCACCGTCGCGCAACTCGTGCCGCAGCGACTCGGTGTAGCCGCGCACCGCTGCCTTGGAAGCGCAGTAGGCCGACTGCGTCGGCCAGCCGACGATGCCAAAGACGCTGGAGACGTTGACGATCGCGCCGCTGTCTTGCGCCAGCAGCAGCGGCAGGAACGCGCGCGTGCCGTGCACCACGCCCCAGAAGTTCACGTCGATCACCCACTCGTCGTCCTCTGACGCCGCCTCGGCGGCGCTCTGCGAGACCGTCACCCCAGCGTTGTTGATGATCATTCCAAATGGCGCCGGAGCCCAATCTGAAACCTCCGCCGCCCATGTCATCTGACCCTGGCGATCGCGCACGTCGAGCTTTCGCTGCAGCACAGGACCCGTGATCTGCCCCGCAGTTTCCGCCAGGCCATCCTCGTCCCAGTCGCAGATCGCAACCGGACAGCCGTGGCGTGACAGCCGCAGCGCCAGCGCCCGGCCAATACCTGAACCCGCGCCGGTGACGACACACGTGCGCCCCGCGATGATCGTGCCCCGAGCCACGGCGAGCATCCTATGACCTCGGCGCCCGCGGTTGCGCGGCGGGCGTCGATCATCCATCCTCCTGGCGAGCGCCATGTCCCCGACCTGGATCTACCTCCAAGCAGCAATTGTCGTGTTCGTGCTCGCGGGCATGGTGATCGCCGTCGTCAAACTGATCTGAGCCAGATCAGTTGTTGCTCAGCGTGCTTCCGGCCGATCGCGCCTGAGGCCCCACCGGCGCCGCACACCTGGCTTCGCCTCCGCTCTGAGCACCCCCGGCCGCTGCGGCTCCTCGCCCGCGAGCAGCGCGGCCGGAACACTGCGCGTGAGCTGCTCGACGTGCGCTGCCAGCCCCGCCCGCTCGAGCGGCGCGAGCAGACCGGGGGGGCGGCGGTGGAGGTCGTGGGCGTCGGAGGCAACCGTGTCGAGCAGACCCTCGGCAGCCATCCACAAAGCGAAGCGCTCAACCTCGCGCCCGAACTGCCCGGACAGCGCACCCGCCGTGACGGAGGTGATGACGCCGCGGTCCGTCAGCGCGCGCAGCAGTTCGGGACGTCGGTGGAAGCCGGGGCAGCGTTCGGGGTGGGCGAGCAGGAGGCTGAAGCCGCGCTCCAGCAGGCGCTCGCACACCGGTACCACCACATTGATCGCAGGCGTGAACGGACTCTCCAGCAGCAGCCAGCCGCCGCTGCCGCCCCCGAGCACGAGCCGCTCGAGCTCCCCTGCGGCCAGCTCGTCCAGTTGCGTGATTGCCACCTCTGCGCCGGGGAGCACCTCCACATCGACTCCCGCGGCCGCGAGCCGCTCGTTCAATTGCTCGACCAGTCCGCCGATCACGCGCGAGTCGTTTGGGTACTGCGCGCTGACATGCGGGGTGGCGGCGATCTGCGCCACCCCTCCCGCGCCGCACGCGCGCACCAGCGCCACGGATTCCTCCCAAGAGCTCGGTCCATCGTCGATTCCAGGAAGCACGTGGCAGTGGAGATCGATCATGCCCTCGAAGTCTATGATGGCCGCCCCAGCCCGCTCGGAGGACGCCCGTGTTCAGTTCGATCGTTGTAGGGACCGACGGCTCGCAGACCGCGGGCAAGGCGATCCTGCAAGCGGTCGACCTGGCGCTCGCGTTGCGCGCCAAGCTCCATGTCGTATGCGCCTACGAGCCGGTGGGTGGGCACCGCATGGTTAGCGATCCCGGCGCGAGCGCCTCTCCCGAGCCGGTCCTGGCATGGCAGGTCAACCCGCTGGCCGAAGTCGAAGCCACGCTGGAGGCCGCAGCCTCACAGGCCCGGGCGGCCGGGGTGGCCGAGGTCGAGATCCACGCCCGCCAGGGCGACGCCGCCGATTCGATCCTCGACGTGGCCGAGGAGCGCGGCGCCGAACTGATAATCGTCGGCAACAAGGGCATGACGGGAGCGGAGCGGTTTCTGCTGGGCTCCGTCCCGAACAAGGTCTCCCACCACGCGCCCTGCTCGGTGCTGATCATCCGGACCGCGTAGCGGCCGCGGCATCCATCAACCCGGCGCCGTACTGTGCGACGTCGCCCGGGGGCCCGATCGGGCGTGCGGTGCGCTTCAGTCGCGCTGCGATTGCGTCGGGGGTCGGTCTCCGGCCGAGCACGCCACTTGCGATCACCAGCGCAGCCGCGGCGGCCACGTGCGGCGCGGCCATCGAGGTTCCCTCGTAGCCGGAAGGGAAGCCGAAGTGGCGGGGCGAGCGGATGAAGGTCTCCTGGTAGATGTCGCGCCCCGGGGGCGCGGCGCCCGGACGGCAGTTGGGGTCGTCGGCGATCGCCGCATCAGCGCCGCCGCCGGGCGCGAAGATGTCCAGTCCGGGACCGTAGTTTGCGAAATCCGCCAGGCAGCCATGCTCAGTGGTGGCGCCAACCGACAATACGAACGGCGCTCGAGCCGGGTAGGAGATCTGGCTCGCACCCTCGTTGCCTGCCGCTGCGACGACGAGCACGCCGTGGCGGTGGGCGTAGCGGATTGCGTCGATCAGCTCAGGAATCGAGCGCGCCGTCACGTCGCTTGTGAACTCCAGGCTCATGTTGATGACCTGGGCGTGATGGCGGACCGCATACACCACGCCCGCAGCAATCTCCGAGGCGTCGCCGTCTCCCACGGAATCCAGCACTCGCAGCGGCATGATCCGCACGCCGTAGGCGAGCCCGGTCAAGCCGATCCCGTTGTCTGTCTTCTCGGCGATCGTGCCCGCGACGTGAGTGCCGTGCCCCTCGTGATCGTTTGGAAATCGCGTCGAGTCGACGAAGTCGAATCCGCGCACGAACTGGTGCGCGGAGAAGTCGGGCGACTTGCGGAACTTGCCGCGCCGCGTGTATGCAACCCCCGTGTCGAGCACCGCGACGACCACGCCTTGACCGCCGGGTCTGCCGACCGCCGCGAGGTTGCTCCAGGCCGCGGGAGCGTTGACACCAAACGGACCGACGAAGTTCCACTGGGTGTTCTGCCAGCCGCCGGGGATCCGGGCGAGACCAGGGTCGTTCGGGATCAACGGCGCGCGCGTCGGCGGTGGCGTCGGCTGGGGCGTTGGGGACGCGGCGGGTGGGGGAGGTGCGAAGTTCGCGGTGTGTGCGATCACGTCCGGGACTGCATAGATCACGCCCGGCCGAGAGCGCAGAGAGCGCAGTGTTGCCTTGAGGCTGCGGCCGCGGGGCAGCTCGATCACGCGCGTATGACTGGCCGATGCGCTGCGGCGAGCTCCGCCAACGCCGGCGAGCGCCGCTCGGGCCTCACCCCTCGCGAACCGCACGACAATGCGGCCCGGTAGGAACGGCGCAGCACCCGCCGAGGCAGCAGGGACAAGCGCGGTGAGCGCGAGCGCGATCACGCTTGCGCTGCGAGCCGCGCTGCGGGGGAAGGAAAATGGACTTGAAGGTGTCTGCGGCATCGTCTGCGGCCCGAGCCGACGGATGCCGGAGCGAGGGTCAATGGTAATGATGTGCCGGCCGGCAATGCGCAGCTTGCCGGCACAGCAATGACGGAGCACTTCTTCCCCCTCGACGAGCATTTCATGCGCCTCGCGTTGCGGGAGGCCGCGCGTGCGTTGGAACACGACGACGTGCCGGTGGGTGCGGTACTGGCCCTTGAAGGCGAGCTGCTCGCCGCAGGCCACAACGAGCGAGAGCTGCGCCAGGACCCCACCGCCCACGCCGAGATGCTCGTGCTGCGCGAGGCTGCGGCGGCGCTCGGTGGCTGGCGGCTGCTCGACTGCGCACTGTATGTGACGCTCGAGCCGTGCGCGATGTGTGCCGGCGCGATCGTGCTCGCGCGCGTGCCGCGCGTCGTCTACGCGGCGCGCGACCCCAAGACCGGGGCCAGCGGAAGCGTGCTCGACGTGCTGTCCGAGCCACGACTGAACCACCGCCCCGAGGTTTCCAGCGGCCTGCTCGCCGAGCAGAGCGCGCAACTACTTCGGGAGTTCTTCGCCGGGCGGCGTTGAGCGCGTGTCGGAGCGGCGCGGCGCGCGGTCGGGGGCGCCGGGCGGGGAGGCGCCAGTTGGGCGGGGCGGGGAGGCGCCACGCCGCTCGACGCGGGATACTCGACGCGGCCCGCAGGCGGGAGATCATTTAGCCTTGCGGCGTCATCCGGAGGGGTGGCAGAGCGGTTGAATGCGGCGGTCTCGAAAACCGTTGTACGTCTTATTGGCGTACCGAGAGTTCGAATCTCTCCCCCTCCGCTATGGGGCCTCAGGATGGGGTGCTGGCCGCGAAACTGGGTGTGCTTGGGGCCCTTTCTACCTCGTGACGGGCCGTGATCGGGTAGATGCGGTGCCGTCTCTTGCGGAAGTGGGGCCTATGAGCGGCTAGTTGCCGCGATCCTCGCGGGTGACCCGTGGCGATCTCGATCGCAAAACGATCGCGCGGCGCCGGGACCGGGACCAGTGTTTAGGTCTGGCGGGGAGGGTGTTACCCCCTGCCGCTTATGCGTGGCGGACCTTAGTGGCACCCAGCGGTCAACCAGGCGCTCGGCGGCGCCAATATGCTTACGCTCGTGCAGCCTCCCCGGACGCAATATGCGGAGCGAGATGGAGTGTCGATCGCCTATCAGGTCGTCGGGGACGGCCCGGTCGATCTGCTGATGGCCCCAGGCTTCATATCCCACCTCGACTTGCAATGGACTGAACCGCGCTTCTCGCGCTTTCTGATGCGCTTGGCATCGTTTTCTCGGCTCATTCTTTACGACAAGACGGGTACTGGTCTGTCTGACCCGATCGCGACGCTGCCGACGCTTGAGGAGCGCGTGGCCGACATCAAGGCTGTGCTGGATGCAGCGAATTCGAGGCGGGCGGTGATGTTTGGAATCTCCGAGGGTGGCCCCGCATCGATTTTGCTTACCGCGATGTACCCGGAGCGGATCAGTTCATTGATCATCTGCGGGAGCTTCGCGACGGCCCGGGAGAGCGCTTACCCGCGAGAAATGCTCGATCCGTTCCTGCGCAACCGCGCTGAATTGATGCGTGCGATGGATGACTGGGGCGACGGCGCCGCCCTGCGGATCTTCGCTCCAAGCCTCACAAACGAGGTGATGACGCGTTTCTATGGGACGTTTGCGCGGGCGGCGGCCAGCCCGCGAATGGCTCGTGCGCTGATTGAGGCGCTTGGGTCAATCGATGTGACCGGCGTGCTCTCCTCGGTCAGCGTTCCGGCGCTCGTGATGCACACCGAGGGTGACCGGGTGGTGCCGCTTGAGGCGGGACGGATGCTGGCGGACGGGCTCCCGGATGGGCGCTTTATGGTGTTCCCCGGGGAGGACCACGCGTTCTGGCTGGGCGACTTCGATCCGATGCTCGACGAGATCGAGCAGTTCGTCACCGGCGGCGTGGCGGAAGTCGAGCCGGACCGAGTGCTCGCCACGGTGCTGTTCACA
Source organism: Solirubrobacteraceae bacterium (assembly GCA_050997675.1). Classification (GTDB taxonomy): domain Bacteria; phylum Actinomycetota; class Thermoleophilia; order Solirubrobacterales; family Solirubrobacteraceae; genus Palsa-513. Next base: position 8,342 of record JBPCQX010000174.1, read on the forward strand.
GACATCGTTGAGTCCACCCGGCGAGCTGCCGACCTCGGCGATCGCGCATGGCGGGAGGTGCTCGAACGTCACGACAAACTGGTCGCCGAGCGCACTGGCGCCCACCGAGGTCGCGTTATCAAGTCGACGGGCGATGGTGCACTCGCGACCTTCAGCGGTCCTGCAAAAGCGATCAGGGCTGCCCAGGAGATATGCGAAGGGGCTGAAGACCTCGGTATCCAAGTCCGCGCCGGAGTACACACGGGCGAATGCGAGATCATCGGCTCGGACATTGGAGGGCTCGCGGTGCACATCGGGGCGCGGGTCGCAGCGCGTGCAAACGCTGGCGAGGTGATCGTGTCGCGCACCGTCAAGGACCTGCTCGTCGGCTCGGGCATGACGTTCTACGAACGCGGCGAACATGAGCTCAAGGGGGTACCTGGAACCTGGCAGTTATACGCCCTTGGCGAGGGCGCGGATGTCGCCGTGCTACCCCTTGACGCCCCCGCCGCCCACATGCGGGTAAGCGATCGACTCGCCGTTCAACTCTCCCGTCGCGCTCCACGCGCCGTCCGCTTCGGTGCAAAGCTGGTCACGCGCTAGGTCCCCATCGCGGACGCACATCTTGAGCACTGTGACTGCGACCGTCTCTGTGAATGCAACGGTCTCGAAAACCGTTGTACGTCTTCTTGGCGTACCGAGAGTTCGAATCTCTCCCCCTCCGCTATGGGCCCTCAGGATGGGCGCTGGGCCCGAAACTGGGGGTGTGGGCAATCGCCTGGCAGCAACACCTGCCCGAGGTCGCGCGGACGTATCAAGCCCAAGGCGAACCCGCCTACGGCGTCTACACGCGACGACTGAAGACGGTTGCCGCCATCGGAAATTCGGCCGACGACGGGCGGGTTGTCACCCCGGCCCGCGCCG
>JBPCQX010000210.1:0-13428 GCA_050997675.1 Solirubrobacteraceae bacterium
CATCGACCTGACTGGCTACTGCCGGCAATGGCTTGACAGGGGTAAAGCGCGGCTGATAATCTGCGGTGCGGACAACAGGACACCTGTCCCGTACAACGAGACGAAAGCAGTTGGTTTTGGCAAAGATACGGAGCAACTTCCCTTCGGACGATACGTGGAGTGAGACCGACGAGGGCGTGCGACTCATCGCCGGCCGCTGCCGGAACTGCGGCAAGGTTGCCTTCCCGCGCAAGTCCGTTTGCGACCGCTGCGCCGGGGTCGCCGAGCCTGATCCCACTCCGCTATCACTGACAGGCGTCCTCTACAGCTTTTCGGAGGTCCACGTCGCGCCGCCGGGCTTCCCAGTCCCATATGCGATTGGGTACGTCGACTTTCCCGAGGACGTTCGCGTACTCGCCCAGATCCAAGGGATGGCTGCTGAACTGAGCGTCGGCGACCGCATGGACGTCACCGTGGGCGTGATCCGAGAGCTTCCCGATGAGGCCATCTGCAGTTACAGATTCCGCAAACGGGCGGCGATATGACGGCGCTTGACGCGCACATTGTTGGCGCGGGCATGGTCGCCTTCGCCAAGCACCCTGACGTCTCAATGGAGGATCTAGGCCTGCGGGCGGTCGTGGCTGCTCTCAACGACGCCGGGGTCGATAGGACCGCGATCGACGAGACGTTCTGCGGCACGGCGTTTGGCGGGTCGCTGCTGGGGCAGCGAATCCTCCGTGACATCGGCATGACGGGCATGCCGATCTCCAACGTCGAAAACGCGTGCTCGAGCGGCGCGACCGCGCTGCGGGAAGCAGTCGCCGCCGTATCTAGCGGCCGCATCGACACAGCGCTCGTGATCGGGATCGACAAGCTGACAGACTTCGGCGGCGGGACGATCCCGCTCGACGGCCACGATCTCGAAGCAAACCACGGAGTAGTGATGCCGGCGGTGTACGCGATGCGAGCCCGCCGATACATGCACGACCACGGACTCGCACGCGAAGACCTCGCGGCCGTGGTCGTCAAGGCGCACGAATGCGCTGTCCACAACCCATATGCACAATACCGCAACGTCGTGAGCGTCGAGGAGGTGCTTGGGTCGCGGATGGTCGCGGATCCTCTGAGCCTCTTCATGTGCTGCCCGACCGGCGACGGCGCGGCGGCCGTGGTGGTGTGCAATGGCACGGGGCGCGCACGCGCGAAAAGCGTGCCCGTTCGCGTGGTCGCGTCGGCGCTGCAGTCGGGCCGCTACGACACGGGATATAAAGACATGGCGTTCAGCGAACTGACGCAGCGTACCGCGCGCATCGCCTACGACCAGGCGGGTGTGGGGCCAGGCGACGTCGATATCGCCGAGGTGCATGACGCGTTCGCCATCGCCGAGCTCATGTACTACGACGCGCTCGGCTTCTGCGAGCCGGGAGGCGCGGTGGAGCTGATCCGCTCCGGTGCGACCCGGGTGGACGGCTCAATCGCCGTGAATCCAAGCGGTGGGCTTCTGTGTAGGGGCCACCCAGTCGGTGCTACCGGCATCGCGCAGGTCTGCGAAGTGCTGTGGCACTTGCGCGGCGCGGCAGGCGGCCGACAGGTGACGGGCGCTCGCGTCGGCCTTACACACTGCACAGGCGGCGGCATCTCCGGCATCGATCACGGTGCGTGCTCGATCCACATCTTGGCGCTATGAGCTCAGCTGACCGGGATCACGTCGCCGATGGCCGTCTCGTCGTGCTAGACCTCACCCAATTCCTAGGTGGCCCGTTCTGCACCCAGATCCTAGGAGATCTCGGCGCCCGCGTGGTGAAAGTGGAGTCCGCGAATAGGCCCGCTGCCGTCGAAACCCGCCCCATTCGAAGCCATGTCCGGCGGCGTCACTACCGGCGCGCTGCGCGGGCGGCCGAGGCGTCGATGATCCACGCGCAGGGCGATCCCGCGAGCGCAACTGCGCGAGGTGGAGGACGGATGGGTCTCGCTCGATGCTGCCCGCGACGAGGATGGCCTCGTGGTCGAAGAGACGCGCCGCGCGTGACCGCGGACAACCCGGAGACCCGGGCGATGACGGGTCGCGTGTCGTCCAGAACCGAAGCAAAGGGAGGGCCGAACCGATGAGAATCGAGGCGATGACCACCGACGCGAACACGGGAGCAGCGCTGCTCGACGAGGACCTGCAGGTTTACGTGAACGGCACCTTCCGTCCGGCCCGCGAGGCGGCCGTGTCGGTATACAGTTGGGGCTTCACCTATGGCGACGGGGTGTTCGAAGGCCTGTGCGTCAGGGACGGACGGTGCTTCGGGTTCGAACGCCACATGGACCGCTTTTTCGCGTCGGCGGCCTACATGAGGATGGCCGTCCCGGTCTCGCGCGAGGAGTGCATCGCGGCAATCGCCCAGACCGCGCGGCTGAACGACCTGCGCACCGGCTACATGCGGCCGATTATCACACGCGGAACCGGCCGGATGGGACTAAGGAACATCGACTCAGTGGGACTTCCCGAGCTCTTCATCATCCCGCAGCGCGAGCGCGCACTCACGATCGAGGAAATCGTGGCGCGACAAATGCGCGCGATCACTGTGAGCGTGCGACGTCCGCCCCCGGCGTGCATCGACTCCCGCGCCAAGCTCTGCAACTACCAAAACAACATCCTCGGCGTTCTACAGTATCGGAACGCGCGCGTCGACGCCGGAATCCTGCTGGACGTAAACGGTTTCATTGCCGAGGGTCCCTCAGAGAATGTCTTCGTCATCAAGGACGGCGATCTCCTCACGCCACGCGGGCACAACGTACTCAACGGAATCACGCGCTGGGCGATCATGGAGATCGCTGTGGAGCAGGGACGAGGAACGCGCGAGGCCGATCTCACCACCCATGACCTTTACACGGCCGACGAGGTATTTCTTACCGGCTCATTGCAGGGCGTTTCGCCGCTTTGCGAAATCGATGGCCGACCGATCGGGGACGGCTCGATGGGAGCCGTGAGCCTCGAGCTGCTGCATGCCTACCGTGAGCGCGAGAGGGGTGGCTATCCGCTCTTCGGCTGACACATTCGCAGAAAGTAACCGCGCTGCAGGACCACGGACTCGCCACGTGAGTAAAACAAGCAACACCTAAGTTGGGGGGCCTACTGAAATGCAGGATCCTTACTACTACTGCGACGACGGCGGTGGTCCAATCACCCGCCGCCGTCTGCTTGGCGGAGCTGCGACGGGCTTGGCGGTCGTGAGCGGCGCAGCCCTTCTTGATGCCTGTGGTGGGTCAGCCACGAGTGCCCGGACGACCACCGCCGGCTCTCCTCCCCGGCGTGGCGGCACACTACGAGTAGCGGTGGCAGGTGATAGCTCCCTGGACACCGTCGATCCGCACCATGCAGCCGCCATTCCTGACTACGGGCGCATAGCGGCGCTCTACAACACGCTCGGTTGGTCCGAGAATCCGCAATTCAAACCGGAGTACCAGCTTGCCGAGGAAATCACGTGGAACAGGACAGGAACAGAGTGGACTATCCGTCTTAAGAGCGGAGTAGAGTTCCACAACGGAAAGACACTAACAGCCGACGATCTCCTTTACACGGTGCAACGGATCACCAACCCGAAGGAAGCCGCGAATCCCGCGCCGATATTCAATTGGGCAAAACTGAGTGAGTTCAAGAAACTCGATACTCGCACGGTCCGAATCACGTTAAGCCAGCCGTACAGTGGCGTCGAGAAGGCGTTTTACGACATCAACTCCGCGATCGTACCCGTAGGATTCAACCCTAAGGCTCCGGTGGGAACAGGACCGTTCAAGTTCAAGTCTTTCACGCCGGGAGGTCTATTCGTAGCCGAAGCCTTCGAGAATTTCTGGGGTGGGCGTCCATATATCGATGAGCTTCGTATGATTGGTATCACGGACGAGACCGCGCGTGTTAACGCACTTTTAGCCGGCCAGGTGGATGCGGCCAATGCGATCGCGCCGACCGCCGTTCCTCAGTTGATGAGCAACAGCGCCGTTCGCGTTCTTGACTATCCAGCGGGCGGTTTCTTCCCTTTCGTCATGAACTGTACGCAGCGGCCGTTCACCGACCGACGCGTGCGGCAGGCCTTTCGCCTCATGGCAGACCGGAAGCAGATTATCGCGGATGCGTACCTTGGCCACGCACGACTTGGGAACGATCTCTATTCTCCAGACGATGCGTGGTACTTAACTGCTCCTCAGCGGGAGCAAAACATAGAGCAGGCGAAAGCCCTCCTCCGTGCGGCTGGTTATTCCGGTGAAACCCTCGTGTTGAACGTCACCGACCAAGGGATTGGATCAATTCCGGCTGCTCAGGTGTACGCTCAGCAGTGCAACGCGGCGGGCGTGACCGTGAAGGTTCGCGAAATCGACGCCGCCACGTGGGTCTCCAACGTCGGAAAGTGGACGTTCACTAACGGCGTATGGAATCAGTTCCCTTATCAAGAGATGGTGAAGGATGCTGACGGGCCAGGCGCACCATACGACGAGACAAATTTCGGAAATCAGGATCCGGAGTTCGCCGGGCTGTTTAGGCAGCTCTTCCAGGAAATGGACCCCGCCAAGCAGCGACAGATTGCGCACGATATGCAGTCCATACAGTTTGACCGTGGCGGCTACATCATTGTGTCCTTCCCGAACGTGCCCTCCGCCGTGAGCGCAAAGACACAGGGCTGGGTACACGACCCGTCCGGCGTCGACTTTGGCATGTTCAACTTTCGTAAAGTATCGTTCAATGGCTAACGTGGCGAACTCGTCACCGGGCAAGGCTGTGGATTCGACCGGTGAATGTAACAATCGGGATCTCCGCCAGAGCGGTCGACCGGGCCACGGACTGTCTCACATACTCATGGAGCTGGTGCGACGACCAACCGAGTGGGTCGAGTACTCCGTCCGCAATGAAGCTCAGTCAATATTCGACGTCGCCGGCGCGGTTGGCGTTGCCCAACACCTTGCGGCGTCCTCGGGGTCGGACTATTGCTTCGCTGTTGCTCGGACGGCAAGGGGGCAGTAGAAAGCGATGGTGGGACGCTACTCGGGAACTACCGGGCTGTTCGTGACTTCATCCGGCCGGTGGCTGGACTTGCCGCTCGCTTCCTTTTTTGAGAGCGGGCATCGCCGACAGAGGCAAATGCGCTACCTGTCACTGTCACCCGCGTGTGCCACCGATGATGTCGGGCGCGTGGCGGTGGTGTAAGGGTTGCGTTCAAGTCGCGAACACGGCATGGTGGCAGCCGTGTGTGGCTTACCTAGGTCGGCTCACATCTGTCCGGTCGCCGCCCACGCCGCCGCAACGGACGAGCGCGCTCTGTGACCGATCTCACCACGCCCGATCTGGAGTCGACGGCTCTTCGCCAGCGCTCTGGACTTGGCCAGTCGCTCGGCGTAGGCACCTCCGGAAGAGCCCATGCGGTATGGCTTGTTCATCGGGTCGCCGTCGCGATCGCCGGACTCGTTGCAATATCCGTTCTCATTTTTGCAGCTACTCAGGTGCTTCCCGGCAACGCCGCCGTACAGTTGTTGGGTCGAAACGCGAGTCCGCAGAACATTAGAATCGTTGATCAGCAGCTGGGGCTCAATAGGTCGCTCGTACAGCAATACTGGACTTGGGCATTCCGCTTGTTGCACGGGAACCTCGGCGCGTCTTTGGCAGGTAGTCATCCGCGGGTCGGAACGATCATCGGCCCGGCATTGCTGAACTCAACAGTGCTGGTGGCGTTTGCGGTAAGTATTACTATTGTGGTGAGTCTGGTGTGGGGTATCTGGGCCGCAGTCCATCGCGGTAGAGTATCGGACATAATTTTCCACGGTGTCACATTCCTGTTCACGGCCGTTCCCGAGTTTGTGGTGGGCCTCGTATTGGTCATTCTGTTTGCCACTAGCGTTACGTCCGTGCTTCCCGCAATTTCATTCATTCCCGCTGGGACATCGCCCTTCGCGCAGCTGGATGCCTTTGTTCTCCCTGTCACGTGCTTGGTGCTGGCCACGATGCCCTACTTAGCTCGCCTGGTCCGCGGCTCAATGATCGATGAGCTTGGATCGGAGTATGTCCGGCTGGCTCAACTCAAGGGTTTGAGCCAACGGCGCGTCATATTCGCCCATGCTTTGCCCAATGCGATTGTCCCGGCCATTCAGGGAACGGCAGTCACTTTCGGCTATCTAGCAGGCGGCATCGTCGTCGTCGAGTATGTCTTTGGCTTTCCGGGCATTGGAACAATCTTCCTCAACGCGATTGATGCCCGCGACGTTTCAACCGTGCAGGCTGCCGGCTTGATCCTGGCCTCCGTCTATATTGTCGTGAATCTCCTCGCCGACTTGCTGGTGTTTCGGCTGTCCCCGCGGCTTTGGACGGCAACCGAATGATTTCGGCCGCCCTACCGCCGGACGTAACTGGCACCGTGCAGCCCCGTATCCGACCGGTATGGGTCGCGGTCCTTCGCTCCTCCCTGCGCTACCCGGAGATGCGATTTGGGCTCGCCTTGACGGGCGCCTTAATTCTCTTGGCGATCGTCGGCCCGTGGATCGCACCCCATTCGCCGGCGCAGCTCGTCGGACCACCATTTTCGCCTCCGTCGAGTACCTTCCTCTTAGGCACCGATTACATCGGCCGTGACATCCTTTCGCGAGTTTTGTGCGGCGGCAGGACCGTGATCGGCCTTTCTCTGTTGGCGACCGTATTGGGAGTCTCAATCGGAGCAGTTGTCGGGATGGCGGTCGTTTTCTGCTCGCACAGAGCTGATACGCTTGTCATGGGCGTGAACGACGTGATCCTCTCGATTCCACAGATCGTCCTGGTGTTGGTGTTCGTGTCGATCGCCGGACCCAAGCTGTGGCTCATCGTCTTGCTCGTGGCGCTGTCACATAGCCCGCGGGTCATGCGCCTGACGCGCAGCGTCGCGGCCGAGATGCGACGTCGTGAGTTCGTGGAGTTTGCAGCCTTGACCGGGCTGTCACGACGCCGCATCGCGTTTCAGGAGATAATGCCAAACTTGGCGACTCCGCTCCTCATCGAGTTTGGCATCCGATTGGCGTGGTCAGTTGGAATCATCGCGGGCCTCAGCTTCATTGGCTATGGAATACAGGCCCCCACCGCTGACTGGGGGCTCATGATCAACGAGAATAGGGGAGCTCTCACCATTCAAGTATTCGCGGTGTTGGCACCGATTGTGTGCATCTTCCTGTTTACCATTGGTACCAACCTGATGACCGAGGGTATTGCCCGTGCTGCTGGACGCAGTGAGCGCGTGGAACTATGAGCGCTCTTGTCAAAGTACGCGAGCTCGACGTGTTACTTCCGACGACTGGGGCCAATGTCGTAACGTCGATCACGTTCGACATCGGGCCGGGCGAGATACTCGCCGTCGTCGGCGAATCTGGATCGGGCAAAACGACGATCGCGACCGCCCTACTGGGGTACGCCCGTCCTGGATCGCGCATCTCTCATGGCAGTATCATGATTGGCGAGCAGATGGTGGTGCCCAGACCCAAGGAAGGGCTCGCCGCCATCAGGGGCAACATCGTCGCGTACGTGCCTCAGGACCCAAGTGCCTCGCTAAGCCCGGCGATGCGGATCGGCACACAGCTGCGGGAGACGCTTCTCGCACACCGGCAAAATCTTCCGAAAGCTGAGCAGGAGGCTCGCATCCACGAGGTGCTTGACGAGGTTAAGCTTTCGTCAGATGCGGCGTTTCTCAGGCGTTATCCGCATCAGCTGTCCGGCGGTCAACAGCAGCGGATCTGCATGGCAATGGCTGTGTTGTGCAGACCCCGGCTGCTCATCCTTGACGAGCCAACCACTGGGCTAGACGTTAGCACGCAGGCGCACGTGCTCGCTACTTTGACAGAGCTTGTCGTCAACCATGGACTAGCTGGACTCTACGTCACGCATGACCTTGCCGTCGTCGCGCAGATTGCTCGTCGGGTGATGGTCCTCTATGCCGGAGAGGTCGTCGAACTCGCTGCCACTTCGGAGATCTTCAACGCGCCGCTGCACCCGTACACCGGTCGTCTCCTGGCCGCGATTCCTGACGTTGCGATGCGCCGGATGCTCAAAGGCATGCCAGGGCACGCTCCAGGTCCGACACCGCATCCGATTGGCTGCTCGTTCGCACCCCGGTGCCATCTCGCGACCTCCACATGCGCTGAACTAGCTCCGACACTAAGGCAGTATGACGCGGGTCGCTTCGTGGCCTGTCATCGGGCGGGCGAGGACACGTCGGCCACGACAGACACAACCCGTGCTTCCGAGGCCGCCCAGAACCAGGCGCAGTCGGTCCTGGAGGTTCGCGACCTGAGCGTGCGGTATGGCCTCACCGAGGCCGTCAAGTCGGTGTCGTTTGACCTGAAGCGAGGCGAATGTTTGGCGATTGTTGGCGAGTCCGGCTCAGGCAAAACCACGCTGTCACGGGCGATAGTCGGCCTGGGAAACGTCGTGGCTGGGACGGTACGCTACGAGGGGCTGCTGCTGCCAACCCGAAACGCCAATTTCACCGATTCCATGCGGCGCGCGATTCAGTATATCTTCCAGAGTTCACACAATGCTCTGAATCCGCGACGCTCGATCGGCGCCAGCCTTTACGCGCCAATTCGGCAGTATTACGAGGAGTCGGACCGGGAGGCCACCGAGCGGGCGCTTGCCGCATTGGGTAAGGTGTCGCTGTCGCGCCGAACGTTGGCCCGGCTTCCGTCAGAACTCTCAGGAGGAGAGCGCCAGCGAGCAGCCATAGCGCGGGCGTTGATCAGCGAGCCTAACGTCCTCTTGTGCGACGAAATAACGTCTGCGTTGGATGTGTCGGTTCAGGCGTCGATCGTGGCGTTGCTTGAGCAGTTGCGCAAGGAGGAGAGCTTGTCAGTGGTGTTCGTGACACACAACACAGCTCTGGTGCGCACAATCGCGGACCGTGTGGTTGTGTTGCTTGACGGGACGATCGTTGAGGATGGTGAGACCTCTCAGGTTTTCGATCATCCCCGGAGTGCGTATACGCGGGAGTTGATCGCAAACACGCCGGTTCTCGAGACAGCCGGTAAAAAGCGTGTGGAGGGGCTTGCCTTATGCGAAGGCGCTGCATGACACGCCGACCGCATCCGACCAGATTTCCGGGGGCGACGATAGCCGCCGCCCTCGGGGAATGACTGGTAACTAACATGGGAAGGTGACCTTATGCTCGACCTGATCATCCGCAATGCAACGGTAGTTGCCGGCCAAGGCACGGGAAAGTGGGACATCGCCATTAGCGGCGAACGCGTCGTCGCCGTTTCCGCACCGGGATCCCTGCCGGACGAAGCGGTCCGGATCGTGGATGCGGAGGGAAAGATCGTTGTCCCAGGCGGGATCGAACCGCACACTCACCTCAGTGATCCGCTAGTAGAGCGACTCTGGGATCAGGACTTCATCCAGCGCGCCACCACTGACGACCCCTTGTCGGAGGGACTCGCGCCGGCGTCGCTCGGACCCGAGGGTGACACTGTTGGGATGGCGTTTGGTGGGGTGACAACCCACATCGACTTCGCCTGGGTAAATCCGACCGTAGGCTTGCAGGAAGCCGTGAATGCACGCGTCGATCGTTGGCGAGGAAACTCGTACGTGGACTTCGCCTTCCACGTCGGTCTGTGCGGCCCAGTACCGTTGCCGACGCTGGACGAGATTCCTGCGGCAATACAGCAGGGCTTCACTAGCTTCAAGTTCTTCACCAGTGAGGTGCTGGCGCACAGGCCGTATGCGGCGGACGCTTACAAGATTGATGCTGGACGCATGGCATATGCGTTCGAGAAGATTGCAGCAAACGGAGGGCTCGCTGCGGTACACGCCGAGGACGACGAGATTGTGCAGTTCAACTACGAGAAGTTCGCCGCTGAGGGGAGATCCCACGAGCGCTGGAACCAGCATCTCATCCACACAAGTCTGTCGGAGCGACTCTCATTTTGGCACACGATTCTCCTTGCAGAGTACCTCGATACCGCTGTGTATTTTGTGCATGTGTCGGCGAGGGATGGGGTCGATGCGATCCGACAGGCGCGTTCGAGGGGCCTGCCCGTCTTTGGGGAGACACTCAGTCAGTACGTTTGCAGGACGTCAAAGGACTACACGGCTCCGCGCGGACTCTGTCACCACACCTACCCGTCACTGAAGTCGGACGAGGATCAGGCGGCGCTAAGGGAAGCCCTGTGGGACGGATCGATGGCAACGATTGCGACGGATGAGGTACCGACCACTTTAGAGATAAAATTGAGCGGCTCTACGGTTGAGGACGTCGTGGGAGGCAACGTCGGGGCGGAAGCCCGCATGGGCATCATATTTACCGAGGGAGTGTCGAAGGGTCGGATTTCGCTAGAGCGATACGTCGCAATCACAGCCACGAACGCGGCACGACTGTTCGGTCTTTACCCGAAGAAGGGAGTGATCGCTGTGGGTAGCGATGCAGACATCGCTATTATCGACCCGTCGGTGAAGAAGGCGCTGACCGCGGAGGACTTTCATGTCGGTGATTACTCTCCCTGGGAGGGTTGGGAGGTCGAAGGTTGGCCGGTCACGACAATCCTTCGAGGAAAGACCATCGTCGATAGCGGTAGGCTACTCGGTACCACAGACGATGGGGAACTAGTACGTGCGCGAAAGATCGACCGGACGGTCGTCGAGTCACCAGTAGTGTGAGATCAAGTGCTGCAACGCGAGCGGTCAGTTTAACCGGTTCGTGACCAGACGCAATCGGATGATGCCGGGACCAGTCGCCTAGAACGGTCGTTCTCGGGGTCGGCGACCGCCAAGAACTTGAGCAATGATGTGCATGACAAAAAGAACAGCACACACAGGAACAACAATCAAAAACCACCTACCCCAGATCTCCGTGGAACAGCGCAAGGGGACGTTTGCGCCCGCCGCTGACGCTGATCGACCCCAACCGCCAGGTCGAGATCCTCGGCCGTGACATGCGTGCCGCCGCGGACTATATAACCCGTATGAGGGATATAAGGGACTCAGGTGGCCGGTGCTGACGATGTTCCGCGGCGAGGTGATCGCTCGCGATGGCAAGATGGTGGCCGCGAAACCGAGAGCGGCGAGCTGGTCAGGCGATCGAGATTCATGGCGATCTGAGGCAGGCTCGAGCAAGCGATGAGAGACTTCCGTGGCGCATGTGTCCAGACGCCACCCGGCGGTCTAATCACAGCGACGTATCTAGATGAAACGCTGAAGGCTGTACCAGACCCGCCGGATTTTGTGGTGTTGCCGGAGCTCTGCGTGTGCCCGTACTTTCCGCTCGAGCCAGACTCCGAAGACGCTCGCACGCCGCTCCTGCTCGACGGGCCCGAGATAGGCGCTTTCGGCAGCGTCGCGAAGAAGCACCGCTGTCACATCATGCTCGGGATGTATCTGCGGGAAGGAAAGCGACGGTTCAATGCGGCCGTGCTTCTGGGACCGGGTGGATCAATTCTCGAAGGCCGCACCTCTACCGACCGGCAAGTCCGCAGCTTCCACAAGGTCCATCTCTGCGATAACAAGATACCCGGTGCTGACTTCTGCGAAAGCTCCTACTTCGAGGCAGGCGAGGAGTACGTCGTATGGTATACACCGGTCGGATGTGTGGGCGTGATTATATGTTACGATCGGCATTTCCCTGAGGCCTGGGTGACCCTGCGCGAGATGGGTGCTGAGATCATCTGCGTGTGCACGGCAGCAGGGCTCGAGGTAGAGCCGTCTTTCGTCGCAGAGGTGCAGGCGATGTCGCTGCAGCAGAGTGTCTATGCGCTGATGGCGAATCGGGTTGGTGTAGAAGCACTGCGGACCTCGGCGCGACGCACCGAGTTCCTCGGTGGCTCGTGCATAACCGGCCCGTTCGGGGAATGCTTGGTCGCAGCCCCGCCGCGCCAGCATCAGGCGATCATCACTGCGGAGCTTAGTGCCGAACATCTCGAGTCGGTGCGTGGCTTCACGCTATTTCACGAAAATCGACGGCCGACCACGTATCTTGGCAGATGAGGCAGACACACGAGCTGTCTGCGTGACCGGATGATCGGTGAGAAGACCCAGATCAGCCGGGTGGAGGCGCTCGCGGAGATGGCCGAAGGTTACGTCGTGACGAGCAGCTTTTTTCTTAGTGGGCTATGTCCTTCCGTCCCCCGGCGCTTGTAGTTGTGCTGGCCTGGCGGCCGGTCGCGGGCAGATGAAAATGGTTTGATGTGGGGGTCGCCCTCGACGCCGATCCGTTCTTGGTGCCCGTGAGCCCGAGCTTAGTTTGGCGTGTGGGTCTCCCCGGTGTTCCGGACTGTTGCCAAGAGCACGCTTGTCAGACTCGTTAGTTCTCAGAGGCCCCTGGGCGACGATCTTGTCGATCGGCTTTCGGGAGGTGTGATGGAGACGGTGGTTGAGCGCCCGGCGGCGCTGGACGTGCACAAGGAGCAGGTCACGGCGTGCGTGCGGGTGCCCGCGCCAGACGGCACGCGAGAGCAGCATGTGGCGGAATTCTCGACGACGGTCGCGGGGTTGTTGACGTTGTTTGACTGGCTCGAGGCGTTCGGGGTGACGCAGGTCGTGATGGAAGCAACCGGCGTGTTCTGGCGGCCCGTGTGGGCGATCCTGGAGGACGGGTTTGAGTGCGTGCTGGTCAACGCTCGTCACGTCAAACAAGTTCCCGGGCGCAAGACCGACGTCAAGGATTCCGAGTGGCTGTGCCAGCTCGCGGAGGCCGGCCTGTTGCGGGCGAGCTTCGTGCCCCCGAAGCCGATCCGCGCGCTGCGCAACTTGACGCGATATCGCAAGACCCAGATCCAGGAGCGCGCCCGGGAGGCCAACCGGCTGCACAAGGCGCTGGAGGACACCGGGATCAAACTCGACTGCGTCGCCTCAGACATCCTCGGCAAGTCCGGCCGCGCGATGCTCGACGCGCTGATCAACGGAACCCGTGACCCGGCGGTCCTCGCCGAGCTCGCGAAAGGCCGGATGCGCACCAAGATCCCGGCGCTCAAAGAGGCGCTGGAAGGCCGCTTTGACCATCTCCACGCTGTGTGGATCGGCGCGATCCTTGAGCACATCGACTTTCTCGATGGGCAGATCGCGTCGCTGACTGAGGCGATCGGGGAGCAGATCGCCCCTTTCGAACAAGCCGTTGAGCTCCTGTGCACGATCCCCGGCGTTCAACGGCGCACCGCGGAGGTGATCATCGCCGAGATCGGCGTCGACATGTCCATCTTCCCGACCGATAAGCAGCTCGCCAGCTGGGCCGGGATGTGCCCCGGCAACGACCAATCCGCCGGCAAACGCCGCTCCGGCAAGACCCGCAAAGGCTCGAAATGGCTCGACTGGGCGCTGGAGGAGTCCGCGATGGCTGCGATCCGCACCAAAGACGTCTACCTCGCCGCCCAATACGCCCGCCTCAGACCCCGCCGCGGGCACAAGAAAGCCCTCGGTGCCGTCAAACACTCCATCCTGATCGCCTGCTGGCACATGCTCTCCACCGGCGAGCTCTA
>JBPCQX010000033.1:0-5522 GCA_050997675.1 Solirubrobacteraceae bacterium
GGAGTGCAGGGCGTTAGCGAGGCTCAGGGCCGCTCGACACGTCGAGTTGCGCCCGCACCGACTGACGCTCAGTTCGCGGGCAGGTGAAAGATCACATACGGGCGCTCGCCCGGCTTGACCAGATCAAGCCCACGAGCGTCAGCTTCCAGCGTGCCCTGCTGCTGCAGGGCTGCCGCGCGCGCTCTCAGCTGTCCGTTCTCCCGCAGCAGCGCAGTCACCTGAGCATGGCGCTCAGAGGACTGGGAGAGCGTCGAGACGAGCGAGCGCGCCGGCCCGATGAACAGCACCAGCAGGACAAGCAGCACGATCAGCATCGCCGTGCGACCGAGGCGGTCCCAGCGGACCCGTGCGGAGGGCCCAGCGCGAGCGATGCGGGGTGACACGGAGCGGGCAGGGGCCATCGTGCTGGCTTTCGCGCACGCGAGCTCGTCTCCTGCTCAGCGCCGGAAAACCGAGCGGCCCGGGTAGCGCGCGCGGCTCGCGAGCTGCTCCTCGATCCGCAGCAACTGGTTGTACTTGGCTACGCGGTCGCTCCGCGACGGAGCGCCGGTCTTGATCTGGCCGCAGCCGGTGGCGACCGCCAGGTCAGCGATCGTGACATCCTCGGTCTCGCCCGAGCGATGCGACATCACGGCCGTATATCCCGCAGCGCGCGCCATTTCGATCGCCGCCAGGGTCTCGGTCAGGGTGCCGATCTGGTTCACCTTGACGAGAATGGAGTTGGCAACTCCGCGCTCGATTCCGTGGCTCAGGCGCTCGGTGTTGGTAACGAAGAGATCGTCGCCGACGAGCTGGACCGCGGCGCCAAGTTGTTCGGTCAGCGTCGCCCAACCCGCCCAATCCTCCTCGTCCATGCCGTCCTCGATCGAGACAATCGGATAGCGGCCGACGAGCTCAGCCCAGTAGGAGGCGAGCTGCGCGGAGGAAAGCGAGCGGCCCTCGTGCTCGAGCACGTACTCACCGCCGGAATGGAGCTCACTCGTTGCAGGATCGAGCGCGATCGCGACCTGCTCGCCCGGCTCGTAGCCGGCTGCCTCGATCGCGTCGACAAGAAGCTCCAGCGCGGCCTCGTTGGACTCGAGATCCGGCGCAAAGCCCCCCTCGTCGCCCACGGTCGTCCCGAGCCCGCGCGAATGGAGCGTGCGCTTCAGGCCGTGGAATACCTCGGTGCCCACGCGCAGGGCCTCGGAGAAGCTCGGCGCCCCGCAGGGGACGACCATGAACTCCTGGAAGTCCACCGCGTTGTCGGCGTGAGCACCCCCGTTGAGCACGTTCATCATCGGCACCGGGAGCACGTGGGCCTGCTCGCCGCCGAGGTGTCGCCACAGCGGCAGCCCGCTTTCCGCCGCCGCCGCATGCGCAGCTGCGAGCGAGACGCCGAGCACGGCGTTCGCGCCGAGGCGCGACTTGTTCGGCGTGCCGTCGAGCTCGATCATGCGCAGGTCGAGCGCGGCCTGATCGCAGCCATCGCTTCCACGCAACGCAAGCGCAATCTCACCGCACACGTTCGCCACGGCGTGCGTCACGCCCTTGCCGAGGTAGGCGCCTCCGCCGTCGCGCAGCTCAGCCGCCTCGAACTCACCGGTCGACGCTCCCGATGGAACCGCCGCGCGGCCGCGCGCGCCTGAGGACAGCGTCAGGTCGACCTCCACCGTGGGGTTTCCGCGGCTGTCGAGGATCTGCCGCGCCGTGATCTCCTCGATCGCGCTCATGCCGCTCCGTGCACGCGGGCCGCCGCGTAGTGTTGGAGCTGGCGCTGCAACGAGAGCTCGTCCCAGCGCTCACCGGCCGCCTCGGCTTCTGCGGCTGCATCGGCCAGCCGGCGCTGGAAGCGGTGCGTCGCCCCGCGCAGCGCCAGTTCAGGGTCGAGCGAGAGCTTGCGCGAGAGGTTGACCGCCGCGAACAGCACGTCGCCCAGCTCCGCGAAGCGATCCTCAGCCGAGCGTGCCGACTCGAGCTCCGCGAGCTCGTCGCGCACGGAGTCAAGGGGCCCCTCCCAGCCGGGAAAGTCAAACCCCGTGCTCGCAACGCGCGCCTGCGCCCTGCGCGCGTAGAGCAGTGACGGAAGGTTCTCCGGGATCGGATCCGCGGCGCGACCCTCCTGTTCGCGCTTGATCCGCTCCCAAGTCGCCCGCACCTCCTCAGTGTTCGAAGCCGTCCCGTCGCCGAAGACATGCGGGTGGCGACGGATCAGCTTCTGCTCAACGTGCTCGACGACCTCGAGCAGCGAGCCGGCGCCGCGCTCCTCGAGCAGCAGCGCCAGAAAGTGGACCTGAAAGAGCACGTCGCCCAACTCGTCGAGCACCTTCGCATCGTCGCCGCCCCGCACAGCATCAGCTAGCTCGTAGGCCTCCTCGACTGTGTGCGGCACAATCGAGCGCTCGTCCTGCTCGCGGTCCCACGGACACTCGCGACGCAACCTGCGGGTCAGTCGGTCGAGGCGCTCGAGCGCCGCTGCCGCCTCGCTCACGGCCCTCTACTTGCCGCTGGACGGGGGCGCCTGCTGCGGCTGGCCCCCACCACTGCCCGACGACGGCGGCGCCTGCTGCTGGCCGCTGCCACTGCCCTGGGTCTGCTGCACCGTGCCCTGGGTAGACGGCGCCTGCTTGGGGGCATTCGAGCAGTTCTGCACGGCAAACGAGGAGCGGCACTTCGTGCGCGCCTTCCATTTCTTGTTGAACTGGGCAACGAACTTGCTCAGCGCGCCCTGCTGGCCCTGCTGGGCGAGCAGCTGCCTGACTGTCGGCGAGGCCTGCGCGAGGGTTTGCTGGCTCGGCGGCGTGATCTTCTGCACGCGGAAGACGTAATAGCCGAACTGCGTCTTGATCGGACCCAGCAGCGTGTCTTTCTTGGCGGCGAAGATGGCCGTGTCCAACGCCTTCTCCTGCTGGCCGCGCACGACGCCGAGCAGGGCGCCGCCCTGGGCCTTCGAGGCCTGGTCGATCGAGTACTTCTTCGCCAGCGTTTTGAAGCTGGCGCCGCCCGCGAGCTGCGACTTGAGCTTCGCTGCGAGACCCGCGGACTTGACGAGGATCAGCCTCAAATCGCGCCGCTCTGGCTGGCCGAAGCGCGCCTTGTTCTGGTTGTAGTAGGCGACCACCTGGGCGTTCGTGGGGGTGCCCTTGTTGCCGGTGACCTTGGTCTTGATCTTGCCCGACAGGGTGTCGAGGCGCACGCGGAAGAGCACATCCTGAAGCGTCATCCCCGAGTTGGCGAGGAACTGCTGGAACTGGGCAGCCTGCGGGAACTGCTGCTGCTTGAGCTGCTGGAACTTGGTCTGCACCTCCTTGTCGGAGGCTGAGACGCCCTGGTCCGACGCCTCGCCCTGCAGCCAGTCCGCCTGAATCAAGAACTGCATGACCTGGGCCTTGAGGCTTTGGTAGGCCTGGTCGCACTGACTCTTGAAGACCGCTGGACCCGGCTTGGGCTGACCCTTCGGCGTGGGCGGCGCGCTCTGTTCGGCGCTCGCGATGCACTTCGTGTAGTTCGGCGGGTCGGGGACCGGAGGGCGCTGCGCGGCCGGCGAGTTACCCGAGGAGGAGTAGGCGGCGACCGTCAGCCAATGCTCGAACGAGGCCTTGGAGATCACCGCGTCTCCAACCTTGGCGACCGCGTTGCCCGGAATCCCGCCGCCGCAACCGAACAACAGGGCCGAAACGGCAAAAACGGCGCCGAGCGCCGCGAGGAGACGAGGTTTGCAAGACACGAAGCCGGGGATGGTAGCGCAGTCAGGCCGCGGCACGCACGCAGGCAAGCACCGCATCAGCGGCGGCGAGCACGGCCGGGAAGCGCTCCTTGCCAGAGTCCGGGACGCGAATCGACACCTGCGAGCGGCCCGACTCGTAGACGGCCTCCGGGAGCTGCACACGCAGCTCCTTGGCCCGCACGGAGTCGAGCTCGACGGGAACAATTGACAGCCGGCCGGCGCGGAAGGTGACGCTCTCCGCGCCCGCCTGGCCGAGCTTGATCCTGGCCTGTTGCAGGTCGAGCAGGTTGCCGAGCGGCTCGGGTACAGGACCGAAGCGATCTTCGAGCTCCTCGCGCAGCGCCGCCAGGTCCGCCACTTCCCCGGCACCCGCAATCCGGCGGTGCACATCGATCTTCGCCTGCTCGTAGGGCACATAGTCGGCCGGCACGTACGCGTCAACGTCGACGTCGAGGCGCACCGGCTGCCACTCCACCTGACCATCGAGCGGACCCGCTTCGCGCACGGCCTCGTCAAGCATCTGCATGTAGAGCTCGAAGCCAAGCGCAGCGACGTGACCGGTCTGCTCGTCGCCGAGCAGGCTGCCGGCCCCCCGCAGCTCGAGATCGCGCATCGCGACGCGGAAGCCCGCCCCGAGCTCCGTGAAGTCAGACAGCGCCGCGAGCCGCTGGGCCGCCGCCTGCGACAACGCCGCAGCCGCGTCGTACAACATGTAGGCGTACGCCCGCTCCCGGCTGCGGCCAACGCGCCCACGAATCTGGTAGAGCTGGGCCAGGCCGAAAGTGTCCGCACGGTCGACTATCAGCGTGTTGGCCTGCGGGATGTCGATCCCCGACTCGATGATCGAGGTGCACACGAGCACATCTGCTTCACCCCGCAGGTAGCCAAGCATCACCGCTTCCAACTCGGACTCCCCCATCTGTCCATGGGCGACCACGAAGCGAGCGCTCGGGCAGAGGGCCCGCAGGCGCACCGCCGTCTCGTCGATCGTCTCGACCCGGTTGTGGAGAAAGAAGGCTTGGCCGCCGCGAGCAAGCTCGCGCTCGAAAGCCTGGCGCACGAGCTCCTCGTCGTACTCGCCGACATATGTCTTGACCGGGCGACGGCCCTCGGGCGGTGTCTCGATCACGGAGATGTCACGCAGGCCAGCAAGGGACATTTGCAGCGTCCGCGGGATCGGAGTCGCCGACATCGCGATCACGTCGACCTGGAGGCGCAGCTGGCGCAGCAGCTCCTTCTGCTTGACGCCGAAGCGCTGCTCCTCGTCGACGATCAGCAGCCCAAGGTTCTTGGCGCGCACGTCGCGCGAGAGCAGCCGATGAGTGCCGATCAGGATGTCCACTGCGCCTGATCGGAAGCCATCGATCGCCACGCGCGCCTGCGCCGTGGAGCGGAAGCGAGAAACCTGCTCGATCGTGAACGGATA
Source organism: Solirubrobacteraceae bacterium (assembly GCA_050997675.1). GTDB lineage: Bacteria > Actinomycetota > Thermoleophilia > Solirubrobacterales > Solirubrobacteraceae > Palsa-513. The sequence continues at coordinate 5,133 of JBPCQX010000033.1, forward strand.
ATCCGCCAGGCGCTCGGCGAAGGTCCCGTAGTGCTGCTGGGCAAGGATCGTTGTCGGGACCAGCATCAGCACCTGTCGCCCATCCGCAGCAGCCTTGAACGCCGCCCGCAGGGCGACCTCGGTCTTGCCGTAACCGACATCCCCGCAGATCAGGCGGTCCATCGGCCGCGGCGCCTCCATGTCGGTCTTGACACTCTCGATCGCGTCGCGCTGGTCCGGAGTCTCGGTGTACGGGAATCGCTCCTCGAACTCCCGCTGCCAGTCGCCGTCCACCGCGAATGGGTGGCCGCCGCGGCGGCGGCGCTCGGCGTACAGCTGGAGGAGCTCACCGGCGAGGCCCTGGGCGGGGTGGCGGGGGCGGGCCTTGGTCGCGTCCCCCTCCGTGCCACC
>JBPCQX010000107.1:0-9370 GCA_050997675.1 Solirubrobacteraceae bacterium
GAGCGCCGAGCGGGATCCCGAGCGACAGGGGGACGTACCCGAAGGGCCGAGGCGCTCGCGCCACTGGGCCGCCCGCGGCGGGCGCCGGCGGGAGACCGGCCACCCGCAGCCCGAGGTTGAGCTTCCGATCGGCGCCGCCGCGCCGGCGACCGACCAGCTCGACGACCCATGGCTGCTCGACACGCAGGACGACACGCCGGCCGTGGAGTGCTCAGAGCTGGTCAAGCGGTTCGGCCACGACGGAGAGGCCTCCGTGCTCGCGCTCCGCGGGATCTCGCTCAAGTTCGAGCCGCGCACGTTCAGCGCGATCATGGGCCCGTCAGGCGCCGGGAAGTCCACGCTGATGCATTTGCTGGCCGGGCTCGACGCGCCGACCTCCGGGACGGTGCGGATCGGCGGCGTGTCGCTGGAGGGCCTGAGCGATCGCAAGCGGACCGCTCTGCGCAGCGCCCGCGTCGGCTTCGTCTTCCAGGCCTTCAACCTGCTCCCGGTGCTTTCAGCGCAGGAGAACATCGAGCTGCCCCTGCGGGTCGTCGGCGCACGAGTTGACCCCTACTGGGTGGAAGAGCTGCTCCGCGCATTCGATCTCAGTGACCGGCGCAGCCATCGGCCCGCCGAGCTGTCCGGCGGACAGCAGCAGCGAGTCGCGATCGCGCGCGCGCTGGTCACGCAGCCAAACGTCGTGTTCGCCGACGAGCCGACCGGCAACATCGATTCCGCAGCCGGCGAGGAGGTGCTGGGGATCCTCGAGACATGTGTGCGCGAGTACGGCCAGTGCGTCGTGATGGTGACCCACGACCCGCTCGCCGCAGCCCACGCCGAACGTGTCGTGTTCCTCGCCGACGGAGAGATCGTGCGCGACGACCAGGCGCCGACGACGCGTCAGATCCTCGAAGTGTTGCGCGAGCGGAGCTGAGCGACCGTGCTGCGGCTGACGCTCCGCGGCCTCTTCGTGCGACGGGCTCGCGCAGCGCTGACCGGGCTTTCCGTGGTGCTCGGGGTGAGCCTGATCTCCGGCACCTTGATCTTCATCGACGCAACACATCGCGCCGTGCACCAGACGTTCACCAACGCTGCCCGCGGCGCCGATGCCGTGATCAGCGGCCGCCAGCCGACTGACACACCAAACAGCCAGCCGCCCAGCATCGACGAGGCGCTGCTGCCCAGGCTGCGCAGCCTCAGCGGAGTGCAGCGCGCCGAGGGACAGATCTCCGATCTGGCAGCAATCGTGCGTCCCGACGGGAGCATCGTCCAGCGCAACGGCGCGCGCGCGAGAGCAGTGTCCTATCTCGGGCCCCCGTTCCAGCAGCTCCAGCTCGTGGCCGGCCAAGCGCCGCAAGCCCGGCACGATGTCGTGCTCGACCAGGGCTCCGCGCGCGCGGAGCACCTGGCGATCGGCTCACGGATTCGGATTGCCACCGAACAGCCGCAGCAGCGCTTTCGGATCACCGGCCTGGTCCGCTTCGGCAACGTCGAGCAGCCCGGCGTCTCACTGCTTGCATTTTCACTACCCGAAGCGCAAGCACTGTTTCTCAAGCAGCACCGGTTCGACGCGATCGCCGTCACGGGGAACCCGGGCGTCACGCCGCGCCAGCTCGCTCGTCAGATCGCGCCGCTGCTCGGCGACCAGTTTGTCGCGCGCACGTCCGCCGAGCAGGTGCAGCTCGACAGCCGGCGCCTCGAGGACAGCCTCGCGTTCATCGAGCAGGCGCTGCTCGCGCTCGGCGCCATCGCCGTCGCCGTCGGCGCGTTCGTGATCTTCAATACGTTCTCGATCACGCTCGCTCAGCGCACCGCGGAGCTGGGTTTGCTCAGCGCGCTCGGCGCCTCCCGCGCGCGAATCCTCCGTGCCGTGCTGACAGAAGCGCTGTTGATCGGCGCGCTTGCCTCAGGCGCGGCAATCGGGATCGGCTTCGCCGTTGCCGCTGGGATCGGTGAGCTGTTCGGCCTGCTCGGCCAAGGCTTGCCGAGCAGGACCGCCGAGCTGTCGGCGCGCACGATCTTGATCAGCCTTGGCGCCGGACTGTCGGTCTGCGCCGCCGCGGCGCTCGCCCCCGCTTGGCGGGCGGCGCGGCAGCCGCCGATCAACGCGCTGCGCGCTGGCGCACGCCGCCCCCCGCGGCCGACCGCCCGCCGATCGGCGGGCGTGATCGGAATCGCCGGACTCGGCGCATGCACCTACGCGCTCGCTTGGGGGCCAAGCCCCGCCGCGGCAATCGGCGGCGCAGTCGCACTCGTGCTGTCCGGCGCGGTGCTCGCGCCGCGGCTCGCCCGGTGTGCCGCGAGCGTGCTAGGCCGGCCGCTCGAGCGCTACACGTCACTCGCCGGTCGCATCGCGCGCGAGAATGCGATGCGCAGCTCCGCGGCGGCGGCGACCAGCGCCGCGGCGGTCGCGATCGGCCTGGGGCTCGTCGTGTTCGTCGCAAGCTTCGCCGGAGAGACGCGCAACGCAATCCGCGTCGCCGTCGCGCGGAGCTTCGCCGGCGACCTGGCGATCACGCCCGCCAGCGGCGCTCCGCCGATCCCCCAGGCGGCCGCCGCAGCGATGTTCCGCGTCCCCGGAGTACAGACGGTCTCCACGCTGAAGCGCTCAGACTCCACGGTCTCCGGGGCGGGAAGCGTGCCGGCAAACGGGTTCGACACGCAAACGCTCGCCGCGGTTTACCACTTCGACTGGGTCGCCGGAGACGACTCGGTGCTCGGGCTGCTCGGGCCCACCGGGGTGATCGTCGAGCGCGATCTTGCGCGGCGCGCGCACCTGCAGGTGGGCAGCCACTTCGAGATGACCTCGCCGTCCGGAAAGCGCCTCACGCTCACCGTCCGCGGGATCTATCGCGACCGCTCGCTGCTGGCCGGCTACGCGACTTCGCTGCCGACGTTCAACGGCATCTTCCACGAGCAGCGGGCGCGGCGCATCCTCGTCAAGCTCGCGCCGGGCGCCAACCTACGGGCTGCCCAGCGCGCCGCCAACCTCGCGCTGGCCGCGTTTCCCGAAGCACGCGCGCGCTCCGAGCGCGAACTCGCAGACCAGGAGGCCGCGAGCCTCGACAACGCCGCGCTGTTGCTGTACGCGCTGCTCGGACTCAGCGTGATCGTCTCCCTGCTCGGGCTGACGAGCACGCTCGCGCTGCAGGTTCACGAGCGGCGCCGGGAGATCGGCGTGCTGAGGGCGGTCGGAGCCTCACGCCGGGTGGTGCGGCGGATGGTCCGGTACGAGAGCGTGATCACCGCCCTGATGGGAGGCGCCGCCGGGATCGCGCTCGGCGTGCTCGCCGCGGCGCTGACGACGGCTTCCCTGTCCAGCGCGGCGGACCTGCACCTGGCCCTCCCCTGGGGCACGCTCGCCGCCGCGCTCGCAGCAGCGCTGGCGCTCGGCGTGCTCGCTGCTGCCGGACCCGCGCGCCGGGCGGCGCGGACCGACGTGCTCGCGGCGATCGCCTACGAGTGAGGGCGGCTCAGGGCTGCTCGCGGCGACGCGCTGCGAGCGTGTCTGCCTCGGCCCGCGCGGACTCGGCGTCCTCGCGCGCCCGGTGGCCGTCGCGCTCGACCTGATCGGCGCGCACCGCGGCATCATCGGCGTCCCTGCGCGCTGCTTCGACCTGCGAGACCTGCTCCTGGGCGCGCTCCTCGAGCTCGTCTGCGCGCCGTTGCGCCTCCTCGGCTTCGACCCTGCGTGAGTCGATCAGGCTCGCGCTCTCGTATGCCACACCACGCGGCTCCATCCCATACAGAGCAGACACGCGGTCGGCGGTCGGGGGATCGAGCGTCCCCTCCGGGGCTCCGTCAGCCTGCTCGACCTGCTGCTGCGTGAAGGCAACGCGAATGTAGTCGCGCGCGAACGTTGCCTCGGCCAGCGGCACGAGATGGCTGCGCCTGCCGAGCAGCCCACTCTTGACGGCGACGAACGCCGCCTCCCCGCCCCCGGCAGAATGAAAGACCTCGTCGACCTTGCCGATCTTCTCGCCGCCCGAATCGAGCACGTCCTGGCCGCGCCAGTCGGAGATCTGCTCGATGTTGTTCATCGCTGGAAGGTACCCGCGCGGAAGCGATTCCACACGCCCGCTTCGATCGCCCAAGGGTTTCACGCCTCGGGGTCCGTTCAACTAGGCTCGGCAGTCATGGGGTTGGGGCGTGCCCGCCGCGCAATCTTCTCGCAGCCTCGCAAGGACGATGGCGACCGTGCATCGCTGGTCGCGCAGCTCGAAGCCGCGCTGCAGGGAAGTGAGCAGCGACTGCACACGATCATCGACGCGCTCGCCGAATCGGTCACGATCCGCGACCTCGAAGACCACATCATCTACGCGAATCGGACCGCGCTCGATCAATTGGGCTTCGAGAGCGTCGAGGAGCTGCGTGGTGCGGCGCCGCAGTCGATCATGAGCGACTACGTGGTGCGGGGCGAAAACGGGGGTCCGATCTCGATGCGCGACATTCCCTCGGTGCGGCTGCTGCGCGGGGAGGCGGTTGAGCCGCTGCTGATCCACACGGTGAGCAAGAGCACTGGAGAGGAGGCATGGCGGCTGCTGAAGGCCGCGGGCCTGCGCAGTGCGACCGGCGAGCTCGAGGCCGCGATTACAATCATTGAGGACGTTACGGAGTCCAAGCGCGCCGCGCTGCGCCTGGCGTTTCTCGTCCGTGCGAGCGAGATCCTCGCATCGTCGCTCGACTACTCACAGACGCTGAAGAACGTCGCGCAGCTGGCGGTGCCCGAGCTCGCGGATTGGTGCGCGGTGGACCTGTTCGACGAGGCGGGACAGCGTGAGCCGGTCGCCGTCGCCCATACGGATCCCGCCAAGCTCGCCCTCGCGGAGCAGCTGCGCGCCTACGAGCCCGCAAAGCCCGACCCTGCGCACGGTCTCGGCGCGGTCCTGCGCACCGGCGAAAGCCAGCTGCACGCAGAGGTCCTCGATGAGATGCTCGAGCAAGCAGCGGCCGACGCCCGGCACCTGCAGCTCCTGCGCGAAGTCGGAATGAGCTCCGTGCTGCTGGTGGCAATGCGGGCCGGCGGGCGCATCATCGGCGCGATGAGCTTTATCGACGCCGAATCCGGTCGTCGCTTCACAGCGCGCGACGTGGAGTTCGCCGAAGCGATTGCCGCACGCGCGGCGATTGCCGTGGAAAACTCTCGCCTCTACACGGCCCGTTCGCACACCGCAACCACGCTCCAGCAGAGTCTGCTGCCTGCAACGCTGCCGCAGATCCCCGGCTGGGATCTGGCCGCGCTCTATCGCCCAGCCGGACCACAGGTCGCCGTGGGCGGCGACTTCTACGACATCTTCGAGGTCAGGGACGGCTGGCTGATCCTGATTGGCGACGTCACCGGCAAGGGGATCGACGCCGCAGCGACGACCGCCCTGCTACGCCACAGCGCCCGGATAATCGGTGAGGACACGCCGGACCCGGCGTCAGTCCTTGCGCGATTGAGCACGCGGCTGCGACAGGAGCCTGAGCTGTCGATCAGCACGGCCTTGTGCCTGCTGCTCGGCAAGGAGGAGATCGTTGTCAGCTCCGGCGGACACCCGCTGCCGCTCGTGGTCCACGCCCACGGAACGCGGCGGTGCGGAGAACCGGGCACGGTACTAGGCGCGTTCGCAGACGGACGGTGGGAGAACCGCACACTGGCGATCAGCCGCGACGACACGCTCCTGCTGTATACCGACGGGGTCAGCGACACGGTTGGGCGGACCGAGCGCTTCGGGACCGCCCGACTCGAGCGGCTGCTCGAGCGCTGCGGCCCGGCCGCGCCCGCGGACCTGTTGGCCTGCATGGACGCGGCCCTGACCAAGTTCCAGGTCGGGGCACAGGCGGACGACACGGCGGCGCTGGCGCTGCGCCGCGCTCCCGCTGCTAACGGAGCAGCAGGATGACCGCGAGTACCAGCAAGACGACGAGGAGGCCCGCTCCGGCTGCCGGCCAGCGGCCGCGCCAGAAATCAGGATCGGCCCGCTCCCGACCGTAATGGCCCTCGGGGGGCGTGCCGACCCAGTCGTCATCCTCGTCCATCAGCGCCGCCGCGGCCTACCGCTCAGCGCTTGGTTGCCCGCTTTGCGCCCGCACGCGCAGCGCTCGCCGTCTTGCGCGCAGTGCGCTTCGCCGAGCCGGCGGTCTGCTTGGCCGAGGTCTTGGGGGTCTTGGCGGTGCGCGTAGCGGCGGCCTTCTGCGCCGCCGCGCCCCTGCGCCTGGCAGTGGTTGATGAGGAGCGGCGCGCACCCGTCGCGCGCCGGCCGCCGCTGCTGCGCTGCGCTGCGGGAACCTCCTCGCGCACAACGGCCTTGATCAGCGGGGAGATCTGGCGCTCGAGCAGGCGCTGCATCTTCTCCTCCTCGCGGCGGTACGTGCGCGCGAGCTGGGCCGACTCGCGATCGCCGAGCGCTGTCGCCGCAGCCTCGATCACTTGGTAGTGCGCAATTTCCTCGGCCTCGTTCCAAAGGCAGTCGCGCACGTTGCGCAGCTCCTTGTCCGGCGCGCTCGTGCCCCGCAAGGCCTGCATCGGACCCTTGGCGCCAGCGATCGCGCGGTTGGCGAGGTTTGTCGCCGCGGTGGCAACCTCGCTGACGACATCGGGGCCCGGCAGATCGGCAACCACCGCGGCGGTCCCGCCGAGCGCCTTGATCCGCTTCTGCAATCCCTTGGACTGCGCCTTGGTCACCTTGAGGTGATCCTGGAGGCCCTTCTTCAGCTGCGGCCGGGCCGTCAGCGCGATCTGCGCCGCAAGCGCCGTCTCAAGCTGCTTCTCCTTACCGTAGGCGTCGTTCAGGTACTTGACAAGTACGGCGTCGCGCGCCGGTGTGTCCGAAACGGCCATCAATTGCCTCCCAAGTCGGTGTTTGCCTCCGCACCGGCTTTACCCGCTCTCGCAAGGACAAAACTGCTCCCCACCCTAACGCGCGGGGCGGCCGCGCGGCGTGGATGTCGCCGCGCGGCGTTTCGCGAACCGGCCTACAGGCGGCGTCCGCGGCGGCTGTAGCCGTAGCCACCGCCGGTGAGGAACAGCACCACGAGCACAATCAAGATCACTGTGAGCACGATACGCCTCCCTATCCGTGGGCCGAAACCGAGGCATCGGGTCCGGGCGCGACATCCTGGCCGCACACCGATCCATCTACCCAAGCGTGCCGGCTCTCAACCCTCAGCGTTCGATCCGGACCGGCGTGCCGAGCGGCAGCAGCCCGGCAAGCTTGGTGATCTGCGGGTTGGCGAGACGGATGCAGCCGTGGCTGACGTCGGAGCCGATGCCCGTCGGGTCGTTGGTTCCGTGGATCCCGATCTGCCCGTTGCCGCCAGCGAATTCGTGCAGCACGTTGGAGTAGGCCGAGAGACCAAAGCCATACGGGCCGTACGGACCATCGGGACTGGTGAGGCGAAACAGCTCAGTGATGAAGTAGACGCCGCTTGGCGTCGGCGTCACCGCGTGCCCGACGCCGACGGGGGCGCGGTCGATGATGCGCGTGCCGCGGCTAACCGTCAGCCGATGTCGCCGCAGGTTCACGACGACACGGAAGGGGTCCTGGGTCAGGCGCGCGTCCGCCTGGCGGATCCAGCCAGTGCTGCCGTTCGGGCGTGAGGGGAGGTAGACGTCGAGCCAGCCCGGAAGCGAGCGCTTGACGAGCAGGACCAGCGGAAAGCCGTATCGCGTGGGATTGGCCAGGAAGCGAGCGGGCCGAGTCGCCGCCGCGCTGCGATAGACGCCGATCGAGCGCCCGTTGACGTGCGCGAGCAGACTGTCGCCGAGGTCGGCAGGGGCCGCGGCGGTCGCCAGTTTCGTGGCTTGGATCGAATCCGCCGACCGACTTGCGTCCTGGGAGCCGCGACCGTTAGATCCACAGCCGCTGAGAGCTGCCGCAAGACCAAAAAACAAGAGGCTCTGGCGCACACGCATCAAGGCGCTGCAGACTATTCGACGCATTGGGTCGGCGCGCCAGGACCGCCCTGCCGGCTCGCTCTCGCGCGCAGTCGCCAGGGCGCTTATCATTGTGGCGTGTCCCATGCTCCCCAGGCGACTGCGCCGAGGCCACTCACGCCGGCGCCGGGTGTGGGCGGACCTCCCACGGCGGTCCGTGCGCGACGTCGTGGGCGCCACTTCGCAGGTGTCGCAATGCTCGTGGTCGGGGTGCTGCTGATCTGCGAGGTGCTCGTGACGCTGATCTGGCAGGAGCCCTTCACCGCGCTCTACGCAAGCAGTCGCCAGGCACAGGCGGCGCGGCAGCTCCAGGCGCTCGATCGCGCGGCGCTGCCGGCCTCGGCCAGTGCGCAGCTGGCGCAGTTGAACGGCGCCGACGCACGCATGGCCTTCCTCGCGCAGCGTTTGCGCGAGCGGACCGCGGGCGGACAGGCCCTGGGGCGGATCCAGATTCCCCGGATCGGCGTCTCCTTCGCGTTCGTCCAGAACACCGATGAGTCAAGCCTGAGCAAGGGTCCGGGCCACTACGCAGACACGGTCCTCCCCGGCGAGCACGGCACCGTTGCAATCGCAGGCCACCGCACTACCTATCTCGCGCCATTTCGCCACATCGACTCGCTGCACCACGGCGACCGCGTCCTGCTCTCCATGCCCTATGGCCAGTTCGTCTACCGCGTTGAGAGCTCCCGCGTGGTGCTGCCCTCCGACGTTGCTGTGATTCGCCGCGAGCAGCACGACCGCGTCGTGCTCACGGCCTGCACGCCGCTGTTCAGCGCCGCCAAGCGGATCGTTGTCAGCGCTCGTTTGGAGAGTGCGACCCCACGTGGTGCGGCACTGACCCGCCAGTAGACCGCGGATCGCCGGTACACCGCGGTCTGCGCCGGCTCAGAAACCCAGCGAACTCGAGGGATTCTTGACACGGACGCGCGCGCGTCCGTGGTGTAGGGAGATCCGCACGAGGGTCGGCACCGCGGCGTATACGGTCCCCTGGCCGCCCGCGTAGGCGGTAAGGAGGTGGCGTCCCGGCCGCAGCGATGGCAGCACGGCCCCTCCCAGGGGGCACAGCGCGAGCGGTCGGTGGTCGAGTCGGCAGAGCAACGGGCCGGCCTGGCGGTCGCTCGAGGAGAACGTGATCACGACATGTCCCTTGAGCAGGCCGGCCTGGAGTGAGGCGACTGTTACCGGTGGGGGCGTCAGACGCCGCAGGAACACGTCCTGCAGGGCGTTGGTGTCACCGACGACCAGATTGCGGGCGCTCGTGACAAACGTCATCGTCGTCCCGTCGTCGTTGATCGAGGGCCGCTGCAGGATCGTGCCGTGGTACTCCCGACCGCGCGGGCGGCCGCTGGATGAGACGTCGCCCATGATCGTCGTGCGCCTGACCATTTCGTGCACGAACACGTTTGCCCCGGCCGGCTCAAACGGCGCCAAGTTACCCTCGAGCGATTCGAAGCTCACGAAGTGCCCGGC
>JBPCQX010000090.1:0-7170 GCA_050997675.1 Solirubrobacteraceae bacterium
TGGGCGTGCCGAACTTCTTCATCGACAGCTTCCGGATTCCGCCGTTCCTGATCCCGATCTATCAGGCCGCGGGAATCGAGTACGACATCCCGTGGCAGGTGCTGGCGGCGATCAACGAGATCGAGACGGACTATGGACGCAACCTGAGCCCCTCCAGCGCGGGCGCGGAAGGCTGGATGCAGTTCCTGCCGGCGACATGGAAGGTCTACGGCGTCGATGCCAATGGCGACGGCGTGAAGGATCCCTACAACCCGGTGGACGCGATCTTCGCCGCGGCTCGCTACCTGAACGCCGCGGGCGCGGCGAAGGATCTCAAGAGCGCGATCTTCGCCTACAACCATGCGAGCTGGTACGTCGACTCGGTGATGCTGCGTGCGCAGCTGATTGGCGGTCTGCCCGACGCGCTCGTGTCGTCGCTCAGCGGCCTCACGCAGGGGCGCTTCCCGGTGCTCGCAAGGTCACGCTACGCGGACGATCCGGCTGAGGCGACGGTCAGCGCAGCGGGACACAACGCGGCGACGAACGTATCGGCCACTGCGGTCAACATCTACGCGAAGTCGGGTGCGCCGGTCATCGCCGCCCAGGACGGCGTGATCGTCAGCCTCGGCTCGAGCGCGACGCTCGGCAAGTACGCAGTTCTGCGCGACAGCGCCGGCAACACCTACACCTACTCACAGCTCCAGAAGCTTGCCACGAGCTACCCTCAACCTAAACCTCACGTCCAGCTCGCCGGGACCGCCGCAAATAGGAACCCCGCGCTGCCGGGGCTCGACCCGGCGCCTCAGCAGCCGGCGTCTGACGGCTTCCAGGCGCAAACGCAGCAGCTCGCCACGGGCGCACCGGCGTCGTCCGCATCCGCGGCGGCGGCTACGACACCCACACCCGCCGCTGCGCCGGCCGCTGCCACCGGATCGCTCGCGCCGCAGCGCCTGTTCGCCCATCCCCTGCGCCCGGCGGCATACGCGGCCGGCGGCAAGGCGCAGCTCGCACGTGTCCTCGGCCTACGCGCGAGCGACGTAAAGCTCAGCCCGCTGCGCAAGGGCGCACAGGTGACCGCCGGGACGATTCTCGGGCGCATCGGCAAGAGCTCGCCGCTGTTGGCCCCTCATCTCACCTTCCAGGTTCGCCCCGCCGGCAAGTCCGCGCCGCTGATCGACCCCAAGCCGATTCTCGACGGCTGGAAGCTGCTCGAGTCGACCGCAATCTATCGGGCCGCTGACAAGCATCCGCTGCTCGCCTCACAATCGCCGACGATCGGCCAGGTGCTGCTCGATAGCAAGAATCAGCTTCAACAGCGCGTGCTCAGCGACCCCAACGTCGACATCTATCCCTGTGGACGCCGCGACGTCGAGTCTGGCCAGATCGACCGGCGCGTGCTCGCGACGCTCGAGTTCCTCTCCGGCTCCGGGCTCAAGCCATCTGTTACCGGCCTGAAGTGCGGCCACACCGCTGTGCCCGGGATTGCCGACGATGCCGCGAGCGGCAACGGCATGGATCTCTCGTCCATCAACGGCATTCCGATCATTGGCCACCAGGGTGCGGGCTCGATCGCAGACATCACGGTGCGGCGCCTGTTGACCCTCCAGGGGGCGTTCAAGCCGCTCCAGATCGTCAGCCTGATGCAGTACCCCGGCGTCGATAACACCACGGCAATGGCCGACCACGCCGACCGCATCCACGTTGGCTTCAGCCCGCCGTACGATCCGAGCTCGAAGCTGGGCCGCCAGATCGCAGCCGCACTCAAGCCGAAGCAGTGGAGCGCGCTCGTCGCGAGGCTCACGCAGATTCAGAGCCCGATCGTTCCCGGTAAGCCCTCGCAGCAAGCGATCCCGGACGCAGCACCAGCAGCTCCGCCCACCGGTTGAGCCCCCGTTTCCGCTTCGTTCAGTTCGAGTACCCGTGGGTGCTCGGTCCTCCAGACGGGCGTCTTGTGCTGCGCGACGGGGCCGAGCGCGAGGTAAGTCAGATCGTCGTGCTACGCACCCTCGGCGCCCCGCAACGGCGGCTGCTCGGCGGCGGCCGGCGCGGCGAGGCACGTCGCAGCCGCTCGCTCGCCGCTGGTGAGCCCGCTCCGGCGCCCGTCTTCACCGCCCGCGCAACGGTGATCGACGCCGCCGCACTCGGGGCGCGGGACGAGGCCGGACGCCAGCGCGGCAGCGACGATGGGTACGACTCTGCGGTGAGGGCGCTCCGGACGCTGAACCGGGTCATCTACGCCCACCGGATAGCCACCGCCGACGCCTATGTGAGCCCACTGAGGATCGACGACGCGATCGCGGTACGTGTCGGCTTCGGCAACGGCGACGAGGTCGCGGAAGGGCGCTGGACCGAGGCTGGCGAGCTTCCCCGCGGCGCGATCCAGACGCGCGCGCGCCGGCCGACGGCGGCCCTGCGACCGCAGGAGCGGCTCGCGGCGCTGCTCGCCGGTCGCGATCATGCGCTCGACTGCGAGGAGCTCGCACTGCGCGTGCGACTGGACCTCGACGGCGGACGGCTGCCCGCAGCGGCGCGCGGCCTCAGATTGGCGATCGACACGGCGCTTGTCGAGCTCCCGGCTCGCCACGATCTGAGCGAGCGAATCGCCGAACTGCGTGAGTTGCGGGAAAACGCCCCGACGAGCGACGAGGCCACCGTCCGCCACGCGCTCGAGCGGCTTGAGGCAGCGTTGCGAGCGCGCACGGCCCGCGGACTCCTCTAAACCCCAGGGCAGCGCGGGCTACAGCGCTGCGAGGACCCCGTCGAGCTCGGCAACGACATCGCCGCGCAGCGCCGCATGAGCGCGTTCGTCGTACGGCGTCGGACCCTGCGTGATCAACACCAGCTTGCCCCCCGCGGCGAGCGTCAATGCTGGCAGCTCGCCGACGGGCCAGACCTCAAGCGACGTGCCGACGCACAACAGCAGGTCGGCGCCGGCAGCCGCCTCGTTGGCGCGTGCCAGCGCGCGCGCGGGGAGGTGCTCGCCAAACAGGACCACGGCGGGCTTGAGCGGCTCGCCGCATCCCTTGCAGCGCGGAATGCCGCAGGGGTCCGCGGCCTGAAGCGCGCGCGCCGCATCGAGCTCAACCGCCGCGGCGTCGCAGCTCAGGCAGCCGGCGTGCGAGATCGAGCCGTGCACCTCAACAAGCTCGATCGTGCCCGCGCGCGTGTGGAGCATGTCGACGTTCTGGGTCACGACAGCGCTCAGCAGGCCCCGTCGCTCGAGTTCAACCAGCGCCGCGTGGGCGGCGTTGGGCTGCTTGTCCTTCAGCGCAGCAAAGCGCTCGCCGTAGAAGCGCCAGAAGCGCTCGGGGTCGCGCCGAAAGACGTCGATGTGGGCGACCGCCATCGGATCGACATTCGCCCAAAGCCCCGTGCCGGGGGTGCGGAAATCGGGGATGCCAGACGGCACCGAGATACCGGCTCCGGTAAGCGCAACAACGCTCCGTGCTGCGCGGATCAGCGCCGCCACGTCGGCGTGGCTCTGGCGCTCGCCGCGTGGCGCACCAGCCATGTCGGCGTGGCTCTGGCGCTCGCCGCGTGGCGCGGGCGCTACCTGCCCGACCACTTGGGACTCCGCTTGCCGAGGAACGCCGCAATCCCCTCGCGCGCGTCCTCGGACGCGAAGATCTCGCCGAACGCCTGCTTCTCCGCTTCGATGCCCTCATCGAGATCCGCCGCGCCCGATACCTCCTTGATCTTGCGCACGGCGATCGGCGCCTGCCCCGCGAGCTTGCGCGCCCAGGCGAGCGCGGTGTCGAGCAGCTCGTGATCGGGCACGACCTGGTTGACAAGACCGAATTCCCAAGCCTCCTCGGCGCTGACCGCCTCGCCGACCAGGTTCATCTCCAGCGCCTTGCTCGCGCCAACGAGCCGCGGCAGTCGCTGCGTGCCGCCGAACCCGGGAATGATGCCGAGGTTGATCTCAGGCTGTCCAAAGGTCGCGGACTGGGCTGCGATGCGGATGTCGCAGCCCATCGCGAGCTCGCAGCCGCCACCGAACGCCGCGGCGTTTATAGCGGCGATCGTGACGACAGCGGAGCGCTCCATCTCGCGCAGCAGAGAATGCATTTCGCGGAGCAGGTCAGAACCTCCGGCGGCGTCCATCTTCGTGAATGCCTTGATGTCCGCGCCGGCGCAGAACAGCATCGGGTTTGCCGAGGCGATCAGAAGCACGCGGGCGTCCTGCACCGAATCCCAGGCGCCGCGCAGCGCACGGACCGTCTCCGGAGAGATCGAGTTGGCAGGCGGATTGTCGAGCCAGGCAATCGCGACCTCGCCGCGGCGCTCGAGCTTGACCGGTCCCTCCTGCTCGGCGGCGGCTTCCGACGGATATGGAAAGAACCCCTGGCCCGACTTCTTGCCGAGGCGCCCCTGCGCGACCAGCCGGCGCAGGATCATAGGCGGCGCGTAGCGCTCCCCCCATTCCTGCTCGGCGCGCTCCAGGCGAGCCAGCACCTCATCGAGTCCGACCTCGTCGGCACGGGCAAAGGGAGGCGGAATCATGCCCGAGCCGGCCATCATGCCGAGATCGATGTCGCGCGTGTTCGCGACGCCCTCGTCGAGCAGCATGCACGACTCCACGAGCGCCTTCAGGACGTAGCGGTCGGCAAGCTCCTGGGGATCGAAGTCCTCGCTTCCCCCGCTGCGCGCCTTGCCGTTCTCGTAGAATCCCTTGCCACTCTTGGCGCCGAAATCTCCGGCCTGGACAAGCGCACGCATCCCCTCGTGCACGTAGAAGGAGTCCGAACCGTAGGACTCCGCGAGGTGCTCAGCGACGTGCAAGGCGGTGTCGAGTCCGAGCAGGTCCACGAGGAAGAACGGCCCCATCGGGGCGACACGCGCCTCGGCCACTGCCTTGTCGATCGCGCTGATCGACAGCGCTCGCGCCTCCTGCTCGCGCCAGACCTCGCCGACAGCGGAGTTGAGCACGCGGTTGACGATGAATCCGGGCACCTCGCTACAGCGGATCGCCATCTTCTTGAGCTGCTGAGCGAAGTTCGCAGCGGCCTGCGCGGTCTCCGCAGAGGTCTCATCGCCTTCGATCACCTCGATCAGGCGCATCGTCGCAGCGGGGTAGAAGAAGTGAAAGCCGACGACCTTGTCGGGCCGGCCAGTCGCCTGGGCCATCTCGCTGATCGACAGCGAGGACGTGTTTGAGCAGAGGATTGCGTGACCCGGCGTCGCAGCATCGAGCTCGGCGAACACGCTCTGCTTGATTCCCATCCGCTCCGGCACGGCCTCGATCGCGAAGTCGACGTCGCCGAAGCCCGCGTAGGAGGTCGTGCCCTGGATCCGCGCCAGGATCTCAGCGGCGCTCGCGTCCGCCTGTTCCTGCGTCAGCCGCTCCTTCGCGACCAGCGCGCCGAGCTGCGCGTGCGTCACCTCGCGTGCCTTCTCCAGCCCGAGGTCAACGAACTTCTGCTCGACATCCTTGAGCATCACCGGAACGCCGGCGGCGGCGATCAGTTGAGCGATCTCGCCCCCCATCGTGCCGGCGCCAACCACGGCGGCTTTCCAAACGAACATTCAGCTTCCTTTCGGTGGCGAGGGACTTGGTGTTCGGACCAGCTCGCGCCCAAAGCGCTCGAGTGTGCGCTCCAGCGACGCCGTTTGGGCGCGGCGGACGAACAGCGCATCGAGTAGCGGCCGCAGCAGCGGGGAACTCTCGAGTTGATAGTCGAATTCGAGCTGAAGCCCCACGCCGCCGTCGAGCGCCTCAAAGGCCACGCGCTGCACTCCCCGGCTCGCGTCGTCGGAAACCTGCGAGGTCTGACCCAGTGCGGGCTCGTAGCGCTCGACGCGCTCGAGCACCCGACCGCGGCCCGCGGGAGTGGACTCCCAGACGACCTCGGCGCCGGCCTGCGGCCAAGCGGCGTCCACGCGGACGATGCGGGCACAGCCGTCGATGAACGAGGGCCACAGGTCGGTGTCGTACCACAGCGCCTCGGCGGCGACCGGGGCGCAGATGAAATCGGCTGATGCGCGAACGAGGGCCATGGTTGCGGTCCACAGCATGGCGCATGAAGCGCCACCACGGTTGCTTGACTTTACTACGGCGCGCGATATACTGCGCTACGTACTATGGACGATCTTGGACGCCACAGTGAACCGGCGATGCTCGTGCTCTCGAGTCTGGCCGAAGGACCAAAGCACGGCTACGCGATCATGGAGGACGTGCAGCTGCTGTGCGGCACGAAGCTGGGGCCCGGAACGCTGTACGGGGCGCTGTCGCGGCTGGAGCAGCGCGGCCTGATCGCACCGCTCGAGGCCGACGGGCGCCGGCGTCCCTACCGCATCACGCCAGCAGGCGAGGGCGCGCTGCGCATCTGGCTTGCAGCCCTCGGGCAGGTCGTTGAAGTCGGGCTCCGCCGCCTGCAGGCGGCCAGCGCATGAGGTCAATCCTGATCGCGCTCTATCCGCGCGCCTGGCGGGCGCGCTATGGGTCGGAGTTCGCGGCGCTGCTCGAGGAGTCCGGCTGCGGCGCGCGCGAGGTGCTCGATCTGCTGCGCGGCGCGCTCGACGCGCATCTGCGCCCCAGCGAGCTTCGGAGCCCGCCGCTCGAGCGCATGCGCGGCACCGTGGCGGCGGCGATCTGCTGCGGCTCGGCATTTGCACTGGTCGGTGCGGGCTTTGCGAAGAGCACCGAGGACGGCTCTGTCGCCGCAGCAGCGAGCCTCCACACGCTGCTCGGCTCGGCGCGGCTGTCGATCGAGCTGGTCGCGCTCGCCGCAGCGGCCGCGGTCTTGCTTGGCGGCGCCGGGATCGTGCTGCGGCGCCCCGGCGTGCTGCGAGCGCCGCTGCTGGCGGCCGCCGGGTTCTGTCTCTGCACCGTCCTTTTGCTCACATCCGCAGCCCACGGTGCAGCGCCGTTCGTGCTGTGGAGCGCCGCCGCGGCACTTGCCGCAGCCTACGGCGCTCTGGGTGCTCGCAGCGAGCTGCTCCGCGCCCCACTTGAGGCCGCGACACTGCGTCGCGGAGTTCTCGCCGCAGCGGCTCTGGCGCTCTGCATGGCAGCGATCACGCTGGTGCTCGGGGTCTACGTTGTGGGCTTGATGGCCGATGCCCCGGCGGCGGCGAGGACGGCGAGCGACCCGCTCGGGCTCAGCACGGCAGCGTCGCTGCTGCTGCAGTTCCTCGCGATGGGCGCGCTGAGCGGACTGTGCGCGTTGGGCGCGGACCAGGGGCTGCGCT
>JBPCQX010000142.1:0-3485 GCA_050997675.1 Solirubrobacteraceae bacterium
CACTACGCAATCACAGTCGACCTGCCACTGCACGATCGGCTTTTGTGTCGCGTTCGACGAACTTGCCCTCAACCTCTGACCCCGCCAGGGCGAGGACCGCAGTCCCCTTCGTTCCACCAATCGCCAACGCAACAGCGCCTGTGCGGGTGGTGCCGAGGGCTCGGTCCTGGCACAGGTGCTCGGCCGGGTGACTCGTCGAACCTTTGGGCATGTATCGGGCAGTACAGAAAGGACGACGTCGCTGATGACCACGGTGCTGAATCTGGGCGGCACGATCGCGCTGGCCTCCGAGGATGAACGGCCCGTAACACTCAGCGCCGCCGAGCTGTTGGGGGAATCTAACGCGGTGATGGTGGACCTCGATCCGGTTCAAAGCAACGGGCTGTCCTGGGCACGCTTGCTGGCAATTCGTCATGAGCTGTTGTCGATCGTTGCGGCAGGTGCCTCCGAAGCGATGGTCATAACGGGAACCGACACGGTCGAGGAAATCGGTAACTTCCTTCATATGACCGCACCCTCCGGCCTGCCTGACCTCGTGCCCTCGATCGAGAGCTATCTGCATCGTGGCGGCAAGGTCGTGATCACTTCCCTTGCACCGCACGGCCGGGTGGAACCCGTGTATCCGGCGATCCTCGGGACCTCGCACGAGCTATTGAAGGCCGGCGCCTATAGCGCAGGCACTCTCACCGCCCGTCAAGCCCGGATCAGACTGGCCATTGAGCTAGCTAGCGATGCTAGCGCTGACGTCCTTCACGCCTTCGAACGATCCCCCTACGACGTAAGCGCACCTCAGATTGCCTGCCTGCACGCCCGATTGCCGACCGACGACTTTGACGGCCGCCCGAGAGCGGATGGAGCAACGGACGTCTCGCGTCCTTCAACGCGCAGTCCAGCCGAAACGCGTCACCCACAGTTCGGGAAGGACCTCCTCGTCTTTCATGCGCACAAAGCCAAGCTTCTCGTACATCGTCTTGGCGGGACCGTTGTCGCGGCCAGTCGAGACAACGATCCGCCGCCTTCCCGCCCGTCGTTGAACTTCGCTCACGAGAGTGGACCCACACCGAGCCGCTGCATCACCGGCGCCACGACCAACCTGTCTGCGTCGAGCTCGTGATCCGTTTCAACCCATCCAACAGCGCCGACAAGGCGTCGCTCGACAGAGGCCGCCAGCCACAAAAGCTCAGTCGATTGAAGATCCTCGACCTCCTCGCGCAGCCCCGGGATTCGGTCGTCACTAATCAGAGTGGCCTCAACCGCGTAAGCCGCATGCTGGATTTCAAGCAGACGTCGAGCCGTCTCTGGATCAGCCCTGGGAGCCACCTGACGAATGCGCATAACTTCAGACTGGCACGCCGAGTGGCATCGCAGCCCTCGCGCCGAATGGCGACCGACGACTGGGACGGCCGTCTGCAAGCGGAACGGCTTGCGGCGACGATTCCGACTCCCGACCGAGATGATCTTGCGTCAGTCGATCGATGACTGGAATTCTGGGTGACCCGTCCGAGGTGGGGGCCGGACTCGGGTAATCGGCGCCGCCCTGGAAGTATCGCGACCGGCGAGCGGTTGCAGATGCTGGATCAACTATCGGCCAGGGTGCTGCGCGACGGGCGGCACTTCACTGCGGTGGGTGCTGCTGCACCTCGTCGAGGAGACCGCCGGCCACGCTGACTTTCTCCGCGAAGCGATCGACGGCACGGTCGGTGAGTAGCCACCGGAACGCGAGAGTCGCCGGTAGCAGATCCGCGTGCACACGGGCCTGGCGTCAGATGCTTTCCTCCGGGCATAAGCGCCGGGTTCGATCGGAGCGTGTATGACGAACGAACCAATGCCCTTCGAGATCCACGAGTCAGGGGGCTTGTTCCACGGAACGAAAGCCGATCTGAAGGTGGGAGATCTGCTTGAGCCCGGCCGCCGCTCGAACTACGGCGGGGGAGGACGGCGAACCACGTCTACTTCGCCGCGACCCTGGATGCGGCAACCTGGGGAGCGGAGCTCGCGGTGGGGGAGGGCCGCGGCCGGATCTACATCGTGGAGCCGATGGGCAACCTCGAGGACGATCCGAACGTGACGGACAGGAAGTTCCCGGGCAATCCGACGAGGTCCTACGGCACTCGGGAGCTGGTGCGGATCGTCGGAGAAATTGTCGACTGGGTGGGGCACTCGCCCGAGAAGCTCAAGGCCATGCGCGAGCACCTCGGCGAACTCAACGCACGAGCACCGAGAACATCGACGACTGACAGCCCATGGGAGCTCAACCGCGTGAGACAGCGAAAACGTCGTCGTCCGGGTGACATGGGTGGCCTGACCTCCCGCCCGTAAGGGCTTACGACGCGGCGAAGGGCGTCCATTCGAAACGGTCGAAGGTGGTCGTGCGAGTCTCTGGCCAGCAAGCCTCGACACCGACGTCGCAGGGGTATAGGAGTAGCCAGATGGTTCGCATTGCGCAGTTGACTCCAGGAGATCGCAGCGAGTGGGAGTCGCTGTTTCGCGCCTACATCGATTTCTATGAGCGCACCGAGCCGCATCAAATGTACGACCGGGCGTGGAGCGAGTTCCGGGCAGGTGATCGCATGCACGCCCTGGGCGCGAGCACGGACGGTCGGTTGGTGGGCATCACCCACTTCCTGGTTCATGCCAGTACCTCGCGAGACGTCTGTTACCTACAGGATCTGTTTACCGTGCCCGACGCACGCGGGCGCGGCGTGGCGCGCGCTCTCATCGAAGCCGTCGTCGATTGGGCCCGCAGCCAGGATTGCGATCGGGTCTACTGGTCCACGCAGGCGACGAACGGGGTAGCCCGGCGACTCTACGACCAGGTGGCGGAGAACCGCGGCTTCATCCTCTACCGCATCCCGCTCTAGCGCGGCCTGAACGCCTGGATGCGGCCACGACCTTCGGAGGCGCCAAGTCTCAGTAGCCGATCCTCAAGGGTCAATGCTCAGCGTCGCCGAACCTGCCCGCACTGACCCGGGACGCTGTGGGTTGACCTGCATGGCGCTTGGAGCGTGATCAGTGGAAGCGGGGCTGTGTCAGTTGGGTCTCGCTCTCCTGCTTGTGCACGCGCTCGTCGTGGCCGATCTGGCGGAACACGTCGGCCAGGGATTCGTAGTTGCCGTAGTCGGCAGTGAACTGCGAGACGAACGCCACCTTCCCACTCGGGATGTTCGGCGACCAGGAGGGTGTACTCGTGCTCGGCGTGATCTTCGAGTCGGCGTTGAGCCGGTAGGACCACTTCGGTCGCGTGACGAACGTCAGCCAGGACACCTGGTAGTAAACAAATGCGATCGCCTGGGCAACCAGAAGTACCTCAGTCGGCCTGCCTCGACCAACGCAACAATGCCGCACAGCCTTCAATGGCGGCGGCGGCTAGCGGCGAGCGGACCCGGGAGCCGAACCGCCCTCATCCAATCGCGGATCGAGCTCAACTGCACGTTCGCGCGAATTCGCGGAGTCAGCGGCGTGCTCATCGGCCGCGGCTAGTCGTT
>JBPCQX010000155.1:0-4819 GCA_050997675.1 Solirubrobacteraceae bacterium
TGCCACCACGGCGCAGCGGGAGCGATCCTCGCCGCCGCCGGCGGCTCGCTCGTAGCCGCGAAGCACACGCTTGCGCCGAGTCGAAAGTCGATCGCCACTGCCCCCGCCGGCGCACACGCAATCGTGATCGCCAGCGTCGGTGGCGTGCTCATGCTCCACGACCGTCGAGACCACGCGATCTGGTTCGAGCGAGGGGCTGGCTCGCAGCCGTAGCCTTTGCCTTGGCGAGCGCTGAGTCACGCGAGCCCGCGCTGGGCGCGCGCTCGGCGCGGCTCACACTCGCCGGGCGACGTGCAGCTGGCTGGCACGTGCGACACGACGCGAGTGCGCGTGCCGACATGCGCGCACAGCTCGCCGTGGCGGACACGCGCGATCGCGTCTCCGCAGGCCTCAAGAGGTTGTCTCATAACCCCGCGTGTGCGGCTGGCGAGCGCCGGATCGAGCGGGGCAAGGACGCAGGGAGGGAGCAATGGCAGCGCCATTGCCCCGACCGAGGACGCAGCAGCCGCGACGATCCGCCGCCGCCAGACGTGCGCGGGGGGTTCTGAGACAGCCTCTTAGGCGCCAATCGAGAACATCGCCTCCAGGTCGTGCTTTGAGAAGGCCGCAAAGGCAACCATCGTCTGTGTCCTGGCGATCCCCGGCAGCTTGCCGATGCCCTGCGTGACGATCTCAGCGAGGTGCTCGTGCCGCGCCACGCGGACGATCGCGACGAAGTCCCACTCGCCTGTCACCGAATACGCCTCGGCCACGCCCTCGATCTCCGCTAGGTCCCCGCCGAGCGTGGACATCGCGTCGCGTTCCGCTTCGATCAGAACGACCGCATGGGTCATTGCGCCGATACCTCTGCACGAGCCAACTCGCGCGACAATTCGAACCCGACAGCAACACCCACGAGCATGCCCAGCCGAGTCTGCTCAGAGACAATGCTGAGGATCGCCTCGAGCCGCTCATCGGGGTTCTGCTGCGCGGACGCCCGCGAAATCTGCTCGTGGTGAGCAGGCCCGAACCAGCCCCCCGCGTCAAGCGCCGCATCGAGCACACGCAGCAGTCCCGGGGCGGCGTGGGTGACGAGATCCGAAGCGTGGGCAAACTGCTCGGGATCCTGCAGCCGGGCGACGGCCGCGTCGATCTGCTCCGCGCTGTACTCGCCCGCGCTGCTCACACGCGCCGCCCGCGAGCGAGCGCAAGGCCGCAGAGGTAGCCGGCAACGACGCCCACACCCCCCGCCAGCGCACTTGACTCCGGTCGCGCGACGGGCAGAGCGAGCAGCACCACGGCAATTGCGGCAGTGCCGAGCAGATCGCCGTCGTAGTCCACTCCGGCGCGGCGCGCGAGCAGGTCAGGCACTGCCCACGCGCACAGCAGGGCAAGCGCACCGCCGTTGCCACCGACGACAAGCGACTGGATGTCGGCCGCGCTGGCAACCAACGCGCCCCCGGCGCCGCCGAGCAGGAAGAGCCCGAGGACCGCCCACGGGCCGTGGCGACGCTCGAGCAGCGTGCCGAACAGAGCGACGGCAAACAAGCAGGCGAACTGGTAGACGCCGGCGCCCGTAGCGGAACTCGAGCCACTGTAGAAGTAGGTGAACTGCGAGGAGACAACACGCCACCACTCGCCGTGGAGCGGGCCGGCCACGACCAACCGCCCGGGGTCGATGCCGAGGAACCCGCCGCGGGTGGCAATCCACACGAGGCAGGTGCAGGCGACCAGCGCAATCGTCGCCAACGGCGGCGCGTCGGCGCGGATTCCTGGCATCTCGCCGCGTCGCAGGCGCCCTAGCGACGGACTCGGCAAGCGAGCAGTGCGGCGCTCGCGCGGGCGACCGCGATCGAGCTTAGGCGCGCGCTTGCGCAGGCGGGCCCCGCAATACGGGCACTCGGTGATGTATGGGCTCACCTCCGCCCCGCAGTCCGGGTTCTTGCAGACAACATGAAGGTCCGCGCGTGCCACGAAGAGCATTCTACGCCCGCCTCGCGGCGAGCGGTTGATTGCGCGGATGCGACCGTCGCCCGCTCCGCACCCCGTGTAGGGCGCGCAGCCCTGCGCGGCCGCCGGACGGCGTGCCGGCCCCACCGCGCTGCACGGGCTCAGCTTGACGCGAGCACGCCCGCCCTCGCCAATCAAACATCTAGACTCCCAAGACAACGAATTTCGCTCAAGGAGACCGCGCTCACATGGCACTCGGCTACGACGGCAAGCTCTACGTTCTCGCGTTTGATCACCGCGGTTCGTTCCAGAAGAAGATGTTCGGCATCGACGGCGATCCGTCCGCCGAGCAGTCGGAGACCATCTCCGACGCCAAGCGCCTGGTCTTCGAGGGGCTGCTCGAGGCCGCCCGTCGCGCGGACGACGCCCGGGCATGCGGCGCGCTCGTTGACGAGCAGTTCGGATCAACCGTGCCCGCGCAAGCCCGCGAGCACGGGCTCAGGCTGGCGATGCCCGTCGAGCGAAGCGGACAGGACACGTTTGACTTCCAGTACGGCGAGGAGTTCGGCGCGCACATCGAGAGCTTTGATCCCGATTTCTCCAAGGTGCTGGTCCGCTACAACCCCGACGGCGACGCGGTCGCCAATCGCGAGCAGCTGACGAAGCTGCGCAGACTTTCGGACTGGCTTCACGAGCACGGCCGCAGGTTCCTCTTCGAGCTGCTGGTTCCGGCTGAGGCAGCGCAACTCGAGGCAGTCGGCGGCGACGGCGACCGCTACGACGCCGAACTCCGCCCCGAGCTCATGCGACGCGCGATCGAGGACATTCAGGCGGCCGGGATCGAGGTTGACATCTGGAAGATCGAGGGCGTCGACGAGCGCAAGGATTGCGAGATCTTGATTCGTCAGACTCGCGCCGGCGCCGGGCGCGAAGGCGTTGTCTCTGTCGTGCTCGGCCGGGGCGCCGACGACGCAAAGGTCGACCACTGGCTGCGCCAAGCCGCGCCAGTCGAGGGCTTCGTCGGCTTCGCAATCGGTCGCTCGATCTGGTGGGACGCCCTGAAAGGGTTCCTCGCAGGCGAGCTCGAGCGCGCGGAGGCCGCGCAACAGATCGCCGGCAACTACCTGCGCTTCATCGAGGTCTACGAGAGCGCCGCGGCGACGGTGGTCTGACCGTGCGGATGCGTCAAAGCCTCGCTCAGCTCGAGCGCCAGTTCGTTGAGGAGATCCATCTCGACCGCGACCGGCGCGAATCGCTTGTGCAAACAACGCGCGTGCGTGCACGCGAGCGCGCAGTGCAGCGAGAGACGAAGCGCAGCACCCTGCGCTTCGTCCTGCTGTCGCTCACGCTGATCGCCACCGCAGTTCTGGTGACGGTCGCGATGTTCAAGGCGCTGTATCTAGTGATCGGCTGAGCTGTTGACCTGCGAGGTCAACGCCTCGCGCTGCTCGCGCTGGATATCCAGGTACACCTCGTGGCGGAAAACAGGCACCTCCCGCGGCGCCTGGACGCCGATGCGCACCTTGTCTCCCATGACCGACAGCACCGTGATCTCGATGTCGTCTCCGATCATGATGCTCTGGTTCGACTTGCGCGTCAGGACCAGCACTGGCACCTCCCTAGCCGTGATGTACACCCATTAAGCCAACTGCCGCGGTCGAATGCAAACCGATTCCGCTAGTCTCACGCCCGTTCGATGGCTCGCAAGTCCCTCAGGCCCCACCTAAACCAGATCCGCACCTGGACCCGCCAGGGTCGCACGGACGCCTGGGTGGCACACCAGCTCGAGGTCACGGTGCAGCAGATCACCACGTTCAAGCGCGAAAACGACCTCGCGGGCGATCCCGACGGCGGCGAGGCGTTCGAGCCCGAGATCGATCTTCGAGCTGAAGACGACGCGCTGATCGCAGCGGAGCTGGAGGCGGCCGAGGCGGCGCGTGCCGCGGAGCCGGACCCCGAACCCGATCAGGATTCCGAGGATTCCGAGGATCCCGACGCCGCGCCCAAGCGTCGCCGCAGCCGCCGCGGTGGGCGTGGGCGCCGCGGCGCAAAAGGCGCGGGGGGTCCCGTGGAAGGGACGTTCGATCACGGCGAGGAGGGCTACGGTTTGTGGCTCGATCCCGCGGTGGCAGACGATCCCGTGTACGCAGAGCACTGGGCCGGGCACCGCCCGGTCGAGGTCAGCGTCGAAGAGGAGCAGATCGTCATCCGTCGCGTCGCCGTCGACTGACTTTCAGTCGTTGTCGAGGACTCGCCCGCCCGCATAGTCGCGCGCCTCGCGCAGGTAGCGCCCGAACGCCGCGTCAGCCACCGCGGCATCCCAGGCCCAAGGCTGATCAGGCGCGGCGCCTGCCGCGAGCTGTAAACACCAGGCAGTTCCCGAACCGTAGAGCTCGACGAGTTCCTCAGCGCGGAACGAGCCCCCGAGGCGTCGTCGCAGCTCGTCCTGAAGCAAACGACAGACACGCTCGAGCGTTGGCCGATGCTCCGCAGAGGCGTTGCGCACGCGGCGCTCGCCGTCCTGCCAGGAGTGCAGGGCGTTAGCGAGGCTCAGGGCCGCTCGACACGTCGAGTTGCGCTCGCACCGACTGACGCTCAGTTCGCGGGCAGGTGAAAGATCACATACGGACGCTCGCCCGGCTTGACCAGACCAAGCCCGCGAGCATCGGCTTCGAGGGTGCCCGGCTGCTGCAGGGCTGCCGCGCGCGCCCTCAGCTGGGCGTTCTCTCGTAGCAGCGCAGTCACCTGGGCGTGGCGCTCAGAGGACTGGGAGAGCGTCGAGATGAGCGAGCGGGCCGGCCCGATGAACAGCACCAGCAAAACGAGCAGCACGATCAGCATCGCCGTGCGACCAAGGCGGTCCCAGCGGACCCGTGCGGAGGGCCCAGCG
>JBPCQX010000236.1:0-6068 GCA_050997675.1 Solirubrobacteraceae bacterium
ATGCCCGCCTCGGCCATCGCCTCGACGCCATAGAACAGCACGGGCTTGTTGGCCACGGGCACGAGCTGCTTGGCGCTCGTGTGCGTGATTGGGCGCAGGCGCGTGCCTTTGCCACCGGAGAGAATCAGCCCCTTCATGTCGATGAGGAGACTAGATGGTTGATTCCACCCGGGCGATCGAGCCCGGAACGGTACCGGCGGACGCAACGCTCAGATCGGCTGAAATCCAGATCCGTATCAGTAGACGCCGCCGAGCTTGCGGTGGTCCCAGCTGGCGCGCCCCTGTTCGACGAACTCGAGCGCGACGCGTTTCTGCGCCTGCTTTTCCACCATCGCGCGCGCCTCGGCAGGGAGCTCCACACCACCGGCGTAGCGCGTAAAGATCTCAAGTCCGGTGGGCGCCACAATCTCGACCGCGCGATGCACTCTTGTCTCGCACTTGAACATCACGCCGCGAAGCTCGTTGTATTCGGTGCCGGTCTCGATCTGCAGTGTGGCCCGGGGATCGCGCTCGAGGTTTTGCACCTTCTGCGACGCTGCGTAGGTCCAGGCCCACAGCCCTCCGTCGCGGACGACGTACCAGAGCGGCATCAGGTGGGGCCAACCATCGGCGCCATTGGTCGCGCACACAACGATGCGCTGCTGCTCGAGGAACTCCGCCACCTGCTCGACCGACATCTGGATCTGCGCTCGGCGGCTCACGATCCCAGCAGCCGCTCCGCTGCTGTGCGGACGACCTCCCGCGCGTCGGCCGGCTCCACGACTGCCGCGTCGCCCGCCTCCTTGAGCACCTCGCGCACAAGCCAGTGCTCGCCGGCGAAACTGAGCTCAACGAGAATCGCGCCGTCGGAATACTCCTCGGCAACGGCGCGCTGCTCGCGCGCCCAGCGGGCCCGCTCAGGAGAGATCCAGACGCGGGCGCTGCGCGAGGAGGAGACCTCGCCGGTGCGCGGCCAGCCGTCGACATCCGCCGACGGGTTGACCTCCGGACGGGGCACGAAGACATCCTGCGCAAGCTCGGCGCGCTTGATCCGATCGAGGCGAAAGTGGCGCATTGCCTGCTTGCTCGGGTCGAAGGTCGCGACGTACCAACCCTCGCGGCCGTTGATCAGCGCGTACGGCTCCACGCGCCGTTCTGAGAACTCGTCCTCGTTCTCCTTGTAGTAGTCAAGCTCGAGCAGCCTGCGTCCGGAGATCGCCTGTGAGACCACGCTCGCGACCGCGGAATCATCGCCAGCGGCGAGCGCGACCTGCAAGCCCTGCTGCATCGGATCCTCGCCGAGCGCCGCGACGATCTTCTCGCGCGCAGAAGTGAGCGAGCCTTCGGCGACGTGTTCGCCGATCAGGTCAATCGCCGCCACCAGCGCCTTCGCCTCCACGGGCAGCAGCCTCGCTGGCCGCGCAAAGTTGTCGCTGTAAGGCTCTGGGTCGACCTCGATCGTCCCATCCTCCTCGCAGATCTCCGCGTACAACACGTAGGAGCCGCCGCCGAAGTTGACGACGTTCAACACGCTGATGTCCTCACGCAGCTCGAGCTCCGACAGCTTCATGCGCCCGCAGAGCTCCTCGATTGACACGCGCTCGCCGGCGCGGCCGGCCCTGATCAGGATCGAGGCGATGGTGACGAGCCGCGCGAAGCGCTCTGGTCGGATGGCGGCGTCGCGTCCCTCCCCGGCAGTCTCATCTCCTCGCTCGCCGCCATGGTGCAGATCATTCCGCGTCCCGTTGCGGGTGCGCGTTTCCCCGGCGCTCCCGGGCGGCTCACCCTTGTGGCGCTCGACGATCAGCTGGACGCGACGGCGCATTTCGCCGACGAGCTCAGGCGGCCCGAGCAAGCGCGCGTGCTCGCCGAGCCCGAGCACCCACGAGATCAGTTGGCGCTCGCTGGCAAACTCCGTCTGAAACAGCCGATCGCCGTTGCCCTCCGGTGCGGGGAGGAAGTCGCCGAAGCTGCCGAAATGGCGCTCAATCTGCCATGCGATCCGCTCGGCGATCAGGATCTGCGCCTCGCCCCGGCGCTCGCCGAACTGCCAATCGGCACAGGTTGCGTATGAACGCGGATCGAATCCGGCCGGCCGGCGAAAGTCGCGTTCGGCCTTGGTCGCATAGGCGACCTTGCCGCGGATCCGCGAGAGCCGGAACACACGCAGCGCGTCGCGCTCGTGCGCGTGCCCGAGCAAATAGAACTGACCCCCGCGGTAGAGCAGGTGGTAGGGATCGACGCGGCGACGGCCGACCTCGTCGCGCTCCATCGTGTAGTAGTCGAACAAGATCGTCTTCTGGCGGAAGATCGCGGTCTCGATCTTGCCCAGCCGCTGGGAGAGGTCGCGGCCACCTGCGCTCGCGGTTATGCCCAGCGCCACCGAGCGCTGCTCCGGCGCATCGAGCGGGCTCGGCCGTCCCCAGGTGATCTGCTGAAGCGCGAGCCGCAGCGGCTCCGCGTAGGCAAACTCGCCGTCGAGCAGCGTCAGCGACATCTGTAGCGCCGCCAGTTCCGCGTCGCTGAACTCGATCGCCGGAAGGTGAAAGTTCTCCGGTCTGAGCGAATAGTTCTCCTGTTCAGCGACCCCGTCCAATGGGCGCTCCACGGTCAACGGAATCCCGAGCGACTCGAGTTCCGACCGGTCGGCGTAGAACCGACGCGCGAAGGCATCCTCGTTCATTCCGCTGTAGCCCTCGACGTCTCGCTTGATGTCCAGCGCAGTCACCGGTCGGCGCTCAGCCATCAAGTAGGAGATCAGCGAGAGCTGGCGGATCAGCTTCTCTGTGTCCTTTGCCATCCGGCCGCAACGATAGTCAGATGCCCTGTGGCGACTGACGGACGGCGCCGTATTTGCGGGTTTTCGTGTGGGCCGCGCCGCCGCGGGCTCGCTATAGCCCCCGGCGCGGGACGACCGGAACAGCGAGACCTCGCACGAAGGCTCGGCCGAAAGTCAGCCTGAACGCAAACCCGGAGGCAGCTAGGCTGCCCGGCGCACCTCGTCGTCCTCAGCGCCAGCGGGCTGGGCGAAGAACGCGCCCGATCCAATCGCGCGGTCAAAGCGCGACCACCGGGCCCCGCCGGGCAGCTCCTTCTCGAGGCGATCGAAGCTCCCGAGCCGACCACCGAGGTTGTCGACCATGTGCACAAGCGTCGCTTCGCGCGTGCAGGGGACGACGGGACTTCCGTGCTCCAGCGAGCCGTGGTGGGAGAGGATGATGTGAAGCAGGGCCTGCGCCAACTCCTGCGGAAAGCCGTCGAGATCCTCGATTTCGCGCCGGACCCGAAAGTAGCCGAGCGGAATCTCGCCCTGGAGCTTGCCCTCATCGGACATCTCTATCGCGAAACCCACGCTCTCGTAAGCTTCGAGCTTGCCGATGTCGTGCAGCAGGGCCCCGCTGACTGCGACGTCGCGATCGATGCCGGGAAATGTCGCCGATATCGCGCTGACCGCCTGGGCCACACCCAGGGAATGCTCCAGCAGCCCGTGGCGGTAGGCCTGGTGGTAGTGCTTCGCCGCCGGCGCATCGCGATAACAGGCCCAGGTCGGCGAGTGCTTGCCAAACACGCGGGCGAGCAAGGCGCACAGATGCGGGTTTTGGATCGTCCCGAGCAGCTCCCGCAGGTCGCTCTCCATCTGCGCCGCGGCGCGCGGCGGCCCGTCGAGCAGCGCATCCGGCGCAAAGCTTCCAGGCTCTGCGAGGGCCGCCCCGGCGAGCTTCAGCTGCGGTCCGTAGCGAGCGTGCTTCTCGTAGCGGCCGCGCACGCGGACCGGCGAGCCCACCCGCAGCAGTTCGCCAAGCTCGACTACGTCGTCCCAGATCATCGCCGGGATCTGTCCGCTGCGATCGCCGAACGTCACGCGCAAGAACTCACCGCCGTCCGACTTGCGACGTGTCTCGACGTCCCGCACGAGCAGCACACAGTCGATGCTTTCGCCCTCTGTCCATTGTTTGATCTGCATCCTCACTTCACGGTAGAGATCGCCGCGGACGACTAGCCGGTACAGGCAGGCCGTGGGCGCCACGCGCGCGAGAGACCGCGCCAGCAGGTACCCTCCGCGCATGTGCTCAGGCGGAAAACTCCTGCTCAGCTGCCTGATCGCCGCAGCAATGGTGCCGCTGGCGAGCGCCGCGGCACAGAGCACGACGATCGCCCCTGGCGCGAGCGCCGGGGGAGTCGACCTATCCGGCCTGACGGTCGACGCAGCGGCGGCGAAACTTACGCAGGCGCTGTCGCCCGCGGTCGGAGGCGACGTGATCGTCGGGGCCGGGGGTCACGTCTTCAAGCTTTCCGCGGCAAGGGCCGGCGAGCGCTTGGACGCCGTGACGACCGCCAAACGAGCGCTGTACGCAGGGCACGCCGGCGCAGTTCCGCTCGCGCTCTCGCACGCCCGGCTCGCTATCCGGGCCTTTGCGTCGGAGATCGCCGCCAAAGTGGACCGCTCCGCGGTGGACGCCAGCGTACGGATCACGCTGCGCCGGATCGTGCGCCGCGCGGGTCGTGACGGCCACATGCTCGATCGCGCTGCGCTCGCCGGCCAGATCGACACCGCGCTCGACGCTCCGGGCACCTCACGCGTGCTGCACGTCAGGCTCACAGCAACGCACCCGCGGGTTTCGCTCGGGCGACTGCCGAAGGCCTACCCGACGATCATCACCGTCGATCGCGCACACTTCAAGCTGCGTGTGTTCCGGCGCCTGCGCCTGCTGCACACGTACGGTATCGCCGTCGGCCGCTCAGGCCTTGCGACGCCCACCGGGCTTTACCACATCCAGGAGCGCGAGGTGAATCCCTCCTGGCACGTGCCGAACAGCTCGTGGGCAGGCGCGCTGGCCGGCAAGACGATCCCGCCTGGCCCGAACGATCCGATCGTCGCACGCTGGATGGGCCTCGGCGGCGGCGTCGGAATCCACGGGACCAACGAGCCCTTCTCGATCGGCTCCGCAGCTTCGCATGGCTGCATTCGCATGCTCGTGCCGAACGCGATCGCCGTCTACAGGCTGACGGCGATCGGCACCCCGGTCCTGATCAAGTAGCCCGATGGATCCCGCGCGCCCGGCACTCACGGTCGACGTCGCCCTAATGGCAGGCAGTCCGGCACGCACGGTGCTGCTCGTGCAGCGCGGAAGTGAGCCGTTCGAAGGGTCGTGGGCGCTCCCGGGTGGGTTTGTCGAGCGCGGCGAGCAGGTGGCTCGGGCTGCGCCGCGCGAATTGCAGGAGGAGACCGGCATCGAACTCTCAGGCGCGGAGCTGGAGCTGCTTGGCGTCTACGACACGCCGGGTCGCGATCCGCGCGGCTGGTCGGTGTCCGTGGTGTACGTCGCGTCACTCCCGGATGAGCTTCACGCAGTCGGAGCAGACGACGCCGCGGACGCTCGCTGGTGGGAGATTGAGAAGCTCCCCGACCTGGCGTTCGACCACGCCGCGATCATCGCCGACGCCGTGGCGCTTGACGAGGCAGCTTCGGGCCCGGTCTAGGCGGCACCCCTCCCGAATGCAGCTGAACGGGCTCCACCACATCACGGCGATCACCGGCGACGCCGCCGGCAACGTGGACTTCTACACCCGTGTACTCGGCTTGCGAATGATCGCCAAGACCGTCAATCAGGATGACCCAGGCGTCTACCACCTGTTCTACGGCGGGGAGCAGGCGCGGCCAGGGCTCGATCTGACGTTCTTCGAGTATCCGCACGCAGCACCGGCTCGACCCGGCGCCGGCACCGTGCACCGCATCGTCTGGCGGGTGCAGTCCGAGGCGGCGCTGGAGTTCTGGGAGCAGCGGTTGCGCGAAGAGAGCGTTGCCTGCGAGCGCGCCGCGCAGGCGCCTCGGACGCTCCGCTTCAGCGATCGCGAAGGACTCGACCACGAGCTTTGCGTGAGCTCCGCGAGCGATCCTGCTTTGCCCGCCGAGCATCCCGAGATCCCCACGCAGCTCGCGCTGATCGGATTCGAAGGGGTGCGTGCCTACAGCGCAGACCTAGCGCACAGCGAAAGCGTGCTGGAGCGCCTGATGGGCGCGGTGCGCCGTCCCGACGGTGCTTGGGAGCTGCGCGGCGCGAGTCGCGGCGGCTGGATCGCGTTCGACC
>JBPCQX010000028.1:0-2552 GCA_050997675.1 Solirubrobacteraceae bacterium
GGCTCGCAGCCCATCGCCAAAAACGGCCTACCCGTCTGCGTTCTCCCAAAGAAGGCCCCTGTCCCGGATCGCCGGACCTTAGGCCCGGGCCCGGACGGACCCTCCAAGACGCATTTTCATGCCGCGAGAAGCGCCAACCAGAGGTAGCATCGCAGTTGCGCAAGGGCCGGATCAATAGATAGTCAAACTCCATATCCGACGTCCAGTTGTGCAACCGCACAGCAATGAACCACAAGATCCAGAGCGAGGCCGCCCCACCTTGGGGTGCTACGGCAGTCAGCGCAGCGATCGCGCTGCTCCCGCGCGCCCAGGAAATCGCCGACAGGTCGGTCGGCTGGGTTTGCGAGCACGACCCCCAGTACAGCGACCTCGTGACGGTCGCCGACCTTCGCCAGACCAGCCGGCTGTGCGTTCAGCTCGTGCTTTCGCAGCTGGCCGCTGTTCCGCTTGACGAAGGGCTCGGCGACGCCCCCGAGGTGATCGGCCACGCTCGCGCCGTCCAGGCCGCGCCCCTGGAGGCCGTGCTGCGCAGCCTGCGAATCGATTACCGGCTGGTCTGGGAAGCGATGCTCGACCTCGCCGCAACCAACGATCAACTCAACATGCTCGAGCTCCTGACGGACGGCGCGGCAAGAGTCTGGGATGTCATCGACGCGATCTCGGTCAGGGTCGCCGTTGCCTACCGCGAGGTCGAGGGTGAGCTTAGCCGCTCGAGCGAGGAGCACGCCCGAGTTCTCATGGGCGCGCTCATCCGCGGCACCGGCCCGGTCGGGTCCGCCGTTCGCCAGGCCGCGGCCCACCTGGGTCTGTCGCCGAACGAACGATTCGTCGTCTGCTGCGCCGAGGCGGCCACAACGGTCGCGGCATCCGGCGAGGCCATGCGGCGGGCGCTCGCCGGCTTTGGCATGCGATCGGTGTGGTACACGGAAACCGACCGGCACGTAGGGATTGTTCAGCTCGGTTCACAGGACCCCAGCGAGGTACGCGCGGCGCTCGAGACACTCGCCGACCTCCGGGTCGGGATCAGCGCGGTCGCGGACGGACTCGCTGGCGTACGGGACAACGTCTGGCAGGCTGAGGCGGCGGTTCGTTCCATCCCGCCGGGCGCAGCCGAGGTCGCGACGATCGAGACGCACCTCCTAGCCAGCATCGCCGTGGCGGCGCACGACCTCGCCGTGCTGCTAGCGGACCGCGTACTCACTCCGCTGTCGGGATTACGACCGGCCGAGCGCGAGCGCATTCTCAACACGGTGGCGGTCTATCTCGGAGGCCGAGGATCAGTCGCCGAGACCGCTGGCGAGCTTCACTACCACCGCAACACGGTCGTCAATCATCTCCGGCAGTTCGAGGAGTGCACCGAAAAATCCCTGCGCAAGCCCCGCGATCTCGCCGAGATCGTGATCGCGCTTGAGGCCAAGCGCGTCGGACAGGAGTCTTGACCCCACGACCGGAGTCTTGACTCCCACGGGTGTTACGGGCAATCGCGTTCGTCCTCAGCGGAACGCCTGGATGCCTGTGAGCGCCTCGCCGATCACCAGCGCGTGGCCGTCCGCAGTCCCCTCGTAGGTGACAACCGACTCGAGGTTGTTCATGTGCCGTATCACCGGATACTCGAGCGTTATCCCGTTGGCGCCCAAGCACCTGACGTGCGCTCCGCGCCACCTCGAGCGCGGCGTTGACGTTCCCGAGCTTGCCCATGCTGACGTGCTCGGGCCGCAGGCGCCCCTCGTCCTTCATCCGCCCGTGGTGAAGCGCGAGCAGGGCAGCCCGGTTGACCTCCAGCGCCATCATCGCGAGCTTCTGCTGCTGGATCTGGAACGAGGCGATCGGACGGTCGAGCTGCCGGCGCTCGAGGCTGTATTGCAGTGCTGCCTCAAAGCAGGCGCGAGCCGCTCCGGCCGCGCCCCACACGATTCCGTAGCGCGCCTCGTTCAGGCACGACAGCGGTCCGCGAAGTGAGGAGACTCGGGCAGCATCGCCTCTGCCGGGAGGCGGACGTCGTCGAGCAACAGCTCGGAGGTCACCGACGCGCGCAGCGAGAGCTTGCGGTGGATGTCCTGGGTGGTGAACCCCTTGGTCGCCGCGGGGACGAGGAATCCGCGTAGCCCTTCGTCGGTCTTGGCCCACACGACCGCGATGTCGGCGACCGAGCCGTTGGTGATCCACATCTTCTGACATGCACGATCCAGTCCGACCCGTCGCGCCGGGCGCGAGTGCGCATCGAGCCGGGATCGGATCCCGCGTCCGGCTCCGTCAGGCCGAAGCACCCGATCGCCTCGCCGGCCGCCATCCGCGGGAGCCACTCCTGCTTCTGCGCCTCCGAGCCCCAGCGATGGATCGCAAACATCGCCAGCGAGCCCTGGACTGAGACCAGGCTCCGCAATCCGCTGTCGCCCGCCTCGAGCTCCATGCAGGCCTGTCCGTGCGCCGTCGCGCTCGCGCCGGCGCAGCCATATCCCTCCAGGTGCATGCCGAGCACGTTCAGCTTGCCGAGCTCACGCGCCAGCTCCAGCGGGATCCGTGCCTCCTCGAACCACTCGCCGACATAGGGC
>JBPCQX010000209.1:0-6320 GCA_050997675.1 Solirubrobacteraceae bacterium
GCTCGACGATGCGATTGTCGCGGACCGCCTCGGGGAGCTGCACGTCAAGGCCGAGGTCCTACGTCTTACCGCGTACCGCGGGCTGGCCAGCATCGAGAAGTACGGCCAGCCCGGCCCTGAGGGCGCGCTGACGAAATGGATGTGGTCTGAGACTAACCAGCAGCTCACCCAGTTCGCAGCCGATCTGCTCGGACCACAGGCCCTTCGGACCGACTCGCCGTGGAGCTACGAGCTGCTGCGCGCTCGCGGCAACACGATCGAGGGTGGCACCACGGAGATCCTCAAGAACATCGTTGCCGAGCGGGTGCTCGGGCTCCCAAGGATGCGGTAAAAGGACCACCAGCGACGATGGATTTCGGATTCACCGACGACCAGGGCGAGATCAAGCGCACCGCGAGAGAGCTGCTTGGCAAGCGTGCCAGCTGGGAGCGTCTGCGCGCGTGCACCGAGTCGGCGAGCTGCGACGAGGAGCTGTGGCGCGAGCTTGTCGGGCTCGGCTGGCCAGGCATCGCGGTCTCCGAGAGCTACGGCGGGCAGGGACTGGGGGTAGTCGAGCTCGGAATTCTGCTCGAAGAGGCCGGCTACGCGCTCGCCGCAACGCCGCTGCTCTCGACCGCCAGTGCCGCGCTTGTGCTCCAGCGTGCCGGCTCGGCCGGTCAGCGCGAGCGCTGGCTTGGCGGGCTCGCGTCCGGTGAGCTCAAAGGAGCGCTCGGCACGACCCCCGCAGGCCACGGCGCCGCCGAACTCGTCCCCGACGCCGATGCAGCCGATCTGTTTGTGCTCGTCGACGAGCAGACGCGCGAAGCACGGTTGCTGGAGCGCGCCGATGCAGACGTTGAGCTGACCGCGACGATCGATCCGACGCGGCGATACGGGCGCGTCCGGGGATCCGGCGAGCAGCTCGCCGGCGACGTCGCCGGCGGTCTCGATGCGGCGACCGTGGCGCTTTCGGCGGAGCTTGTCGGGATCTGCCAGCGAGCACTCGACATGACCCTGGAATACGTGCGCGAGCGCAAACAGTTCGGCACGCCGGTGGGCGCCTACCAGGCGGTCTCCCACCGCTGCGCGGCGATGCTGCTGGCGACCGAGAGCGCGCGCTCGACGACGCTCTATGCCGCGTGGGCGGCGGATGCAGACGCCGGCCTGTTGGCCGAGGCTGCGGCGCTGGCCAAGGCGGCAGCCTCGGACGCCGGACGCGAGGTCTGTGCTTCGGCGATCCAGGCCCACGGCGGCATCGGCTTCACCTGGGAGGCTGACGTGCACTGGCTGTACAAGCGCGCGCAGATGGACGCTGCGCTGCTCGGCGGAGCACGGCAGCACCGCGCGACGCTCGCACGGATCGTCGGGGCGCGGCTCGCCGCCTGACCGCGGCCCTGTGCCCGCGGCGCGGGCCGGTCGCCGGGTACCTTGCTGCTAATGGCCGGGCTCGACAGCTATGAGCGTAAACGCGACTTTCAGCGCACGCCCGAACCGCGGGGCGGCTCCGCAGCGGGGAAGGCCCAGCGGCGGTTCGTCGTGCAGGAGCACCACGCCCGGCGTCTGCACTGGGATTTGCGGCTCGAGCGGGACGGCGTGCTGAAGAGCTGGGCTGTGCCGAACGGCATTCCCCAGGAGCCGGGCCGGAACCGTAAGGCGATCCCAACGGAGGATCATCCGCTCTCCTACGCCGACTTCGAAGGTGAGATCCCGGCCGGAAGCTATGGCGCGGGCATGATGCGGATCTGGGACCAAGGCACCTACGAGTGCGAGAAGTGGACGGCCGAGAAGATCACGCTCACGTTTGGAGGCGAGCGCCTGAGCGGCGCCTACGCGATGTTCCGCACGCGGGACGGGAGCTGGATGATCCACCGCGTCGATCCGCCGCTTCGGGCGATCGAGCCGATGCCCGAGCGCCTTGCGCCGATGCTCGCCAGCGCCGGGTCGCTGCCGGCTGACGAGCGCGCGTGGGGGCACGAAGTCAAGTGGGATGGCATACGTGCGATCGCTTACTGCGAGCCGGGTTCACTGCGTTTGTTCGGCCGTGGCGGCGGCGAGATCAGCGCCCGCTACCCCGAGCTGCGCGCACTTGCGCGCGAGCTGGGCTCCCGCGCGGCGATCCTCGACGGCGAAATCATTGCCTTTGACGATGACGGGCGTCCGAGCTTTGAGCGCCTGCAGTTGCGCATGCAGCTGACCTCTGAGAGCGCGATCCGGCGGCGCGCGAAAGAGCTGCCGGTGGTGCTCGCGCTGTTTGACCTGCTGTACCTCGACGGCCGCAGCACGACCTCCCTCCCCTACTCCGAGCGCCGCCGGCTGCTCGAGGGACTGAAACTCGACGGCGCGGCCTGGAGCACACCCTCCTCGCATCGCGGCGACGGCTCGGCGCTGCTCGCGGCGACAGCTGAGCGTGGACTCGAGGGCATCGTCTCCAAGCGGCTTGACAGCGTGTACGAGCCGGGCCGGCGCACGCGATCTTGGGTCAAGGTCAAGCACGTCCAGCACACGGAGCTGCTGATCGGCGGCTGGCTCCCGGGCTCAGGTCGGCGAGCCGCAGGGATTGGCGCGCTGCTGCTCGGCTCGCGCGAGGATGCGGCGGCGGGCGCGCTGCGCTACGCCGGCAGGGTGGGAAGCGGCTTTACGGAGGGCGAGCTCGACCGCCTCGAGTCGCTGCTGGTGCCGCTGGCGCGCCCCGACAGCCCGTTCGCCGCGCGCCGCATGCCGAGCGGCGCCCGCTGGGTCGAACCCCGCCACCGCGCGCGGGTGCGGTTCACCGAGTGGACCCGTCAGGGTCTACTCCGCCACCCCGTCTACGAGTGCCTCTCGGCCGCTCACGTCTCGCGTGTAGAGGATCGAGCGCTCGCCCTGTCCAACACCGGCAAGGTCCTGTTTCCGGTCAGCGGATTCACGAAAGGCGACCTGATCGAGTTCTACCGCGAGGCATCGGCTGCGCTGCTTCCGCACCTGCGTGGCCGCCCGTTGACGATGAAGCGGTATCCGGACGGCGTGGAAGGCAAGTTCTTCTACGAAAAGCGCTGTCCCGAGCACCGCCCGGATTGGGTGAAGACCGCGCAGGTTCGCAGCGGCTCGGGCGACGCCGCGATCCCATTCTGCCTTGTCAACGACCTGCCGACGCTGATCTGGACTGCGAATCTCGCTTCGATCGAGCTCCACCCCTCGCTGTCGCTCGCGCAGGATCCTGACTGCCCCACGGCGCTCGTGTTCGATCTCGACCCCGGAGCACCGGCGGGTGTGGTGGAGTGCTGCGAGGTTGCGCTGCTGCTGCGTGAGCTGTTCGCCCAGCTACAACTCGAGACATTGATCAAGACGTCGGGCGGCAAGGGCTTGCAGCTCTACCTGCCGCTGAACTCTCCTGCGAGCTATGCGCAGACCAAACCACTCGCCCGCGCCGTGGCCGAGCTGCTCGAGCGGCGCGCGCCGGACCTTGTCGTCTCGCGAATGAACAAGGCGCTGCGGCGCGGGCGAGTGCTGATCGACTGGAGCCAGAACGACCGACACAAGACAACTGTCAGCGTGCTCTCCGTGCGTGCGCGCGAGCGTCCGATGGTGTCAACTCCAATCACCTGGCAGGAGGTGGAGCGTGCCGCACGCGCCGAGGATGCCTCGCTGCTCGAGTTCGACACCACGGCGGCGCTTGCGCGGCTTGCCCGGCACGGCGATCTGTTCGCGTCGATGCTGACCCTGCAGCAGGCGCTGCCCGAGCTCTGATGAGCCCGCGCCTGCGCCGATCGGACTGTTCGGGGCCCGGATTCTCGCGGCGGCGAGCCGGGCGCGGCTTCGTCTACCTCGATCAGGGCGGCAAGCGGATCACCGATCAAGCCACGCTAGATCGGGCGCGCGCCCTGGCGATCCCGCCGGCCTGGCGCGAGGTCTGGAGCTGCCGCGATGCGTGGGGTCACCTTCAGGCCACAGGGGTCGACGATGCCGGTCGCAAGCAGTACCTCTATCACGCACGCTGGCGGGCCCGCCGCGACCGCCAAAAATTCGACGAGATGCTCAAGTTCGCACGCACGTTGCCGCGGCTGCGTCGACGCGTGGCGCGCGACATCGCGGGCCCCGAGCTGTCGTGGGAGCGGGTGCTCGCATTCGCCGTCAGGCTGCTCGACATCGGCCTCTTCCGCGTCGGCAGCGACGGTTACGTGGAAGAGAATGGCAGTCATGGACTGGCTACCCTGCAGCGCGAGCACACCGCGCTCGACGGCGCACGCGTGATATTCGACTACCCGGCGAAGAGCGCTCAGCGAAGGGTCCAATCGATCTCCGATCCACATGCGGTCAGCGTGATCCGGCAACTGCTCCGCCGCCGCTCCGGCAAGCGGCTGCTTGCCTTCCGCGAAGGGCGCCGATGGATCGAGGTGCGTTCCGACGACATCAACGACTACATCAAGCGGCACGCCGCCGCCGAGTACAGCGCCAAGGATTTCCGCACGTGGAACGCCACAGTTCTGGCGGCGCTGCTGTGCGCCGAGCGAGCGGACCGCCAGCCGTCCCAGCGCGCCGTCTCAGCAGTCGTCAAGGAGGTCGCGCTGGTGCTCGGCAACACCCCCGCGGTGAGCCGCGCCTCCTACATCGACCCGCGTGTGATCGACAAGTTCCTCGCGGGTACGAGCATCGAACTCAGTGGCTTGGCCGCCGAGAGCCTGATCACTCGCCCCGGTGGCCGTGCCCGCGAGCGCGTCGAGGCAGCCGTCGTCGAGCTGCTCGACGACTAGTCGCCGCTCGAGGCCGGCAAGCGCGGGGCGCTCCTGCACGCAAACATCGCGAATCTCCATCGATCCACCGGCTTCGCGCGGGGGCAGCAGCAACGGTCCGGGAGCCGCAGGATCCGCCGTCGGTGCCTCCAGGCGCCGGCTGGCCGCGACCAGCACAGCGTAGGACATCGCGCTGAGCTCGCGCAGCGGCTGGTGGCGGTTGAGGCGCTCTCCGAGGTCGACCTGGGCCATCGCGTCAATTCCCACGCGGCGGGCAGCGTCGATCAGCATCGCAATTTCGATTCCGTACCCGGCCGGAAACGGCAGCACCTCGAGGAGCCCGCGGTGCGCCGCAATTTCGCCGGCCAGCGGCTGGTCGAAGGCCGCGAGCTGCGGCCAATGCAGGTTGAGCAGCGGGCGGGCAACGAGCTCGGTCACGCGCCCCCCTTCCCCTGCCAGCGTGGCCCCATCGATGCGAAAAGGTCGACGGAACGCTCCCTTGACGAACCTGACCGCCGGATCGCTCAGCAGCGGGCCCAGCAACCCAACGATAAACGACTCATCAAACTCCTCGGTGTCGCTGTCGGCGAAGACGACGATCTCGCCGCTGCTCGCGGCCACGCCGCGCCACATCGCGTCACCCTTGCCAAGCGCCGGGCCGAACTCCGGCAGGATCGCTTGCTCCTGCACCACACGAGCGCCGGCGCCGCGCGCGAGCTCGGCGGTGCCATCGCTCGACGCTGCGTCGACTACGAGGATCTCATCGACCACACCAGCGTCGCGCAGCCGACCGATGCGCTCGACAATATGCTGGATCGTGCCCGCCACCTCCCGCGCCGGGAGCACGACACTCACACTGTAGGCGCGCTCGCTGGCGAGTCGGGCGGCGTCAAAGTCCCGTGCGTCCCAGGTGCGGCGCGAGCGCCACGCCGAACGGTGCAGATCGCGCGCCAGCCCGCGTGGAGCACGGCCGTCGAGCCGCGCCGAGGTGCGAACCCGGACGGTGCTGCTGCGCGTGATCGCAACGCCATGCTCTGCCAGCTTCAGCGCAAGCGCCTCGTCCTCGAGCGCCGCCGGCGCAGGCAAGCCGCCGATTTGCCGGTAGACACCGGCGTCGATTGCGATCGACGCACCGCTGAAGTGATGATGTTCTCCGGCGCCACGAAGGCGTCCGAGTCGCGCGGCGGCGCGCTCGCGACGATCGCGCAGTACCTCGTCCGGGAGCAGCTTCACCTCCGCGGGGTCAAGGTCGATCAGCCCGCCAATCGCCAGCGCACCATCGCCCGCGAGCGCACACTGCACGGCGATCCAGTCGTCGGCGACGACGGTGTCTGCGTCGGTCGTGCAGATCAGACTGGCGGCGGAAAGACGGTGGCTGGCAAGGTCCATGCCGAGCTTGCGCGCACGGCCCACGCCGGGCTTTGGCGAGACGACGATCTCCAGCGCGAGTCCACCCGCCGCTGCCCGCGCGCGCTCGGCGGTGAGGTCGGTGCAGCGATCGAGCACGAGAATCACCTCAAACGGGGGCGCGTCGCGCTGGGCGCGCAGCGCCTCAATACAACGCCCGACGCGCTCCTGCTCGTTGCGCGCCGGAATCACGACCACGACGCGGCTCAAGGGACGATCACCTCG
>JBPCQX010000229.1:0-5678 GCA_050997675.1 Solirubrobacteraceae bacterium
ACAAGCCGTGCAATCCCCACCGCGCACCTACCGTTCACTCGTCGTCGATCCCGACGCCGGACGCCGGAACCCGCAGCCACCACCGCGCGACAAGCGCATTCGCCCCGCAAGCCTGGACGGCGCTCCCCTCGATCGACCATGGCGACAGACGAAAAGGCCAGGCGGGCCCGAGATGACCCATGACCTACTGCACTGAGATGGAGAACCCATTTCCGAAAAAGCCCCCCACCGCCGCCCAGGCGCCGAACCAGACTGCCGCCGGATAAAGAAAGATGACCGGAAGGTAAAAGAGAGTCACACCGCTCGGCGCGAACGTGAAAATCGAGCCGAGGATGCCGAGGCCCGCATACGCGGGCAATTCCTGTCGCTCTTCGTCGGCAGTCTGCCGACGGTGACCGAGCCGGCCGCGCCGGTTGCAGCAGCTGGGAGCAGGCTGATCGAGCTGCACGACGTCCACCACGCCTATTCTGATGGCACCCAAGCGTTGCGAGGCGTGAGCCTGTTGATCGGCCGCGGCGAGTACGTGGCCCTGATCGGCCAGAACGGCTCAGGCAAGACGACGCTGGCCAGGCATCTCAACGGCTTGCTCCGTCCCACCGCGGGTACCGTGAGCTTCGACGGTGAGGATCTCGCCGAGAGTTCGGTGGCCGAGCTCTCCCGTTCTGTGGGATACGTCTTTCAGAACCCAGATCACCAGCTGTTCGGAGATTCGGTCGAAAAGGAGATCGGGTTCGGACCGGTGGCTCTTGGCCTGGCTGAAGACGTAGTGGCGGGGCGAGTCGCGGAGGCGCTGCGGATGTGTGGCATCGAGCATCTGCGTACCGAGCATCCGCTGTTCACCAGCCGCGGTGAACGACAGTTGATAGCGATTGCCAGCATCGTGGCCATGCAGCCGCCGGTGATCGTCTTTGACGAACCCACCACCGGCCTTGACGAGACCTATTACCAGCTCGTACTCGATCTGATGGACGCGCTCCGCAATGCCGGGCACACCATTGTGGTCATCTCGCACGAAATGCGGCTGGTCAGCGAGCGCTGCGAGCGCACGATCGTGCTGAAGGACGGCATGGTGGTCGCCGATGCTCCCACCCGCGAGGTCTTCAAACAGACGGCGCTCCTGGCCGAGACAAAGATCGCCCCCACGCAGATCACCCAGCTTTCGCACCTGATGGAGTCGGCCGGAGTGTCGACGGCGCTCAGCGTCGACGAGCTGGTCGTGCAGATGCTTCCGCGCTCCGGGGCACCGGAGGCGGAGTCCTTTCCCCAAACCAGCCGGAGGTAACCAATGTCGGCAACCGAAGAGAACAAGGTTGAGGAGGGACAGCTCGGAGACGGGATGCTCCCGCGCACGGTTCACGGCCGCCTACCCGCACTCGAGCGCGGACGGGACGAGTTCACGGTCAACTACTACCTGTTCGTCATCGCCTGGTCTTCGATGTACCAGCAGCTGATCGAGCATCTCGGCGAGGACGGCCGCAAGATCGCGCGCCGAGCTGCCGAGCACATGGGCTACAAGTGGGGAGAGGCGATGCTGGCGCTGACTCAGCGCGATCGCGATGACGCGACCGCAGCGGAGATCGCCAAGGCCTACTCCGAGAGTATGCAGTTCTTCGGCTACGACAATACGATCGTTGAGTCATCCGACACTCGCGCTGTCATCCGGGTCACGAAATGTCCCCTGCTGGAGCATTGGAAGCGCCAGTATCCCGACCTGATCCCTCATGTCTGTTACGTCGAGCCGTACGTTGACGTCGGATCATTTCGCCACATCAATCCGAAAGTCCGGCTGGACATTCCCTGCAAGCTCTCCGAGGGGTCGCCCCATTCCGACTACGTGATCACGATCGAGGACGGATCCCAGGATCTCGGCCCAACGCTGTTCGATTCCGGTCGTGAGGTCTTCGAGCAGTACCTCGCTGCGCGCACCACGTTGCTGAGCGATACCGCCGGAGACGACCAGCAGGCGCCTCAGGGTGACTGACGCCACTGCCTGGATCGCGTGCAATGTTCACCGCGCGCACGCTGCTCTGGAGGCGGCCGACATCGACGCGGTTGTCAGCTCGCGACCGGAAGATGCCGCGTATCTGACTCCGCGACGAGCGTTTATCTATCGAGCGCTCGCTGAAGGCCGCCTGGGAGAGGTCGTGATTCTTCGCGCGGACGGAGATCCTGTCCTGGTCACCATGGACGCGTACGTGCCCTATTACGAGAGCGTGGGGATCGTCGCCCGTCCGCTGACCGAGCTCGAAGCCGTGGTGCGTAAGACCACCGAGGGGGCGTCCCGCGTCGCCGTGCCCGGCGAATGCCCGCACTCGCTGCACCGGCTCGTGGCGGCCAACGTGGGTGCGAGAGCGACTGACGCCGATCCCCTGGCGGCGGCGCGTCAGACCAAGCATGAGGGCGAGGTCGCAGCGATCGCCGCCGCGGCTACGCTTGCGCAGGCCGGCATGGCGGCGATGCTGGGCGCGTGTTGTGCGGGGCAGACGGAGGCTGAGGTCGTGTCGTGCGGTGAGGCCACGATGCGCGCACTCGGCGCCGAGAGCCTCTGTTTCTCCACTCTGTGTATTGGCGGCCCGGAGCTCGGCCTGATGCGAGAGGTCACGACCACGCGGGTGCTCCAGGAGGGCGACTGGGTGATGCTCGACGGGGGCTGTGCGTTAGACGGCTACAACGCCGAATTTGCACGCAGCGTCAGGATCGGCGGCCCAAACGACTTCTACATGTCTGCCTATCGTGCGGTATACGACGCTCAGCGGCGGGCGATCGATTCGCTGCGCCCCGGCGTGTCGGGGGCAACTGTGGACGCCGTCGCCCGTGCAGCCATAGGTGACGCCGGATTCGGTGACTACTGCTACGCGCACGTCACCGGTCACGGAATCGGCACGGGTGTGTGGGAGCTGCCCGTGCTCGGACCCGCCGAACGCGCCCCGTTGCCAACGGGCGCGGTCGTCAGCGTGGAGCCGGGGGTCTTCATTCCTGGCACGGGCGGAATCCGGATCGAGGACCTCGTGGTCGTTACCGAGAGCGGCGCCGAGCTGCTCACGGACACTTCGCGAGCGCTGGTGCTCGAAGAGGCGGCACTGACGACCAAGGAGGCGTGAGGTGCGCACGAATATGCCGATCAAGGAACTTGGCAACGCTCTGCAGCAACCGTGGCTGGCGACCCTGGCCACTCACCGCAAGGACGGCACGATGCTCCTCTCCCCGGTGTGGTTTGAGTGGAACGGACAGGAGTTCCAAGTCGGCCTGGTCAAGGACGACTGGAAAGAGCGACACATCCGGCGCAACCCTCAAGTCGGTCTATGCATAGCCGAAGAGGCGACCTTCCCGGGCCGCGTATGCGAAGCCTGGGGCGAGGCGACAGTCGAGCTCGACTCGGGCGGTGCGGCGATGCGCCGGATCGCCAGCCGGTACCTCGGCGATGCCATGGCCGACGAGTGGGTGCAGCAGTTCGCCGACCTCAACTTCGACTGGCAGCTGATGCGCCTGGTCCCGACACGGCTGCGAGCGCTCGACCACCGCGACGAGCTGAACCTCCTCAATGCCAAGCCCAAGTACCTGCCCGAGCTGCAACGGAGCCCTGCCGGGTGACTGCTTCACTGCGGGTACTGACCTGGCCGGATTACGCATTGAGAGGGCTGATCTCCCTTGCCCGTGAGCGCCTGGAGATCGAGGTGGAGTGGTCCTGCTTTGATCGTAACGAGGAGGCGTTTGGCCTCGTTGCCTTCCAGCCAGACCGGTTCGATGTCATCTTCGCGGACGGAACGTGGCCCCGGCGCTACCTCGACGAAGGCCTCGTCGCTCCCCTTGACCCCGAGTCGTTTGCAGGCTGGCCCACGCTCGAGCCAGCATGCCGCGAGCGCTGCCTCTCGCTCTGGACCTCCGGGGAGCGCATGGTCGCGGCGTACCCGGCCTTCTGGGGCGTACGCGGACTGATCGTCGACGCCGACGCGTTCGGCGAAGCTGATTCGCGGCAGGCACTGTGGGACGCGCCCGCGGGCACGGCCTGGGTAAACAGTCAGGGATTCGAGGTCATAGCGGAGGTTGCGCTGCTGAGGGGCCACCAGTCCGAAGTCGCGTACGCACTCGACGAACTGGCCCTCGGCGGCGTTGGCGATCAGCTCAACGAGCTGGCCGGCCGTCTCGGTGGCGTCTGGCGTCTGCTGCCCGACCTCATTCACGCGTTCGCCCAGGGTGCCATTATCGCCGAGGTCCACAGCACGTCACTCGCGGAGAACGTGCGCGCGGCAACGGGTCGTGACGTCCGAGCGGTCGTGCCCCGTGAGGGGACCGTCGCATGGGTGGACAGAGCGATGATCGCGACGGGGGCGAGTGACGTGAAGGCTGCCGCGGCGTTCATCGATCTGGCGCTCTCGCCCGACGGCGTAGGAGTGCAGTGGCAGGAGTCCGATGGCTACTGGTCGGCGAACGCGGCGGCGATGGCCACGATCGCGCAAGATCAGCGCTTCGCCGAGAAGATGCGGCCGGCACGCGCGGCTGCCGGTTTGCTAGGCCGCTGTGCGA
Source organism: Solirubrobacteraceae bacterium (assembly GCA_050997675.1). Taxonomy (GTDB): domain Bacteria; phylum Actinomycetota; class Thermoleophilia; order Solirubrobacterales; family Solirubrobacteraceae; genus Palsa-513. Next base: position 4,525 of record JBPCQX010000229.1, read on the forward strand.
CCTACCAGGCGCCAAGCAACACGGTGGCGTACTCGCGTGTCTGGGATGCCGCGCTTGACCGGGTAGGCCGGGTTCCCGCGTCAGTCCGTACCACCGCAGCGATGCTTGCCGGCGGATTGGTTCCCGGCGGGCTCGACGTAAGGGAGCAAGCGTGACACCACATCAGCAACTATTCATGGTCTCGGCAGCGATCACCGGAGGCATGAGCGTCCCCGGACAAAGCGCGGCGATCCCCGTGACCCCGGAGGAGATCATCGATTCTGCGGTCGAAGCCCACGCCGCTGGAGCTTCGCTGGTTCATCTCCACGTCCGGGAGCCTGAAAGCGGCCGGCCCTCGCCTGACCTCGGTCTATTCAAGGAGATCATGGCGGGGATCTCCGAACGCTGCGACGCCATCGTCCAGCCGACTACGGGGGGGCGTGGGAATGAGCATCGACGACCGGGCGCGCGTGGTCCTCGAGTGCCGCCCCGAGACCGCCACCTTCAACACCGGCAGCTTCAACTTCGGCATCTTCGGAGTCGCTCATAGACTGGAGATGGCGCCGTGGGAAATTGAGTACCTCGAGTCCACACGCGCTTACGTGTTCCAGAACACGTTTGCCGACCTCTACCGGCTCGCCGAATGCTTTCGTGAAGCCGGGACAAAGCCGGAATACGAATGCTACGACGTTGGTCACATCTACAACCTGGGGCACCTCGCCGAACAGGGGCTAGTGGGTTTTCCGGTTCATATCCAGTTCGTCCTGGGCGTCCTCGGGGCAAATGCGGCGACCATCGAGCAGTTGCTCCACATGCTACGCACCGCAGAGTCGGTGTTCGGCGCAGGCCGGTTTACGTGGTGCGCCGCCGGAGTGGGTTACCCAGGCGAATTTCACCTTCTGAACACCTCGCTGATGCTGGGCGGTCACGTACGCGTCGGTCTCGAGGACAACCTGCGGATCAGCCGCGGCGTCCGAGCGGCATCGAACGCCGACCTCGTCCGCAAGGCGCTGGCCTTCGGCGCGTTACTCGACCGATCGCCGGCGACAGCCGATGAAGCCCGAGCCCTGCTGGGATTGTCCAATCTTCGAAGCTTAGTGCTCTGGCTCGGAAGTTCGCCGACGTATTCGTGGGTCAGGCGGCCCGGGCGGCGGGTAGATCGAGGCGGTGGGCGA
>JBPCQX010000063.1:0-2761 GCA_050997675.1 Solirubrobacteraceae bacterium
CGTGCTGCTCAGGGCGCGCAGCACCGAACGCAGCCGTGGGGCGATGGCGGCCAGGCACGCCCGGCTGCGCCTGCGGGCCTTGGCGCGTCAGATCCGCGGGCGTCTCGTGAGTGGGTAACTCATCGCAGAGCCCGCCTGAGGAAGCCCACAGCGAGGACTCGGGTCTGCCGCCGCTGCGCGGGCCCGCTTCGTGCGGATGCTGGCCATCGGATAGTCGCCGTCCTCCATGCTCCACACACGGGCTCGAGCTCGGTCACGTGAGCCGCTTCACCTCTCTGGTTCTTCGGGCTCGCGAACTAGTTCTTTCCATAGATGCGGGTCAACCTCCTGCGGTCCGGGAAGCAGAGCGCCGCCCGGCTTTCCGTACCGCGGAAACACCAACTTGCGATCGAGCACGACCTTGCCCAAAGGCCGCTCAGGCTCCGCCACGAGCAGCCTAGCGTTGGGCCTCGCGACGACCCTCATTCCGGCGCTCCGCACGAGGGGCTCGAGCGCGGAGGCACTCGGGATCCACCAGTTCGTCGGATCGCGGTTGTAGAGTCTTTCAATAAATAGCAGGCGCGGGAAACCACGCTCCTCTAACAGCGCGTCCTCCGCCTCAGGTACGTAGTCCGCGCGGGCTTCGTAGTTCCATTGCTCGCCGTCGACAATCTGAGATTGGAGGAACATGCGCTCGATTGTCATCTCAGCAAGTCGATCAAGTACGATAACCGGGTACTTCAAGTGGTAGAAGAGACCGAGGAATATCACATAGTCGAAACGCTCTTCGGTTGTCAGACAATAGGAGTGAACGTCTTCCTCAATGACTTCAATGGAGAGGCCGAACTCTCCCGCCACGTATCTAGCCTGGGCTGCAAACTCGATGAAAGGCTCGATGAGAGTACAGCGCTCTGCGCCGCGCCGCATCATCTGAATAGAGAAGTATCCGGCATTTCCACCCACATCAAGCACTGACTTTCCGGATAGATCAGTGGGAAGGTACGTCTGAAGAAGGTTCCACGTGTCCTCCGGATAATACGACGATGGCTTGGCAGATCCGGTCATGACCCCCGAAGGCAACTCGAAGCACTGGAACCACCAACCCAACTCGCGAACCTCGCGGCGGACCTGAGCCTTGGACTTGTGTCGGCTTCGACGAAACATGCGGTGATGTCACTAGCGACAAGCGAGACACTCGATGCGGAGGACTCGACTTCGAGCTGCTGACGACACCGACTCTTGCATAACTCCCCGGCCGAATGCGCCCAGGGTGGACCGCCGATGTGGCCTGGACCCTGGCGACGTTATCGCTTCAGGCCGTCGGTGTTAGGTCGTCTTGGTGATCTTGCCAGGTGGCCGCGACCTCGGGCGGCGTGCGGTAGTTGAGGCCGCTGTGCGGCCGCTGGCGTGAGCTCGAGCGGCGTGAGGGCGCGATCGAGAGCCTCGGGGTCCGGCTCGACCGGATCCACTCCAGCCTGCCGACATGGTCTACTACAGGCTCCGCCCGGCGCATCAGATCCGCGGGCGCCTCGCGAGCGGGGTCGCGCTAACTCATCGCATGCGTTGCAGCGCGCGCCGGAGGAATCCCAGTACGCGCGGGGCCGGGCGCAGCGCGCGCCGGACACGTCCAAGAGCGTGCCGAGCACGCCCCCGCATGCGCTGGGCCAGTCGCAGCGGCCGCGTGATCCGCCACGAGACCGAGCTCTCGAGCGCCTCGGCCTCCCGTCGTGCATCCTCGGCGCGCTGGAGCAGCCGCATGCTTCGTGCGCTCTGCAGCCGAGCGGCACGGGCCTCGGCATCGCTGGCCGATGCCTGCGCCTCCGCGATCAGGACGCGCTCCTGCAGGCCCCGCGCGAGGTCGTGCCACGCCCGCCTTTCTAAGCGGCCACCGATCGATGCCAGCGTTTCCATCTGTGGCAGCTCCGCGTCGCTGGCCGCCACCACGGTGCAGAGCTCTTCGCCCGGGCCCGCTCGAGTCGCCCCGCGAACGCGAGCGGCGAGATCCTGCTCGCCTGCAGGCTCGGCGAAGGAGGTGTCGTCCCAGACCAGCGAGGCAAAATGGCTCTGCTGGCGGTAGAGCCCGACCTCGGCGAAGCGGCGCCCCAGCGCCTCGGCGATGGCCTCGGATCGGTACTCGTTCGGGAGCAAGGAGCTCTCAGCGCGACAGGCGGCGCCATTCGGCACGGAGAGGAGCAGCAGACCCTGCGGGCGCAGGACCCGTCGAAGCTCGTCGAGCGCTCGCTCCAAATCGCCGACTTGCGCGAGCGTCTCGAAGCAGGTCACCACATCGAAACAGCAGTCCTCGAAGGCCAGCTCGGAGAGATCTCCCAAGACGAACTCCGCGTCATCGCCACAAAGCTCGCGAGCGCCGCGGACGGCGTTGTCGCTGATGTCCACGCCCACGGCTCGCGTGGCGCCGCCGGCCGCCAGGGTGGCCGTCCCGCGGCCGGCGCCGCAGCCGGCATCCAGCACCTCCTGGTCACGGACGAGGCCGGCGGCCCAGCCATAGCGCGCATCGTGCTCGGCCTCCAGCACGCTGCGCTCCCAGTCCGCGGGCACCAATCGCTCGAGCGTCTCCAAGGCCGAGGCTTCGAAGGTCTCGCCCAGCCGCCCAGCGCCGTCCTTGCGTCCGCGTGGCGCCGCGAGCACGTCGGGCGCGGGCACGCAGTCGACCGTCCCGCCCACGCCGACGGCATGTCCATCCGTTCCGCGGGCGACTACGGTCACGGCCAGCCGGCCCGCCTGGCCGGCATCGAGCTCGATCGTCAGATCGAATCCGGAT
>JBPCQX010000065.1:0-15557 GCA_050997675.1 Solirubrobacteraceae bacterium
ACCTGCTCTCTTGCGAAGGGTGTGTGTTCGCTGCGGCGGGGGGTTCCAGCCCCGCGCCGCGCCTGGCCTCGACCGCCGGCGGGTCGCGGCCGTGAGACGCGAGGACCACGGCTTCCGCCTCGAACTCGCCGACGGAGACGGGCTCAACGCCGCGCGCGTCGTAGTGGCGGCGGGACTGGCGCCGTTCGCGCACCGGCCGGAACCGTTCGACTCGCTACCGGCGTCACTCACGTCGCACACCTCCGAACACGCCGATCTCGGGGCCCTCGGTGGCAAGCGCGTGGCCGTAATCGGCGCCGGCCAGAGCGCGCTCGAATCCGCGGCACTGCTCAGCGAGGGCGGCGCGAGCGTTGAAATTCTGGCCCGAGCCCCCTCGATCAGGTGGCTCCCGGACGGCGGTAACGGGGCTGTGGCGCGGCGGCCGCGGCTCTCGTTCCCGCTGCCCCCGACCGACGTAGGCGGCAGGGTCACGGGTTGGATCGCCGCGGCTCCTGATGTCTTCCGGCGCATGCCGGCCGCGCTGCAGCCGACAGTCGCGTACCGTTGCATCAGGCCGGCCGGCTCGGGCTGGCTTCGTCCACGCCTACGGCGTGTGACCGTCTCATGCGATCGGTTCGTGGTCGCGGCCGAGCAGCCCGGGGGCGGCGTACGCCTCCTCCTTGACGACGGCTCGGAGCGAACGGTGGATCACGTCATTCTCGGGACGGGGTATACCGCCGACGTGAGGCGATACCCGTTTATCGGCCCCGAACTCGCCGCCGAGATCAACCTCGTCGGCGGGTACCCGGTGCTCGGCCCCGGACTCGAGTCCTCGGTAGCGGGACTCCACTTCCTCGGCGCGCCGGCAGCGCTCAGCTTCGGACCGGTGATGCGCTTCATAGTGGGCACCTGGTACGCCGCGCCCGCGCTCACGCGCCGTGCGCTGGGATTGACGCAACCGCCAATCCGGTTCTCGTTCCCCGGCGAGCGTCCTCACGACCCTCGATCCAGCGGTTCGGTGGATCCGGGCTAAGGTCCCGTCGGCGCGACTCGACCGAGACCTCCGCTGCTGAGATGTTCGCAATGCGCCACCACCGTCCCGGCCGGATCGGTACGCGAACGCTCCGCTTCACCGACCTAACCAGAAGAACCGCAGTCGTCATGTGACTCACGTGCTGCTGTCGCGATCACGCCGTCAGCCCGAGCTGGACCGCGGAGCTTTCGGTCACACCCGAGGCGCACACGCGCGCTACGGACATGTTTGCCCATTCTCCATCGGGGACCCTTCGGGGAACGCAAGGACCGGACGTCAGAAGTAGTGCCGTCGCCCGCCGATCGCGCGTCCCATGGTGCCGAGGAGGACAAGGATCAGGCCGATCACCAGCAGGACGATCCCGATCACCCACAGGATCCCGATCTTGGCGATCAAGCCAATGATGAGAAGTATTATGCCGAGCGTAATCACTACGACCTCCTGGGTTCTAGTGTGGATAGGCGCACAATACCCCGAGACGCCGCTCCGGTCCATGCCTGAGCCTGACGAGCCCCCAATGGCGTCCCCGCTGAGCGCACGGGCAACGGCCTCGACGGTTTGGGGTTGGACGCAGGGGTGCAGCGCCCCAACCGCGTAGGTTGCCCGACAGCTCAGGCGATGGCATACTCAGGATCGTGGAGGAGGACCCCCGAGTCGCAGCCAACCACACGAGCGAGCAAGCGCCGGCCGCCAACCCCGAGATGCGATCAGCCAAGCCGCGCGGAAGCTTCCTGCCAGACGTCACAGGAGTTCACTTTCCACTCGCCCGCCGCGGGTATGACCGTAAGCGAGTGGACCATTACGTCGAGCGCGTGTCATCGATTGTGGTGGAGCTTGAATCTAGAGGGCTCTCGCGCAACACCGGCTCCGAGCGGCCAAACGTCGGTCCGGGTTTGGTCGATGGGTCTCCATTGGAGGCGAGCGGGTCGCCAGACGCGGTGATTGAGCGGGCACTAGCCGATGTGGGCGAGGAGACCAGTGCGATCCTTCGCCGCGCGGTGGCCGCGGCCGAGGAGATCGTGGCCGACGCCAATACCCAGGCGAAGCAGCTTGCGGCGCGCGTGGAAGACGAGACCCGGCAAAGCCGCGAAGAAGCCGATCGGTACCGCGAACAGGCCGCGCTAGACGCCGACAAGATCGAGAGTCAGGCGAACTCCAAAGCAGCCCAGGCGGAAGCGGCGGCACAGCAAGCCCGCGAGGAAGCCAGTCGCTACGCCGAGAGGATCAAAGATGAGGCTGAGGAAGTCCTAGCGCAAGCATCCGCGGACGCTGAGCAGCTCGCGCACGAACGCCACCGGCTGAGCGAAGACCTCCACAACCTGGCCGACGACTTCCGCCGTACCTCGGATGCATTGGCAAGTGGCTCAGACCCAGACGACCACACCAAGGCGCCGACAGCGACAGCGCCGCTAGCCGGTGATGGAGTCTCCTATGCGGCCCGGACGATGCGCTTTCTTGCTTGTGGCCCAGTCGCCAGACTGCGGGAATCATTTAAGACTCGTTCAGGTCGAGCCGGGCAAACTTCATCTGCGACGCCTCATAGTCGCACCTCCTCCCTAAGCACGAGCCGGCCCGTCCCAGCGGGCCGGCTCTTGTTTGCGTAGCCGTGCATGGCGAACCTGCGAACTCGCAGCACGAGCGTCGACGGATGTGGCGAGGGTGATCGCCGGTGCGGTGGTGGGCGTTGCCAGCTCCAGAAGTGCAGCGTCGCTCGTGTGGGCAGCGGCGGGGAGAGGGCGGGGGGCGTGATGAGCGTCGAAGTACCTGCCTATTCGTCCGCCAGCGACGCACGCCTGCGGTGAACTCGTCACAATCTGCGGCCCATAGCGGACGCGACGCCGGCTGGTACCGACGCCGCGCCCTGACCACAAAGACCTAACGGGAGGTCTCCATGGCTGATAGTCGCCGTTCGACACCCTGCGCGTCGGTCCTGCCCCGCGAGCAGCGCGACGCACGGACCGCGCGCTCCGTGCGGGTCAGCGAGTCCGCGCTGTTTCACGGGCTGACGCTGACCGTCGCTCAGCAGGACGGTGTGATCGGGGTCCTGCAAGCTCGCAACGCCGAGCTGCACCGCCGGCTCGCGGTACTGGAAGGGGTGTCTCGTGTTGAAGCTGCGCAAGATCCTCCTGCTGCACGCGAGCCGGTAATGAATCTTGCCGGTTTGCCGAGCCTCGCTCGGACCGACGGCGCCAGCTCATGAGAATGTCTCCAGGCTGAACCTCAGGGCAGCAGATGAGACTGAGCCGCCCTTCCCCCCTCACCGCTCGCCGAGGCTGTTGAGGAACCGGGCGAGCATCGGCCGAGTCCTCGCTGTTAGGGATCGGATGCCGGCCACAAGCTGCATCTCCCAGACCTGTTAACCTCGAAGCGCCGTTATCGCCGCGATGGTGACCGTGATTTAGCCGCGAGGGGTGAAGATTGGGGGGAGTGCGGTTGTCGGGGCCGGGTTTGGCCGGCGGGTGATGGAGGTTTGCCGGTCTGGCTTCCGGCGGCGGTCGTTTGCGGGCAGGCCAAGATCGTCGGTGCTGCCGGTCGGTCGTCAGGAGTCGTGGCCGCGGACGCGGCGGGTGCTCAGCAGAGCGCCGGGATGGTCCGGAGGCGCTTGAACGCGACGGCGAGCGCGTTGGACCATGGACCAGACGGTTTCAGCCACATCACCCTGTCGTCTACCACAGATATATGGTACGCGAGGATCTAGTTCATCGCACCAGCCAGGGATGAACACCGGTCGCCGCCTGCCTCAACGACTGCCAGTGTCGCTGATGCGGCACCCTCTTGCCAAGCCGGATAAGCGAGCAGTAATGCGGGGAGAGCCCGGTGGCCGCGACCAGCTTGTGAATCGGCAGGTAGCGTAAGCCCGGCTGAATCTCCCTCCTGAACAGTTCATGATTGAGACGCTCACCTCCCCACTCGCGAACGGCGCGCTGGTGTTCGGCGTTCTTGCGCCCGCGGATCTGAGCAGCGCGGCCTCCATGGGCGGGATCACGTTCCTCGGCACGGAGCCGAGCGAGCACTAAAGCCGCATTCTCGCGGCCCTCCTCTGCGTGCTTGGCCCAGCGTGCGCTTCGGCAGGGGTCGCAGTAGCGTTGACGCCGGTCTGGCAGGTAGGTGCCGCAGTCCTTGCAGGCGTTCGGTAGGACCGGAGTCGAGGACTTGGAGCGCCGGACCTGTCGGTCGGGCGCCCGACCATGCCAAGCGGCGCGGTGGTGGGCGCGGGTGAGCGGCGCGCCGAGCGCGGCGGTCGTCCCGCTGCCCTGGGCAAGGCGCTGCGCGACGGCTTCGACGACGGGAGCCACGTGGTGGCGCCAGGTCGGGATCGTCTCGGCCAATCGTCCCGCGATGCCGCTCGTGAGGCGGCAGTTTCCTTGACGGGTCTCGATGAAGTCCTGGCGGGCCAGCGTTCGCTGGGTGAGCATCGCCAGCGTGTATGCATCGACGGTCGGACGTACGGCCTCCATGGCGTCGAGTGCCAACGAGGAGCGGTAGCGCTGGTCGGTGTGGAAGATCCCGAGCATGGGGTCGAGTCCGACGGCGTGGCAGGCGAGCACGGTCTCGGCTTCGAGGAGGGCGTAGAGGTAGTTGAGGATCGCGTTCGGTGGGTTGCATGCGAGACGCGGTCCGTTGCTCAGCGGGGAGTGACGTTTGCCGAACCTGAGCCAGTGCTCGGGGATCCCGCTCCGAGCAGCACCTCGGAGGGGTACGCCGATGCCCGCCCAAGCATTCCAGTAGGCAGCGGCTGCCTCGGCTTCGGCGGCCACCAGACCAGGAAGATCGACGGCTATGCGAATCTTCTCCAGGGCGGTCGCGACGACGGTTTTGGCCTCGTCGTCAGCTCGCAGCTCGGGAAGCAGCGCCCCCTGTCCCGCGACTTTCGTTTGCAGAAGCTCGCGCGCGATCTCGACCCCTGATGGGCTGGTAGCGGCGAGAGCCTGGGCTCGACGGAGGGAGGCATGGCCTGGTCCAGCCGCGGCGGAGGTCGTGATGAGCCTGCCGTCGCTGTCGATGTGGATCAGCCCGGCCCCTATGTCGTGTAGCCAACGGAGCGCCTCGAGGGTGACGTATCCGGTATGTCCGATCAGAATGAGCCGGCCGAGCTTCGATGTAACGCGGTGATACCGGCGGGTCCTACGGTTGCGGCCGATCCCGTCGTGGACGATCAGGTGTCCGCGGTGGACGGAGATCTTGAGCCCGTAGCCGTGGGCGACGCAGATGCCGTTGCCGGCGGCCTCGGTAGCCTGAGATTGCATGCGAAACCTCAATTTTCGTGTGCCATGCCCCCGGGCCGTTGGCGCGGTCGCGGGGGCGCTTTGTTTCGAGCATTATCCCACGATTTCTGCTGCTAATGGCGGATTCTTGAGGATTCTGATCAGCTCGGGATCATCGACCTCAAGTTCGTCGATTCGGGATCTAAGTTGCTGTCGCTGGTCCTCGTCAAGCCGGCTGACACCGTCAGGTTTGGCCATGATGCGGAGCGGCTCGGGGAGGCGGTTCACGAACTCGTTAGCGGCCTCAAAGAATGGGGTCCACTGTTTGAGGTAATCCATGGTGGACGCGAACTTCTGGCCGTTCACGCGGCGTAGAAAGAACATGCCTGGAACGCTCCATGCGAGGGCGATGTCGTTGGCTTGGCCGACGGCTATCCACGCCCATGCGTGGAGGCTGCCGTAGCGGATCTGTGTAAATCGTCCGAAGGGACGGGCGAAATCACGGAAGGCGACGGCGTCGTCGCGGGCAAGCTCTAGGTCTTGCAGGGTGGCCTGACTTACGAGACCGAGCAGGACATCCATGCCCAGGTGCGGCACAAACTGGGAGAGGGGCTTGCCCCCGTGGTCCAGAGCGGTCGTGTTGGACTCCACAAGATCCTGAAGTGCCTCGCCTAATTGGTTCGCTTCGCGGGAACCGGGCTCTACCCCGATCATGATCTGAGCCAAATCGGTGAGGAGATCAAACAGCGCGCGGTGCATCGGCATTTCTGAGTCAACGCCGTTCAGCTCGCGTAGCCGCTGCTTGAACCCGAGACCAGCACGGCCTTTTCTGATGCTTTCGGCAAGCGGTCTTGCGACCGCGATCGCTTTGACGATACGGCCGCTATCGCTGCCGGCACGCCTGACAATCATGGACGAAAGACCGCCAAACCATTCTGAGTAAGCCTTCTCCAACCGGTCTTTTGTGATCGGGCGACGGCGTACAAAAGCTATGAGCACGGCCTGGGCGTAGCTACCGGCCTCGTCTAGCAGCGTGAAGGCTCGCGCGGCGTTCTCGATCTCGTCAGTGGACTGGATCGATCGCGAACCCTTTCCTCGCCCAAGCCCGTGCCGCTGGCGCTCATCCACCAGTCCGTGCTGCCTCGCCGTCTCAAGTCGTCTCGGTGACGCGACGACACCACGCTCCCGTAGAGCAGCCGAGAGCGCCACATCGGCTTGGTTGGTTCGGCGGGCCACAGTCCGAGATTAGAGCTACCGGTCCAGACGGACCTGTGCCTGTTCGCATTTGAGCAAGCCTTCCACTTCGAGGAAACCCCCCCGGAAAGGAGGTTCGAAGTGAGTCGGTGCACGGACGCGTCTCTGGCCGAGTTGCTGGAAGCGCAAAGAACTGACGCCGGTCAACGCCCGCAAAGCCTAGGACCGATCGTCGAGGCTGTCGGGCTGCTCCGCGCCTCAGCCGAGGTAATAAGGACACTGCTGGACGAGCTGGACAGCCGAGTCGGCGTGCACCTGGAGCTGCTCGACATGGCGCTGCGACACCAGCTCGGCAATAGATGGTGGGAGTGCCTGCATAAGCGTGAGGAGGGTCGCCATGGATGAGCAGATCCGGATGCTGACCGACGACGGTGTCGAGGAGTTCGAAATCACGGTCGGGTCAGACGCCGCTCGGATAATCGGCCAGCACTGGAACGCGGTCCAGCACTTCCTACACACCGGAGAGACCGACAGGCTCAACCAGTTCGCCACGACCAGCATTGGGGGTCGACGGTTCGCAGTCGACCCAGATTGGATCGAACGCTGGGCAGCGCGTGGGGAACTGGACTTCGAGGACATCTACGAGAGCGGGACGTGATGAGCGACCCCGTGCCCTCTTCACCCGATGATCCTGGGCCTGCGAGGCCGGCTGTTCGTGACCCGATAGACGCTCTCGTTCGTCGAGAACGGGCAGTCCGAAGGTTGCCGCCGAACGCAGCGTGCGCGTTTTGCGGCGAAACCAACCCCCTAGTGCTCGAGGTCCACCACATCGCCGGCCACGCGAACGAGCCCGACAAGACCGTGGTGCTGTGCCTAAACCATCACCGAACCCAGTCAGCAGACCAAAAGGCAGTCGGGATTGACCTGGAAGCAGATCATGACCGCACCTGTATCGACCGGATCGTGGCGTGGCTTCGCGGCCTAGGACTCTTTTTCAGCGGCCTGGCCAAGAGCTGTGCGGAGATGGCCGACCGGCTGGCAGCGTTCTCGCTGGGTCTTGACGCAAACTATCCGATGTGGAGAACGATGCCAGAAGCCGAGGGATAGACCCGTCCTATCTCGAAGTCGCGGTCCGGGCCTGGGCGTTCCGGTCCGCAGACATCGACGAAGACGGCACCCCGACACTCGATCGACCCGGCTCCGAGCGACGATATCCAGCGCACTGGCTGATCTTCGACACCGAGACGACCGTCGACGTGTCCCAGCGGCTTCTCATCGGCGCGTGGCGACTGTGCCGCACCGACGAGACCGACCCGCTTCGCCCCCGACTGGAATGCGTCGAAGAGGGCGTCTTCTACCCCGACGACATCGCCGACTGGAAGCCCGACGCCGCCCAAGTCCTCAGCGATCTCGAGAGCGAGCACCCGAAAGCGCTGGACGTCGTAGACGATCACATCACCAACCCGAAACTGTGCGTCGTTGGCCAGAGGGAGTTCCTTGACCGCACCCTATGGCGCGGAGCCTGGAAGCTCAGGGCCGGGGTCGTGTGCTTCAACTCGCCGTTTGACCTCTCCCGAATTGCCTGGCGCGCTGGCGAGGCCCGCATCGGCAAGCGCGCCCGTAAGACAGGCCGCTACGACGCGTACGCTGGTGGGTTCTCGTTCGTGATCTGGCAGAGCGGACAGGCCGGTATTGAAAAACGCGAGAACCGCTTCCGGCCAAGAATCGCGATCAAGTCCATCGACTCCAAACGAGCCCTGAAAGGGTTCCGCGTCCCCGATGACATCGACGAGATTGACCTGATTCCCGGCGACGGTCAGGCCGAGCCCGACGAGGGGTTTCATTGGCGCGGTGAGTTCCTTGACCTCCGCACGCTCACGTTCGCCCTGACCGACCGCGGCCACACGCTGGAATCAGCCTGCGACGCCTTCGACGTGCCATACACGAAACGCGACGTCAAGCACGGCCAGGTGACACGGGAGTACATCGAATACTGCCGTGAGGACGCGCTGGCCACGCAGAAGCTCTGTGAGCGGACTGTGCACGAATTTCTCCGGCACCCGGTGCCGCTCATGGCCACCGCTGCATTCTCCCCCGCGACGATCGGACGCAGCTACCTCAAGACAATGGGGATTACCCCACCCCGCAAAAAGCAGAAGTGGGACCCGCGATTCCTCGGGTGGGCGATGAGCGCCTACTACGGCGGACGATCTGAATGCCGCATCCGGCGCACACCCGTCCCGGTCGTCTACTGCGACTTTCTATCGATGTACCCGACCGTTTGCACGCTTATGGGTGTCTGGAAGCTCCTCACCGCTCAAACCATCAATGTCGTCGACCGAACTACCGAGATCAGTGAGCTGCTCGACGGTCTCACGGCCGAGCATTGCCTGGCTCCGGAGTCATGGCCAAAGCTCGTCGGGATCGCTCGCGTGATCCCCGACGGCGACATCCTGCCGGTCCGGGCCAGCTACGGCGCTGGGCCCGGTTACCAGATTGGTGTCAACCCGCTGCACAGCGATCAACCGTTCTGGTACACGCTCGCGGACCTCGCCGCCTCGAAGTTACTTACCGGCCGGGCCCCCAAGATCGAACGCGCATATGCCCTGGTGCCCTTTAGCGAACTGTCAGGCATGTCGTCGATCAATCTCCTTCGCGAGGTCCGGATTGACCCTGCCGAGGGCGACTTCTTCCGGTCAATCATCGAGCGACGCAAAGCCGCCCAGGCAGCCGGTGACGAGCAGCTCGCGAAGAGCCTGAAGGTGCTGGCGAACTCCACCTCCTATGGCATCTATGCTCAAATGACTCGGCACGAGCTTCCCGCCGACCAAACTGTGCCCGTCACCGTCTATGCCGGCGAGGCGGAACCGACCCGGTTCAGAATCCGCAACCCGGAGGATCCCGGCGAGTACTGCTTCCCGCCGATCGCCGCGACGATCACCGGATCGGCCCGGCTCATGCTCGCCATCCTCGAACGACTCATCACTGACAACGGCGGCAGCTACGCCTTCTGCGACACCGACAGCATGGCCATCGTCTCTACCGAGAACGGAGGCCCCACTCCCTGCCCAGGAGGATCCGTCCAAACCTCAGACGGGGAGCCGGCCGTCCGGGCTCTCTCCTGGCAACAGGTCGAGGAAATCCGTGAGCAGTTCACCCAGCTCAACCCCTACAGCACCCCCGAGACCTCCGGATCACTGCTCGAACTCGAAGCCGAGAACTACAACGAGCACAAGCAGCGGCATCAACTCTGGTGCTACGCCATCAGCGCCAAACGCTACGCCCTCTACACCAAGTCCGACGAGAACACAGTCCACCTGTCGGGAGTATCCGGCGAAGACGAAAACGAGGACCACGAGGACTCCGAGCCAGCCCTACGCAAGCCCTCCCAGCACGGACTCGGCCACCTCCTCAACCCGATCGATCCGGAGGACGATTCCCGAGACTGGATCGGCGACGTCTGGACCCAGATCATCACCAGACGAGATCAACTCAGCTGGGCCGCCCGGCCCGCTGTTGCCCGGACGAGCGTTTCTACTCCCAGCGTGCGACGCCTATTCCAGACGCTGAACGGTGACAAGCCCTACGCAGGGCAAATCAAGCCATTCAACTTCCTCAACGTCGCATTTGTAGACGCCGTGGAACGACCAGCTGCTGACGAGCCGGTTGTGCTCGTCGCTCCCTACGAGCGAAACCCTCGACGTTGGCCGCAACAGGTATGGACTAATCGCTTCAACGGGCGGCCGTACCGCATAACAACCGAGCCATCCCAAGGGTTGGTGCGAGATGGTGTGGTTACGGTCAAAACCTACCACGCCACGATCCTCGACTACGCAACGCACCCGGAGCCCAAGAGCCTGTCCGCAGACGGAGCACCCTGCGGCCGTCGGACGATCGGACTGCTCCGACGCAGATCAGTCACGCCGACGATCGTCCAGCTCATCGGCAAGGAATCCAATCGACTCGAAGACGCCCGAGTCGGTCTTCTGGACGACGGTGACGAGCCGTTGAATCTCTACAGCGACCGGCGTCTCAGCGTCTTCGATGAACTGGTTGCGCCCGTCCTGCGCGACCTTGGGATTCGCGAGACGGCTCGGCGCACCGGCCATGGGCTCGGTTCTGTTAGCGCTGCAGTGAACAGGCGGTCAACCCCGCGACCTGCTGCAATTGCGCGCTACTTCGACGTAGCAGTTGAGCATGCGCACGACCTTCTCGTGGCAAATGGAGTTCATGCCGAGGTCAGCGACCAGCGCAAGCTCAAGCAAGCGGCGCTCCTAATCACCGAACGAACCGGCGCCGGGTGGGAGCCCAGCCCGCTGGGGCATTTATAGCCCGGAACGTCTGTCGGACTCGGCACCATCCCAATGCTGGGTCTTCATCAATCCCAACAGGGTCCGGGCGGCGGTCGCCGAGAAGGCACTTCGTCCGGAATCAGGCCGAGTCCTCCGCTACGCCGCTTTTCTGGTCGTAAAAGGACCGATGACGGGAAATTGAGGCCCAGGTCGATTTCGCAGGCGCTATCGCGCCCAGCGGGCTTGATCGGACTCGCGATCTTCATCTCGCTGGAGAATCTCGCCGGAACGAGCCGGGGCAATCCCCGGGGAATCAGCAACCAACTCCGCAGTCTGGCCATCCTCAAACTCGACAGTCACCATTTCTGAGACTGAGCCGCTTGGGCCGGTTCGATCCCTAACCGATTTGACCTTGGCTGGGTAGAGCTGGCCGCCCACAGCATCCATGGGATGGGCCGCTTGCACCATGTCGCCCGCTTTATATACCGCCATCGGCAAGGTGTTCGGTTTCGCCGGCCCTTATCTCCTATCCCATTCAGAGATTGACGGGATAGGAAGAGGAGGTGGGGAAACGACGACATCGCGTAACGCGACCGGTGCTAGTGCACCGGCCGAGGGGTCGTCAAAGGTCGGGCTCGGGCCTATCGCCGCTAGCTCCCGCACCCCATCCTCCCTTCGCTCTCTGCTCGTAGGAAGGGGGAGGCGCGACGGGGCGAACTCGATCGATGACCACTCTCCCGGATGTAGCAGTCGCCCGGGCTTGCTCTACGCCCGGGGACTAAACGTGCCAGCGAAGCTGGAACAGGAAGAACGGGTCCGTGATATGGACGAGTTCCTTCTGCGGCTCGAATACAAGAACGGGTTCACTGCCATAGGGGTCTTCTGGATCAGCAGACGCAGCAAGCTTGTGGGCAATCTCGTCCATCTTGTTGAGCGCTCGCTTCACCTCATGCCAGGCTGGCACCTTGTCAGATAACAAGTCACCCAAGATCGGTCGAATCTCAGTCCAGGTTAGGGTCGTCGGCTCGTCGCGGTTTGTGTCCTCGACCGCACGACCGAGCGCGATCCTGATAGCCGTGAGGATCAGTTCGTAGGTGTCAACGTGGCCGCCGCTTTTGAGCGGTCTCGGGATACGGTCGGACCGCTCCCGCGGCCCGCTCTTGAGGCTTCGATAGGTGTCGTCGACGACGTTGCGCTCTGCGATCTGCCTGAAAAATGCGTCCCAGCCATCGCTCGGCGGCCTGAGTTTGACACGTTCCTGCACTGTCTCGAGGACATCCTGATCGACCGCAAGTTCCAGGCAAAGGTCCTGCATGAGGTGCGGGCTCCCGAAGCTTTCGCGGGCGAGCCGCGTGGCGATCGGAGCTGGACATTCCACGTTGAGAGCTTGCCCGAAGCCAGACGCGGCTATGCCGATGAGCTCTTCGCTGCCCCAGGGAACGATCGCGTGAGTTTCAACGCGCCCTTTCATCTCCTTCTCTCGCGTTACGACGTCAACGACGCGATGCGGCACAGCAGCCAGAATGATCGGTACCTGCTTGAAGGTCATATCCTTCAAAGCCCGCACCACCTGCTTTTGCACCGCTGGGTCGATGTGATGGAAGTCGTCCAAAAAGAGTGGCGTCCGCTTCTCAGCGATGAGATGCGACTTCACGCGTTGGGCCACACTCCGCTCCCGACCTTCGACATGGGTCAGTTCTTCAGCTTTGCCCTGTGCCGTTTTGTACTCACCCCCGAGCTCAGCGATGGGCGTCCTCAGACCGCCTTTCAGCGTGTTTGCCGCTTGATGATCCCTGGTGACTTTGCGGGAGGCGGACTCAGATGTCCAGATGGGGAGATGGTCTCCGACGGCATTCCAGAACTCAGAAAGGGACGTGACCTCGCCTCCAGTCACATGAACGGCGGTCGGCGCCAGATGGCGAATCAGGACCGTCTTTCCTGCCTTACTTGGTCCCGTGACGACGATCATTTTCCCGGGCCGAGTCGCGAGATATCTGCTGATGGCCTTTCCCACGCGCGCGTCAGCACGTCCGGTGTAGGTGACCGTAGGCTGCCCGCCGACGACAAAGACGTCGGCCACTGCGTAGTGCGCCCGTTCGACTGTCACAGATGGCACTCTAATACGCGGGTAGGACATGGAGCAAGGATCAAGCCAAGGAGCGAGGGCGTTCGTGAGACGGGCCTGCCCGCCAGAAGATTCTCGATCCAAGGGGCCCAAGGGTGCGCCCTTCACGTAAGCGACAATCGTCTCTCATTCCGGGACGCCTGCGGCAGGCCTACCGGACGCTAGGTATCCGGCGGTTTGGCACGCCGTCTAGTCAGGCCGCCGCCGGGCGAACAGGAGCGCTGAATCAGGAGGTCGGGCTGCTCGGCGCCGAAACCACGAGCGCCCGCTGACGATCGCTCTTGCGCTCGCACCCGCACGCAACGGACGAGCGCTTCGGCGACAGAGCGATGTCGGGCTCATGGAACCTCGCCGCGGCGACGATTGCGATCGCCTAGGGGGACCTGTGGGATGCAGAAGGCTCCGAACGGTGCCCATTTTGGGTTAGTCGCAGCGCGTCCCAATGCCGCTGATGCGGCACCCGCTTACCGAGCCGGATGAGCGAGCAGTAATGCTCGGAGAGTCCCGTCGCGGCAACAAGCTCACCGATTGATACGTCGCGCAGACCGGGCAGTATCTCTGCCTGGAAGACGCCCGCGTCGCTGCGCCCGCCAGTCCAGTCGCGGACGGCCGCTTGGTGCCCGGCGTTCTTGCGGCCACGGCTTTCGGCTGCACTGCCGCCATGCGCGGGGTCTCGTTGCTCGGCGCGGAGTCGGGCTAGGACCTCTGCGGCTCGCTCGCGACCCCGGGGTGCCAATTCTTGAAACCTGCGCCCGCGGCAGTTATCGCAGTAGCGCCGACGGCCGTCACGAAGGGGGGTTCCGCACTCTCGGCAGCTGTGTGGGAGCTGGACGAAGTCCTGCTTACTTTGTGGTCTGCGGTCAGGAGCCCGCTGATCCCACGCGTGACGCCTGTTGCGCCGCGTGAGCGGGGTGCGTAGCGAGATGGGTGAGGTGGCGTGGTGACTGAGGGTATGGGCGGCCCATTCGACCACTGGTGCGATCTGGCGGCGCCAGGTGTCGCTTGTGCCGGCTAGTTCCGAGGTGAGCTGCGCGCTGAGCCGGCAGGCGCCCTCGCGAGTCTCGGCGAAGTCTCGGGTTGAGAGGGTGCGCTGGGTGAGCAGCGCTAGGACGTACGCATCTACCGCAGGGCGCGCGGCCTCCATGAGATCAAGGGCCAGGGAGGCGCGATCGCGGCGGTCGGTGTGGAAGATCCCGAGACCCGGGTCGAGCCCCATCACGTGGCAGGCGAGGATCGTTTCTGCCTCGAGAAGTGCGTAGAGATAGTTGAGGATCGCGCCCGCGGGGTTTGTAGCGACGCGGGGACCACCGGTCAGCAGCGATGCTCGTTGGCCGAAGGTCAGCCAGTGCTGCGGCAGCCGTGCGCGTTCGGTGTGCGGGAAGGGAATAGGCAGCGGCGCCCACGCCTGCCAGTAGGCGTCGGCCGCGCGCGCTTCTGCGACCAGCAGGGCGGTGAGGTCCTGTGCGTCCTCGGTCGCCTTGAGCGCCGTGCTGGCAGCTGGCACCGCGGCTCCGGCTTCGGGCAGTTCCTTGAGGATGTCGAGCTGTCCCTGCACTTTGGCGGTGAGAACTCCTCGTGCGACCTCTAGCCCGGCGGGTCCTCCGGCAGCTAGGGCTTGAGCACGACGCAACCCGGCCAGGTCCGCTCCCTTGGCGGTGGAGGTCGCGGTCAATCTCCCGTTGGTGTCGAGGTGGACCACCGCAGCGCCGACGTCGTTGAGCCACCTCAGGGCGTCCAGGGTGACGTAGCCGGACCTGCCGATGAGAACGAGCCGCAGTAGTTTGCTGGTGCGGTGAAAACGGCGGGTGCGCCGGTGTCGGCCGATGCCGTCCTCGAGGATGAGGTGGCGGTTCTCGACGCGGACCTTGATGCTGTAGCCGCGGGCTACGACGATCTCGCTGTTGGCGGTGGGGGTAGGTTGTTGGTGCATTCGGAAGGCCCTTTACGGGTGCCAAGCCCTCGGGCCGTTGGCGCGGTCGCGAGGGCGATTGTTTTTTTTTCGGTGGGTTAGTGCACGGGTTGAGTCGGACTTTGTTCTTGCGTTGGCGCGAGCTTGGTCATGACGCCCAGCGCGAGGATCACAAACAGCGAGACCTCTCGTTGCAGGAAGCTGGTCGAGTCGCCGTCTAGGAACACGCCGACGGCGTCATCCTGCGCTAGCCGTGGCACATACGCGGCCGCGAGGTCCAGCACCTTCAGATGCAGCTCTTTGGCTGCCTCAAGCTGTTGATCTTGGGCGAGGTCAACTTGTTGCCGCCCGACCACGAATACCTCGAGCGTCGTCGTAAGGCCTAGCGGTCCTAGCCATCGGCCCAGCACAGTCTGGCCTACCTGGTCTGCGAACGCAGGTGAGTTGAGCGCGTCGCGATTCACATCTCCGTCGTGGAGCGCCTTCTCGAACGCGTCAGTGAACCTAGTGCGCATAGATCGGGACATCGTTTCTGGCTCTGCCTCGAACAACTGGGCAAGTTGCTGGGCTAGCTTCCTGCTTTCGCGGCGGTTTCCTACAGCGCTCCGATAGGTGCGCAGAACACGGCGTACCTGAGGCGTGTGAACGCTTGGACGCTCACCTGTGAGCCACGAGTTCACGACGATGTTGCAGAGGCTTTGTCTTCTGGGCTGGACGCGCAGCCCGTCCAGCACGTCAAGGAAGAGGAAATACTGGTCCTCGGGCCATGTGCCGCGTTCGCGCCCACCACGCTGTCCCGCGATGCCGCGCTTTTGGGCGC
>JBPCQX010000161.1:0-5595 GCA_050997675.1 Solirubrobacteraceae bacterium
CGCTCTCAGCGCATGAACGTCACCCGATGATACCGCGCGCCCTTGCTCACGGTCGAGTTCTCACCCATCTCCCAGAGAGTTGACTGTCGTGGGGTTGCCTGACTGCTAGGGTCGCCGGGTGAAACGCGAACCTGACGCTGCCCAGGCGGGCGGGACGAGCGCAGCAGGCGATGAAGTTGTCGCGAGGCTGCTGCGGTGCCTGAAGTGTGGCTCACCGCTACTCGCGGCGGGAGGCGTCCCGCCGGTATCCGCCGAGCACGCCGACGGCGAGCTCACCTGCCCTAGTTGCCAGGCCAACTACCCGATCCGCTCTGGCACCGTGGTGATGCTCGACGACGCCGCACAGGGCGAGGGCGCACCGTCGGCGCAGCTTCAGAGCGAGCTCAGCATCAAGCGCAAGACCGCCGAGAGCTTCGCCTACGAATGGGAGCAGTTCGGGGAACTGCGCGAGGAGTGGGCACAAAACTTCGCCGAATACTTGCGGCCGCACACGGCCGAGTTTCTCCGCGGCAAGCTCGTCCTTGATGTAGGCGCCGGTTCCGGACGACACTCGCACCAAGCGCATACCCACGGCGCGCGCGTCGTCGCAGCCGACCTGGGCGCAGCAATTCACGTCGCGCGGCGCAACCTTCCAGCCGAGGTGCTCACCGTGCAGGCTGACGCCGAGCACCTGCCGCTACCCGAGGCTGCCTTCGACTTCGTCATATCGATCGGCGTGCTGCATCACATGCCGGATACGCGACGGGCGCTGCACGCGATTGTCCGGCATGTCAAGCCCGGAGGGTACGTCCAAATCTATGTCAACTGCGAACCCGAGCAGCGCTGGCAGCGCTCTGCGCTATCGGCCCTCGCGGTGCTCCGGCGGGTTACCACGCGCATGCCATACCGCCTGCTGCACCTCCTCAGCTACCCAGGCGCAGCCGTCCTATTCGTCCTCTTTGCGCTCCCCTATCGTGCGATGCGTCCTCACCGCAGTCTACGCGCGATCGCTGAGAGACTTCCCCTCAGGAGCTACGCCGACTATCCCTTTGGAGTATGCGTAAACGACCTGTTCGACCGCATGGTCGCACCGATCGTACACCGCTTCACTGAGCAGCAGATGCGCGAGTTGATGCTCGGCACCGGTCTCACCGACGTGGTGCTCACCGCGCACCACGGATGGATCGCAAGCGCACGCCGGCCGGAGAATTCGCCGCCGGCGGCCCCGGCCTTCAACCAATCTTCTTGAACGTATCGCTGCGACGACGCGCCACTAAATCTTTGTAAAGTAAGTCGATGTCTCGGACGAGCCGCTCTGAGCTGTACTCGGTGAGCACCTGCGCTCGTGCCGCTTCGCCCAGCGCTCGCCGTCTTGACGGCTCGGTCGCCGCCTGTGCAATGCACCGTGCCATCGCCTCGGGATCACCGGGCGGTACCAGATAGCCCGTGGTGGGTGAGACCAGCTCCGACACGCCGCCGACATCGGTCGCGACCGCCGGCTTGCCTGCCGCCGCAGCTTCGACTACGGAAAGCGGAACGGCCTCGTTGTCAGAGGATAGGAGCAGGACGTCACTGGCCGCCAGGATTGCCGGCAGGTCGTGGCGAAAGCCGAGAAAGGTCACGATGTCGGCGAGTCCCAGTGCCTGCACCTGCTCCTCGAGCTGCTGGCGCAGCTCTCCGTCCCCCACAATCAGCACCCTGAGCGAGGTGCCACCAGCGTGCGCCTGCGCCACACCCTTGAGCAGAACATCGACTCGCTTAATCGGCACGAGGCGCCCCGTGAAGAGCGCCAGAAACTCGCCCTCTGCGATACCCCACTCGGCGCGCAGCGCGGCGCCGTGGTGATCTTCGATCTGAAGAAATGGTTCGAGATCTATTCCCGTCCGGAGCACGCGAAAGCGCTCAAGCGGAGCGACCCGCATCGCGACGAGCTCCTCCACGGTGTTCGCGCTGCCTCCGATCAAGCAGTCGGTGGTCCGCGACAACACCTGTTCGATCACACGGTAGAAGGATGTCTTTGCAGGTCCAAAGTAACCCCTCAGGACGTGCCCGTGGTAGGAGTGTACGAGGATGGGCCGGCGGCCCAGCGCAAGTCGGGCTGCCACTCGTCCGAGCGCTCCGGCCTTCGCCGTATGGGTGTGCACGATGTCCGGGCGAAAGCGGCGCATGAGTCGCACCAGCGCCCATAGCGCCCGAGCGTCCTTGATCGGGTGCAAGTCTGGACCCAGTGTGGGCAGTCGATGCAGGCGAGCGCCGTTGCGCTCGACCATGCTCTCAAACGACCCCTCGCCCGGTCCGAGGTGCCCGGCGACCAGGAGGGTTTCGTAGCGCATCGGGTCAAGGCGTCCCGATAGGATCGTGACCTGGTGGGCTGGGCCGCCAATGTTCAGTCGCGCAATGATGCGCAGCACCCGCAGCGGCGGTGGCTCCACGGGGGGGCCTCCCACATGGGTTGGGCGATCGTGGATTACCACGCCGGTCCGCATCCCCCGCTCGCAAGCAATTGACGCGCCTGGGCTTGCTCTCCCCGACCGTTGATCGTGACTCCTGAGCACCGCAATGCATCGGCTTCAAAGCAGGGTGCCAAGAAGCCGATGATATCGGTCGCGCGTTTTGGCGGCCCTACAATGCGGGCAGATGTGCGGATTCTGCGGCATAGTCGGGGCGGCTGTGCCTGGCAACAGTGGCGCCATCGTTCGCGTGATGCGCGAGACCCTGCAGCACCGGGGGCCGGACGGCGGAGGCGAAGCCAGGCTCCGGTCGGCGAGGCCGGAGGTTGAGCTAGGCGGATCGTTTGGCTTCTGCCGCCTCAAGGTCGTTGACCTCAGCGACCGAGCCTTTCAGCCCATGTTCAACGATGATCGCTCCGTCGCGCTCGTCTTCAACGGTGAGATCTACAATTTCCGCGAACTGCGGCGCGAGCTCACGGCGCTCGGCATGCCGATTCGCTCCACGGGCGACACCGAGGTGGTGTTGCGCGCCTATGAGGCTTGGGGCGAGGACTTCCTCGAGCGGCTGGACGGAATGTTCGCGTTGGCAGTCTGGGATGCTCAAGCGCCGCTATTGCTGCTAGCGCGGGACCGTCCAGGCAAAAAGCCTCTCTATTACAGCGTCTCGGAACAAGGAATCGTGTTTGGCTCTGAGATCAAGGCGATCCTCGCCTGCCCATGGTTTCACGCCCGTCCAGATTGGTCTCGGCTTCCCGAGCTACTAACATTCGGCTACGTCCCCAACCCGGGCACGATGCTCCAAGGCGTCCAGCAGGTACCGCCCGCGTCAGCGGTCGTCTTTGACCGGCACGGAGTCCATCCACCCCGCAGCTACTGGAGTGCACTTCCACAGGGCAGGATGCGTCGAGTCGGCAAGGACACTTCTGAGCAGATTGCGGAGTTGGTCGACGCGGCGGTTCGCCGGCGGCTCGTTGCCGATGTGCCGGTCGGCGCATTTCTTTCCGGCGGTATCGACTCCTCGCTCGTCGTGGGCTTGATGGCGAAGGCGACCCCCGAGCCCGTTCATTCGTTCAGCATCGGCTTCCCGGACGAGCAGTCCTTCGACGAGCGCGGGTACGCTCGCGCGATCGCCGAGCGCTTCGGCACGCAGCACACCGAGTTCTCAGTCGAGGTTGACGCGGTGAGCCTGATCGATCGTCTGCTGTGGCACCACGATCAGCCGTTCGCCGACTCGTCTGCGATCCCCACCTACGTGGTCTCACAGCTCGCGCGCGAGCATGTGACCGTCGTCCTAACTGGAGATGGCGGTGACGAGGTCTTTGCCGGCTACGACAGATTCCGCGCGGCGGCAGTGTCCGCCAGCATCCCTGGCCCCGTAGTGAAGGCCGCGGCGGCGATCGCTCCCCTGCTGCCAGGGTACGGCAGCTACCACTCCGCGCGTCGCAGGTTGGAGCGCTTTGCTGCACAGCCAGAGGCAACCGTCCAGAGCCGTTATCTGGCGTGGGCCTCGGTGACACAAGCTGACGTCGTTCGCGAGCTGCTGCCGAAGCAGCTCGGCTCGATGGCGCCCGAGGCGGGAGCGGCAAGCATGCACGAGCAGTACGCACTCGCCAGCGCGCTCCCTCCGCTCGATCAAATCCTGTTCGCGAACCTGACCACCTATCTGCCCGACGATCTCGCCGTCAAGATGGACCGAATGACGATGGCCCATTCGCTCGAAGCGCGCTCCCCACTACTTGACACCGCCCTGATCGAGCTGCTCGCGCAGGTCCCCGCGCGCAACAAAATCGGCTTGCGCTACCCCAAGCCGCTGCTGCGCAAGGCGTTCGGCCCACTACTTCCGTCGTGGGTCTGGCGACGACCCAAGCACGGCTTCGGCGTTCCGATGCGCCACTGGTTCGCCGGTGAGCTCGGGACCATGTTTGAGGATGAAATGCTGGCCTCGGACGCCCGCTGCCTTGAGGTGATCGATCCCGCTCAGCTGCGGCGCCTCTGGACCGCGCAGCGTGCCGGCACGGCTGAGCACTCAGGAACGCTGTGGCTGCTGTTGACACTCGAGCGCTGGATGAGATCGCTCGAGCGCCCACCATCGCCGCAGCCGCCCGCCGACCCGATCACCGGTGCAGCCGAAAACACATAGACGCGCTTGGCCGGACGATGCTCTAATCAGAACCCTGAAGTGACGTTGCCCTGCACGGTGACGTTCGAGCCGACTGAACGGATCGGAACTCGCGAGCAGTGACCGCGGCCAACGGTGGTCCTGATCGTGTTAGCAGTAATCGAACCAGCGCTCACACCGTTGAAGAGGATGCCATCGCCCCGGCTCAGGAGACTGTTTGCGTAAGCCACGTAGCCAACCTTAGCCAGCGGCGAAGGCGCCGCCGAGTCACCCCCAATCGCGATTGCCGGGTAACAGGCCTTCGGCAGAGCAGTCATGCGGTTGCGCGAAAGCGACACGTCGCCGACAGCTGGAGATGCCCCGGGGATCGCGACGATCGCCGCGTAATTGATCCGCCCGAACTGGTTGTCGTCGATGCGAATGCTGCGCACCGGCTCGCCCGGCACATCGGGTTCAAGGTCGATCGCATTCTGCACGTCTACGATCTGCGACTGCGAGACTCGGGCACCGATCGTCGACGTGAACGCGACGCCTTGACGCGCCGCGTGTACGCCGCGCAGAGCCTCGATCGTGACGTCCTGCGCAGGTGGGGCTGCCGCAAGCGGAACTGCGGAGCGCGTGTCAGGGCCGATGGTGACGAGGTCGCCGTCAACCGAGGCGACGCTGAGATTCTTCAGCAGCACCCCTCGTGCCCCGAGGATCGCGACGCCGGCGTCGAACTGATTGGGTGAGTTCGGCGCATCGGAGAAAGTCCCGGAAATCATCACGTTCTGTACCGTCAGATGATCTCCTCCTGTGATTCGGAGGTTCGGCTTGGCGTTCGAGAAGCCTTCGCCGCGAACAGAATCGCTGGTCTTGACAAAGCGCGCACCACGCCCGTCGATCACTAGGCGCGAGCGGTCACTCAGCTCAATCGGCGAAGCCTGCGCGTAGCAGCCGCCGGCGGAAAAGACGACGGCGGAGTCGGCTGGGACCGAGGCCAGGAAGTGGGTGGACGCTCCCGCCCCCCCCCGGGAGGAGTCCCGCACAATTTACGTTGGTAACTGG
>JBPCQX010000167.1:0-4641 GCA_050997675.1 Solirubrobacteraceae bacterium
CAGGAGTATCTCGGCCACGCAGACCTTGCCACAACTGTTCGCGACATCAAGAATCTTCCAGTCCCAAGAGGCACGACCGAGCGCGCCAAACTCGAGGCGTACCTCGCCGCCGAGGTAGGCGGTCTAGACGCTTAAATGTGGACAGGAATATGGACAGGAGTGTCAGCGCCGTTGACGTTTGTAGGGGATCGTTGGGCACCTACCGGAAGGCAATGGATGCGCGCAAGGGCGCGGTCTGTCAGAATTCACTGGATGCCGGAGGAAGGACTCGAACCCCCGACACGCGGATTATGATTCCGCGTGTCGCCGCATGCTACGGGCCGTGACACGGGCGGCCTGCGACGGCGAGGTGGACACGAATGTGGACACACTTGCCACCGCTCGTCAACGAAGGTGGGACGAGCGCGCCGTCAGATCGGGCTCGCACCTGATTGCCGGATGGCGCGGACCACACGCAATCTGTGAGTTCATGCGAGCTTCTGCGGCTGCGGCAACGATCATGGTCGCACCGAGCAGTCGGGACGTGCAAGCCCGCGCGGAACCGTCGGGCGGGCTCGCACGGGTAGGTCCGGGGGTTCCTGGTCCCCTCGGGGTCGTTCAGCGCGATCCGCCGAGCATGCATGGAGGCGAGATAGCCGCCTGCTCATAACCCGGGCAGCCGGCTGACGGTTAAGCGCTTCGGGAAGGCGGTGGCCCGGGCTGCGGAGCGGATCAAGCGGCTGCGCGACTCAGGGAAGGACACCGGGGTGACCTTCGAGCAGACCGGGTTTGACTACGTGATCGTCGATGAGGCGCACGGGTACAAGTACCTCGAGGCCGAATCGAACTCTAAGCTTAGCCTGGATTCACCGCGTGCCGGGCAGGGTCCGTCCGGTGGTGACTCTTAAATGAGTAACCGTTCAGTCGTCGGGGCCTGGGGCAGGGATTCCTGCTTGGTGCAGCGAATCTTGCAGGCATGGACCGCGTCGAGGCGGAAGTGATCTATGACTCAGGGCGTGAGGCGTGTGTCGAGTTCATTCTCGATCTTGCCGACAGGGTCACTCAGCACGAGGATCGTCTGAAGCGGCTTGAGGAGCAGGCGCGTCAGGACTCGCGTACGAGTTCCAAGCCGCCGTCGATGGATCCACCGAAGACGCGGGCGCAACGGCGGGCGGAGGCGCGCGCGAAGGCCAAGGAGTTGATGCGCTCAGAGGGTGAGCGCCGCCAGGCTGGTGGGCAGCCGGGGCATCGCGGTGCGGGTCGTGAGCTGCGGCCTGAGGATGGGGTGGATGAGATCGTCGATCACTATCCGGATGCGTGCGGCGGCTGCGGACGTCGGTTTGATGATGGGCAGCGCCGGCCGGGCGGGCGGTTCGGTCGCCACCAGGTCTGCGAGCTGCCGCCGATCAGCGTGATCGTGTGCGAGCATCACACCCACCAGTTGCGCTGCCCGGGGTGTCGCGCGCGGACCAGCGCCCGGTTGCCCAAGCGGATCGGCGGTTCCGCGTTCGGGCCCAGGCTTCAGGCGGCGGTGGTGACGTTGACTGCCCGGCATCGGATCTCCCGGCGCGGGATCTCAGAGCTCGCCCGCGAGCTGTTCGGCGTCACGCTCTGCTCGGGCGCCGTGGACGCGATCTGCCAGCGCGCGTCAGACGCGCTCGCGGGCCCGCACCTGCAATTACAGGACTGGGTGCTGGACCAGGGCGCGGTGCACGTCGATGAGACCGGCTGGCGAACCAGCGGTGAAGGTCGGGCGTTGTGGACCGCGACCACCCCGGGCGACGTTCTTACAGATCGCCGGCCACTGCAACCGCGAGCAATTCGACGCGCTGATCGGCACCACGTACCCCGGGATCGTGGTCTCTGACCGCTGGAACGGCTACAGCCATCTCGACCCCCACCAGCGCCAAGTCTGCTGGTCGCACCTACAGCGCGACTTCCGCCGCCACGCCGACGGGCTCGCCGAGCAGAAGACCTTCGGCGCACACGGCCTCAAGCTCACCGGCCGAGTATTCGCCGCATGGCGCAGCTACCAGCACGAGCACCACGACCGCGACCGGCTCCAGACCGAGATCGCGCCGATCCAAACCGAACTACGCCAGCTGCTCCAAGACGCCAGCCCCAAGAGCCGGCGCACCCGCTCACACCGGCGGTTCGCCAACAACCTGCTCAAGGTCTGGCCCGCGCTGTGGACCTTCACCACGGTCGACGCGACCGAGCCGACCAACAACCCCGCCGAACGCGCGCTCCGCGGCCCGGTCATCCACCGAAAACTCTCGCTCGGCACCCAAAGCGACACCGGCGAGCGATTCGCCGAACGCGCTCTCTCGGCCGCCGCGACCTGCCGTCTGCAACACCGCTCGCTGTTCACCTATCTCAGCGAACTGATCACCGCCCACAACCGCGGCGATCCATTCCCCGCGCTCACCTGAGCCCCACGGACTGAACGCTTACTTAAATGACCTCCTGAGCAGGCAGAAAGCTGTCGTATGCGGCGACGGCGGGCCTGCACCAGGAGGTCACCCATATGGTGCATGACGCAGCGGACGTTCTGGCCGGCCCAGCCAGCCTTGATTCGGTGCGGGTTGTGTTCGACGAGGAGCGGCTGATCAGCGACGCCGGGCTGTTGTTGACCGCGACGCTGGCGGAGCGGCTCGGGATCGAGGAGTTGGTCAACGAGTCGGTGTGGCTGGGATACCGGGTGGCTGGGGCGGCGCTGCCCGGGCGCAAGGTGATGAGCTTGGTCCACGGAATGCTCGCCGGGGCCGACAGCGTCGATGAGATGGACGTGCTGCGGGCCGGGTCGACCAGCCTGATCCTGGGCCACCGGGTGATGGCGCCCTCGACGCTGGGGACGTTCTTGCGCGCGTTCACCTTCGGGCACGTTCGCCAGCTCGATCATGTCCTGGACGTCACGCTCGCGCGCGCGTGGGAGGCCGGCGCCGGGCCGGGGGACGGGCCGTTGGTGATCGATGTGGACAGCTTCATCGGCGAGGTTCACGGCGAGCAGAAGCAGGGCGCAAGCTATGGGTACACCCGCCAGCTCGGCTATCACCCGATCGCGGCGGTCCGCTCTGACACCGGGGAGGTGCTGCACATCCGCAACCGCAAGGGCAAGGCCAACACCCAGCGCGGCGCGAGCCGGTTCGTGGATGAGCTGCTGGCCCGGGTCCGCCGCGCGGGGCACGCCGGCACGATCGTGATCCGCGCCGACTCGGGGTTTGAGAACCACAAGCTGATGCGCGACCTGGACGCGCGCGGGGTGGAGTTCTCGATCGCCGTCAAGCAGTCAAAGACGATCCGGGCGCTGATCGCCCAGATCCCGGAGACCGACTGGGTCACGAGCGCCGACTACCCCGACACCGGGCAGGCGCAGATCGCTGAGACCACGCTCGGGGACTGGCGACTGATCGTCAGGCGCACCCGCCTGATCGGTGCGCAGGCCGAGCTGTTCCCCGACTGGCGCCACCACTGCTTCGCGACCAACCGCACCGTCCCAACCCTGATCGCTGATATCGATCACCGCGACCACGCCACGATCGAGCTCGCGATCCGCGATCTCAAAGACCAGGCGCTCGCGCACTTCCCCTCCGGGCAGATGCACGCCAACAGCGCCGGGACCGTGATCGCCGCCCTCGCGCACAACCTCGGACGCTGGAGCACCCTGATCGGGCTGCCCGACCGGCCAGTCCAGACCGCCGCCGGCCGCCGCCGCCACCTCCTGCGCATCCCCGGCCGCCTGACCCGCACCAGCCGACAATGGACACTGCGGATGCCCGCCCGCTGGCCCTGGCAGATCGACTTCACCACCGTCTTGAACGCGATCCGCGCCCTCCCTGCCCGGACCTGACCCGCTCCCGCCATCATCAGCATCAACGAGCCCACCGCCGACACCGGCTCGATCACCGGCGTCGAAAACCGCACCGACACACGCCCGAAGAAGCATCGACACCGCGATCAACACCGAAACGCGCCCCCCGGAGCCCGCCCCAACCGGTCACCCCCGCCGATCCGCCAAATCCACCTCACCGACCCGGCCGATCGGTGGATTCAGGCTTAGACCCTCCCCATGCGCCTGGAAACCCACTGAGCGCGGCCATCGTCGGCACAACGGGGTGGTAGACGCCGGTCCCTGGTCTATCCTAGGCTCGTGGCCAAGAAGCGGGTGGCGCAGTTGCGCCGGCGATTGGGGCTGGGGCGCGGCGCGGTTCCAGAACCGCCGGCGTTGCTGCGATCGCAGCCGGCGCGCGGTCGGGACCCAGTGGAGCGGCCCGCACGGCCGGCGCTTGACCGAGAGAACCCCCGTGCGCCAGAGGCACCCGCCGCACCGGCCTCGGATGTGAGCCGCTGGATCCCGAGCGAACTTCAGCGCGCTGAGCCAGCCCCAGATCGGAGTCGCGAGTCGCGTCCGCGCGAGACCCGCGTCAGCGTCTGGCTTCCCCCAGCTGCCGCTGGGAACGGGTCAGAGACCCCGGTCCCCGAGCGCGAGGACCGCGCCAGCGTCTGGCTGCTGCCGGCCGTCACTGGGAACGGGTCAGAGGCCCCGGTCCACGAGGACGAGACCGGCGCCAGCGTCTGGCTGCCCCCGGCCGTCACGAGCGACCGCTCGGCGGCTTCAGTCCGCGAGCCCGATGCCGAGCCGCCCGGCGCTGATCGCCCCGC
>JBPCQX010000017.1:0-26180 GCA_050997675.1 Solirubrobacteraceae bacterium
GCGGAGTTCGTCCTGCGCTTCCAGCCCGCGCAGCCGCCGCAGCTCAGTTGAGCGTCGGATCCATCGGCATCCGCGCCAGCAGCGCGTACTCACCGCCGCGGCGGAGCATCAGCGTCCCCCAGAGGTCCTGGTCAGGGTCGAGCCACAAGTCCGAGGCGATCAGCGGCTCGACGAGCCACGACTCCTCGGCGAGCTCAGCGTCGAGTTGCCCCGCGCCCCAACCGGCATGGCCCGCAAAGCAGCGCGAGCGGCGAACGCCGGCGGCGAGCCGCTCAGGATCGGCGCTCATGCTCGGCAGCCCGATATCGCCAATGATGCTCATCGCCGCAAGCGAGGGATCGCTGAACTCCGCGAGCACCACGACTGCGCCGGGCGCAACCGGGCCGCCGACGAACAGCCGGTCGGCTTCGCCCGACAGCGGACCAAGATCTCCGACGACGTCGCGCACGTGCACCTCCGACGGGCGGTTGAGCACGAGTCCGAGGGCTCCCTGCTGGTCGTGCGGGCCGATCAGCACCACCGCGCGGCGAAAGTTCGGGTCAAGCAGCGCGGGTGAGGCCAGCAGCAGCTTGCCGCGGAGCGATTCCATCCAGCAAAGGTACCCGAGCCGCGAGCGGTACTCTCGCAGCGCGATGTCGATCAAGGCCACGCTGTTCACCGACCCGGGTTGTCCGTGGGCCTACTCCGCGAGTCCCGCGCTCGCAGTGCTGCGCTGGCGCTATCGCGAAGGGCTTGACTGGGAACTCTGCACGGTTGGGCTCGCCGAGGCCGCCAAGCAATACGAGGAGCGGGGGTACACCCCCGCGTGCCACGCGCGGCACTACGGGGTGTTCCGCGAACGCTTCGGGATGCCATTCGCGGCGCAGCTGCGCGCCCGACTGCTCGCCACTGGCCGCGCGTGCCGCGCAATCGTCGCCGCACGGCTGCAGCGGCCCGGGAGCGAATGGCAGGTGCTCCGCGCGCTGCAGTTCGCGTGGTTCACGAGCGACGCGCTGCTCGACGAGGACGCGGTGCTCTACTCAACGCTCGCCGCAGCCCTCGGCGAAGACCCGCGCGAGCTGATCGACGCCCTCGACTCGCCGCAGGTAGAAGCGGCCTACCAAGACGATCTCGCGCGCACCCGAAGCGCGGCGGGCAGCCCAACGGAGTTTCAGGGCAAGGCCGCGACGAGCGACGGGCCGGTGCGCTACACCGCGCCGTCGGTGATCTTCCAGGCCGCCGACGGGCAGCAACTCGAGGCTGGAGGCTTTCAGCCGATCGAAGCTTACGATGTACTGATTGCCAATCTCGACCCGTCGCTCGAACGCCATCCGCCGCCAGAGAGCCCGCTGGCCGCGCTCGAGCTGTATCCGTCGGGGCTGACGACGCAGGAGGTTGCCGAGATCCTGCGCGAGAACCTCGCCGCGGTGAATCGCCGCCAGGCCGAGGCAGAGCTGATCGATCTCGTGGCCGCGGGCGAGGTGCGTCGCACATCGCTCGCGAGCGACGCGCTCTGGCTGCCCGCGGGCTGATCCTCCGCTGCGCCCAATAGCATCGCCCCCGCGATGAACGTCGTGCTCCCCGATGGCAAATGGCTCGAACTGACCGACGGCGCGACGGGCGCGGACGCCGCGGCGGCAATCGGCCCTGGCCTGGCACGCGCAGCGCTTGCAATCGAGGTCAATGGCGAGCTGCGCGACCTCGCCCGCGAGTTGCCGGACAAGGCCGAGATTGCGATCGTCACGAAGCGCAGTGAGTCGGCACTGGCGCTGATCCGCCACGACGCCGCGCACGTGCTTGCCGCTGCGGTGCTGGAGCTCTATCCGGCGACAAAGATCTCGATCGGCCCACCGATCGAGCAGGGCTTCTACTACGACTTCGAGTTTCCGCCAGGCGTCACGGTCTCTGACGCCGAGCTCGCAGCGATCGAGCGTGCGATGCACGCGCACGTCGGCGCGCAAGAGCCGTTCGTGCGCCGGGAGTCAACGCCGCAGGAGGCGCGGGAGCGCTTCAGCGCCGAAGGGCAGAGCTACAAGGTTGAACTCATCGACGATCTCGTCTCTGAAGCCGGCGTCGAATCGGTGTCGCTCTATACCAATGGGCCATTCACCGACCTCTGCCGCGGACCGCACGCGCCGAGCACCGCTTCAGTGAAGGCGTTCAAGCTCCAGTCAGTTGCCGGCGCCTACTGGCGTGGGGACTCGACCCGCACGATGCTGACGCGGATCTATGGGACCGCATTTCATTCCAAGCAGGAGCTCGAGCATCACCTGGAGATGCTCGAGCAGGCGCGCGCGCGCGACCATCGCAAGCTCGGGCGCGAACTCGAGCTGTTCTACTTCTCTGAGCTTTCTCCGGGCTCGGCGTTCTGGCTGCCGCACGGAACCACGCTGTGGAACATCCTGCTCTCGCTCTCGCGCCGGATGGCGCTCGCGCGCGGCTACAGCGAGGTCAAGACACCGCTGCTGTTCGACGCTGAGCTGTGGAAGACCTCGGGACACTGGGGCAAGTACCGCGAGAACATGTTCGTCACCCAGTCCGAGGATCGCCCGATGGGGCTGAAGTCGATGAACTGCCCGGGGCACGCAACGATGTTCGCCTCCCAGCGGCGCTCCTATCGCGATCTGCCGGTGCGCTACTCAGAGCCGGGGGCACTGCATCGCGACGAGCCGTCGGGCACGCTCCACGGACTGCTGCGCGTGCGCCACTTCGTGCAGGACGACGCGCACATCTTCTGCACCGAGGAGCAGGTCAGGGCGGAGGTCGCGGCGTGCCTGGACTTTGGCTTCGACGTGATGCGCCTGTTCGGCTTCGAGCCCGAACTGGAGCTGTCCACTCGACCGGAGCAGCGGATCGGCGACGACGCGCTGTGGGATCGGGCGGAGGGCACGCTGCGCGCCGTGCTTGACGAGCGCGGGCTGGCGTACGCCGTAAACGACGGTGACGGGGCGTTCTACGGGCCGAAGATCGACTTCCACATCAGGGACTCGCTCGGCCGCTCGTGGCAGCTCGGGACGGTGCAGCTGGACTACGGGATGCCCGAGCGCTTCGAGCTGAGCTACACCGGAGCTGACAATGCCGAGCATCGGCCGGTGATGATCCATCGTGCGCTGTTCGGCTCGTTCGAGCGTTTTATCGGCATTCTGATCGAGCACTATGCGGGAGAGTTTCCGATCTGGCTCGCTCCCGTGCAGGCAATCGTGTTGCCGATCGCAGATCGCTTCAACGACGCCGCGGCGATGGCCCTGGATGATCTGCGCGGCGCCGGGGTGCGGGCCGAGATCGATTCGCGCACGGAGTCGGTCGGGCGCAAGATCCGCGACGCTGAGCTGCGCAAGGTCCCGTTCATGCTCGTGCTCGGCGAGCGCGAGGCCGAGAGCGGGCGGCTGTCGCTGCGAGAGCATGGCGGCGCCGACAGCGGCGCGGTCAGCGTTGACGAGCTCGCGGCCCGCGTGCTCGAGGCGACGCCATCCGTTTAGCCGCGGATACCGACGATGCCGGCGCAGACCCAGTTCGAGGCGCCGCGGCCACCGTCCCACAGCTTGGCGGCGAGGCGATCCTGCTCGGCGCGGCTCGCCAGATAGGCGGCGGGTGTGCTGCCACCGAGGCCCCTCCAGGTGCTCGGCAGGAACTGGTAGTAGCCCGACGCCCCTGCGGCGTTTGGCGGCAGGTTCTGTCCGCCTGACTCGCAGGTCACGATCGCCGCGGGGATCGCCCACGGTCCAGTTGCCAAACCCCCCAACGCAGATGCGTTGCGGCGCTCCTGAGCTTGCAGCCGCGCGAGCGCGCGGGACAAGCTGTGGCTCTGCGTATCGTTCGAGCGCAGCGCGAGCAGGCGGGCGGAGCGGGCGCTGTGAAGCGCGGCTTGGCGTCCGGCGAGCAGCTGCGCGATCGCCGCAACCGCGCTTGCTCGAGCGGCTGTCGCGGTTGCCGCGGCGCGATCTCGCTGCTCGAGCACGCCGAGCGTTCGGGCCGCGGCGTCGGCGGCCAGCTTGGCACGGCGTGCCCCGGTGATCGACAGTTGCTGGCGTTGCTCGGCGAGGCGCAGGAAGTCGAGCCGATCCAGCAGATCCCCGAACCCGTGCGAGTCGAGCACCACGCTGACGACGTCCGGCGGGTCGCTCTCGTAGCCGCTGCGCAGCTGGCGCGCCAGCGCGGCGCGCGCGAACGCCAGACGGCCGCGCTCGGCGATCACCAGCCGGCGCTGGTGCGCGGCGCCGACCTGCACACCCGCAAGGGTTGTGCGGTCGTGTGCCAGCTCAGCTGAGATCGCCGCCTCGCGCTCACCAATCAGCGCGACCTGGGAGTCGAGCCGTGCAATCAATCGCGACAGCCCCCGCACGCTCGTGGCCAGCGCCTGAGAGCGTGCCTGGTGGCGGTGCAGGCTCGAGCTGAGCGAGCCAACGCTCGCCGCGCTCGCCGCGCCAGCTCCGCCGCCGGGGAGCAGGCTCAACAGCACGCAGCACGCTGCCCCGAGCGCGAGTTGGGCGCCGCCGGGGGCGCGGCTGCGGTGACGGGATAAGGATCTCATCGCTGTAGGTCGCTGCCTCGACCCGCGTCGGGCCCCACCGGCGGCGCGGTGGCCGGGCAGGCGCGGGCGGCCGGGTGCTCGCGGAGCGGAGCCAAGCTAGCAGCGGCGCGGCCACGGAGCGAGCGCTGGGCGGCGTGGTGCAGACAGACCCCTCGGCGACCGCTATACTCGCCCGCCTTGATCCAAGTGAATTCCGCCACCCCGCGGCGCACGCATTCCGCGTGACGCTCGCAGCCCAGATTTAGTGCTCCGTCGCACGACGCTCCAAGCGCAACAGCGGAGTACGCGCTGATGCCGGTCCCTCGCAGGTTGGACCGGCGCATGCCCGAGCGGGACAACACTCGCACGAACGAGCGCATCCGCGTGCCCGAGGTGCGTTTGATCGGCGACGACGGCTCGCAGATCGGCGTGCTGACCACCGCTGAGGCGCTGCTCTACGCGCAGGAGCGCGACCTCGATCTCGTCGAGGTCGCCCCCGAGGCCCGCCCGCCCGTCTGCCGCGTGCTCGACTACTCCAAGTACAAGTACGAGCAGGCACAGAAGGTCAAGCAGGCCAAGAAGCATCAGCAACAGATAACGATCCGCGAGATCAAGTTCCGTCCCAAGATCGCCCAGCACGACTACGACACCAAGAAGGGCCACGTCGAGCGCTTCCTCCGCCACAAGGACAAGGTCAAGGTCACGATCATGTTCCGCGGGCGCGAGGTGACCCACCCCGAGCGCGGTGTGATGATCCTCGACCGTCTCGCCGAGGAACTCGCCGAGCTCGCGCAGGTCGAGCAGCGACCGATCCAGGACGGGCGCAACATGACGATGATGCTGGGGCCCTCCAAGGCCGTGCTGGCAGGACTGCTGGATGGGCTGGCCAACGGCGCAGGGGGTGAGGCGGAGCCCGATCACGAGGCCGCGTCGACGGGACCCGAAGCGCAGACGACCGTCGAAGAGGCCCCGCCGCCGGCCACGAAGGCGCCGCCGCGGGCGCCTCAGGCCAAGCCGAAGCCACCTCCCGCCGCGGACGCGCTGCCGGAATCGGAGATCGCCGAGCCCGAGGGCAACGCGCGCTCGCGGTCCGTCAAGCCCGCGCTCGAAGCGCCGCGCGAGCGGTAGCGGGGCAGACGGAATGCTCGCGTTGGTCACCGGGGCCTCGAGCGGCGTCGGCGCCGCCGGGGCACGGCGGCTCGCGCGCGAGCCAGGAACTCACGTGATCGTCGTGGCGCGCCGGGAGGACAGGCTACGCGAGCTCGCCGCGGAGCTGCCGAGCGCCTCGCACATCGCAATCGACCTGACCGACCCCGACGCGCCCGCGTCGGTGGCCGAGCATCTGCGGCGCGAGCACGATGGCCGCCTTGACCTGCTCGTCAACAATGCCGGCGCGGCGT
This sequence comes from Solirubrobacteraceae bacterium, assembly GCA_050997675.1. Lineage (GTDB taxonomy): Bacteria > Actinomycetota > Thermoleophilia > Solirubrobacterales > Solirubrobacteraceae > Palsa-513. The sequence goes on from JBPCQX010000017.1 coordinate 5,890, forward strand.
GGCGCGGAAGGTTTGCCGAGGCGGGCTGGGCGAACGTGGAGCGTCACATGCGCCTCAACTTCGACGCGACGCTGCGCTTGACCGAGGCGCTGCTGCCGCTGCTGCGCGCCGCGGCGCCGAGCTCGATCGTCAACGTCGCAAGCGTCGCCGGGCGAGTGTCGCGCGCGAACTCAGGCGCCTATTCGGCGAGCAAGTTTGCGCTCTGCGGCTGGAGCGAGGCGTTGCACCTCGAGGAGCGCGCGCACGGCGTGCACGTCGGGCTTGTCCTGCCGGGGTTCGTCGCCACCGAGGGCTTCCCCCAGCGAGAGCTCGTCGAGCGCCGGCTCACCCGCCGGCTCGTGTCGACCCCCGAGAAGGTCGCCGAGGCGATCGTTGAAGCTGGCCCCGGCGGCGTCGCCGAACGCTACGTGCCAAAGCCGTACCGGCTGGCGGTGATCCTGCGCGTGCTCGCGCCCGGGCTGCTGCGCCGCGCAGCGGGTGGGGCAGGGGCGATGACGCCGGCGACCGAGCCGGATTAGCCGGCTGCCCTAGCAGCACGGTCTGCTCGCGCGCCGCCAAGAACCGCGTCGAGCAGACCCGGAAAGCGCTCGTCGATGGCGCTCCGGCGCAGGGCCGTCAAGCGGGCCGTGCCTTCCTCGCGCTGCTCGATCACTCCCGCTTCGCGGAGCACGCGGAAGTGGTGGGTTGCGGTTGACTTCGTGACTGACAGGCCGAAGCTGCCGCAGCTGCGAGGGGTCGGGCTCTCGGCCAGAGCCCGGACGACGTGCAGTCGCTGCGGGTCGCTGAGCGCGTGAAGGACGGCTGCCAGCTCGAGCTCTTCCGTGGCGGGGTGATCGAGCGCCATGAGCCCATCATGCCACATTGGTACGATGACTCTCGTACAAAGTGATTTCGATCCCGCCTGGCAACGGAGTACGCCTCTTGTCCCGATCAGCCGCCGCATCAGCCGTCCGCTTTTCAGCTCAGGCCAAACTCGGTCGCAGCGCGGCCTTTTGGTTCCTCGCCGCCACCCTTGCTCTGTTGCTGTTCGCCTCGAGCGCACCCTCGCCGCTGTACATCGTCTATCAGGCCAGGTGGGGATTCTCGGAGATCACGCTGACCAGCGTTTTCGCGATCTACGCGCTGGCGCTGCTGACGACGCTGGTGATCGCGGGATCGGTTTCCGATCACGTTGGTCGGCGCTCCGTCCTGCTGCTGGCGCTCGGGATCGAGATGGTGGGGATGCTGGCTTTCGCCGAGGCGCGCGGCGTCGCCTGGCTGTTCGCCGCCCGGGCTTTGCAGGGCGTTGGGACGGGACTTGCGATGGGTGCGATCAGCGCGGCCCTGCTCGACCTCCAACCCGATCACAGTCCGCGGCTCGGAGCCCTGCTCGGCGTTGCCGCGCCGATGGGAGGACTCGCCGTCGGCGCGCTCGGTGCCGGTCTGCTCGTCGAGTACGGACCCGATCCGACTCGCCTCGTGTACTGGCTCCTGCTCGGCGCGTTCGCGGTTGCGGGGGTGATCGCGACCGCAGTCCCCGAAACGGTTCAGCGCAACGGGCCGTGGTTGCATGTGCTGCGTCCCCGCATCGCTGTCCCGAGCGCGTTGCGCGGCGCCTTCATCGCCTCGATCCCGTGCCTGACAGCGACGTGGGCGCTCGGCGGATTCGTTCTTTCGCTAGGGCCGTCGCTGACAGCTACCGTGCTCGGCGCGAGGAGCCACACGGTTGGCGCTCTGGCGATCTTCATCATGGCCGGAGTCAGCACGCTCGCGTCGATCAGGCTGCGCGACGCGCATGCCCGGTCCACGGCACGCGGTGGTCTCGTGGCGCTCAGCCTCGGCGTCGCACTTGCCTTATTCGGTCTGTCTGAGGATTCGCTCGCGGTGTTCCTTGCGGGAGCGGCCGTCGCGGGGCTGGGGTTCGGGCCCGCCTTTGCCGGCACCTTTCGCGCGCTCTCAAACCGCGCTCCAGAGAACCAGAAGGCCGCCCTGGTGTCCTCGATCCTCGCCGTCTCCTACCTCGCGTTCAGCCTGCCGGCAGTCGCCGCCGGCGCCGCGGCTGGACAGTTCGGGCTACACGCGACGGCTGATGTCTACGGCGCCGCGCTGATCGTCCTCGCAGGGGTCGCCCTTGCCCTCTCCCGCCACCTCCAGGATCCCCAAAGCGAGCATCTTCGCCGCGGCGATTCGATGCGGGCCGCGCCGGCCGGCGAGCGCGTCAGTACCTAGGGCTGGCGGCGGATCCAGGCAAGAATCGCGCGGGAATGCATGATGACCGTGCCGTCCGTGAGCTCGAGCGCCGGCAACTTTGTCGCTCCGGTCCGATCGCAGCCTAGCTCCCGGCCGCCCGCTCTGCCATAATCCCCCGCTCGCGATGCCCAAGATGAAGTCTCATTCCGGCGCCAAGAAGCGCTTCAAGCTGACCGCCTCGGGGAAGGTGAAGGGTCGGCACCCCTTCACGAGCCACATTCTCGAGAAGAAGTCGCCCAAGCGCAAGCGTACGCTCGGCCAGCCCGCGATGCTCTCCAAGGCCGATACGCCGCGGGTCAAGAAGCTGCTGAGGCCGGGCTCGTGACCCGCGTCAAGCGCTCCGTCAACGCCAAGAAGAAGCGCCGCGCGACGCTCGAGCGGACGAAGGGTTTTCGCGGCGAGGCAAACTCGAACTACAAGCGGGCCAAGGAAGCGCTGATGAAGGCTGACTCCTACGCCTACCGCGACCGGCGCAACCGCAAGCGCGACTTCCGCCGCCTCTGGGTGACCCGGATCAATGCCGCGGCGCGCCAAAACGGGATGAGCTACTCGCAGTTCATCCACGGCATGCAGCTCGCCGGCATCGAGCTCGACCGCAAGGTGCTGGCCGATGTCGCTGTACGCGACCCCGAGACGTTCCGCCGATTTGTCGACAGCGCCCGTGAGGCGTCGGCTGCCGCTGCCTAGACAGCGCGAAGCTGACGAGTAAACCTCCCGGGCGCCCAGCGAGGCGCCCTTTTTTATGCCCACGATCACCTCTACAGACAACCAGCAGCTCAAGCTCATCAGGCGTCTTGCCAGGCGCCAGGCGCGCGCGCGCGAGAACCTGTTCGTCGCCGAAGGCGAGGATCTCGTGTCCGCGGCACACGCTGCTGGGCGCCCCGCGCGAGCCCTCCTGTGGGCTGCACCGGCGCCGCGCGAGGACTGCATCGAGGTCGACCCCGCGCTGCTCGCCGCGGTCTCGACGCTCGGCTCCGGCACGCGCGCAATCGGAGTCTACGAGCAGCGCTGGGCGGTGCGGCCCAAGGGCCCGCTGTGCGTGTACCTGCACGGCGTGCGCGACCCCGGCAACGTGGGCACGATCATCCGCTCTGCGCAGGCTTTTGGAGCGAGCTGCGTGGCGTTTGGGCCCGACTGCGCGGACCCCCATGGACCGAAGGCCGTGCGGGCGAGCATGGGGGCGATCTTCGCTGCCACGCTGGCCCGGGCTCCCTCCCTGGACGCCCTCCCCGGCGAGAGAGTTGGCCTGCACGCCGCGGCGCAGGAGCACCTGCACGGCCCCGCAAGCAGACCGACCACGCTGCTCGTCGGTGCCGAGCGGGAAGGGCTGCCGGTCGAGCTGCTCGCGAGCTGCGCGCGCGTGTGCTCGATCCCTCAGGCGGCCGGGGACTCGCTCAACGCCGCGATGGCCGCAACGATTGCGCTGTACGAAATGGCTAGGGTCGAGATCGCATGAGCGAGCACATCGAGCAGATCAAGCGCGAGGCCAGCGAAGCGATCGCCGCAGCCGGCGACACACGCGCGGTGGAGGCCTTGCGCGTTCGCTACCTCGGCCGCAAGGCAGAGCTGCCGCAGCTGCTGCGCGGGGTGGTGCAGCTGGAGCCGCAACAACGCGCGCAGGTCGGCCGTGCGGCAAACCAGGCTCGCCAGGAGCTCGAGGGACTGCTCGCGGCGCGCGAAGGCGAGCTCGCCGCGCGGGAACTCGACGCCAAGCTGCTCGCCGACAGGATCGACGTCACGCTGCCCGGCGCCCCAATGCAGGCGCCCGGGAGGCTGCACCTCATCACGCAGACCCGCCGCGAGATCGAGGACGTCTTCCTCGGTCTCGGCTTCTCGATCGCCGAGGGCCCCGAAATCGAATCCGTCCACTACAACTTCGACGCGCTCAACCACGCCCCGACACACCCGGCGCGCGCGCTTACCGACACCTTCTACGTCGCCGGCGACGCGGCGCGGCTCCTGCGCACGCACACCTCGCCGGTTCAGATCCGCGCGATGGAGACGCAGCCGCCGCCGCTGTACATGATCGCTCCGGGGCGCGTGTTCCGCCGCGACTCCGACGCCACTCACACACCGCAGTTCCATCAGATCGAGGGCCTCGCGGTCGACGAGGGGGTCACGCTCGCTGACCTCAAGGGCACGCTGCTGGCGTTTGCGCAGGCGATCTTCGGCGACGAGCGAGAGGTGCTGCTGCGCCCGCACTTTTTTCCGTTCACGGAGCCGAGCGTGGAGGTCGACGTGTCCTGCTTCCAGTGCACCGCCGGCCACATGCCCGACGGCTCGCGCTGCGCGCTGTGCAAGGGCTCCGGGTGGCTCGAGGTGCTCGGCGCCGGGATGATCGACCCGAACGTGTTCGCCGGCGTGCGCGAGCACGGCTACGACCCTGAGCACGTGCAGGGCTTTGCGTTCGGGCTCGGAGTCGAGCGGATCGCGATGCTCAAGCACGGCGTGCCGGACCTGCGGCTCCTGGTGGACAACGACCTGCGTTTCCTGGAGCAATTCTGATGCTCGTCCCGCTCGAATGGCTGCGCTCGTTGTGCGATCCGTCAGAGCTGACGACGGCACAGATCGCCGCGCGGCTGACGATGAGCGGAACCAAGGACGAGCGCGTGTTCCGCCACGGCCCACCCGAGCAGCCCGCCGCCAGCGCCTTCGTCGTCGGTCGGGTGCTCGGGGTCGCGCCGCACCCGGATGCCGATCGGCTGCGCGTGTGCGAGGTCGCGGCCGATCGGGCGCGGCAGATCGTCTGCGGCGCGCCGAACGTCGCGGCGGGCCAGACCGTTGCGGTTGCGCTCCCCGGCGCGGTGATGGCTGACGGCACGAAGCTCGAGGCGACCGAGCTGCGCGGCGTGGCAAGCGACGGCATGATCCTCGCTGAGGACGAGGTCGGCGTCGGCGTCGACCACGCAGGCATCATGGTGCTCGAGCAATCGCTCGAGCCCGGTGCGCCGCTCCACTTTGGCACCGACGTGATCGAGTTCGAGGTGACGCCGAACCGCCCCGACTGCCTGGGCGTGTTCGGCATCGCCCGCGAGCTGCACGCGAGCACCGGGGCGCCGCTCGCGCCGGCGCCGTGGAGCGAGGAGGTCGGCGAACTTGGAGAACTGACGGGCGCGAGTGTGGAGGTGGCGTGCCCCGAGCTGTGCCCGCGGTTCACCGCGCGGCTGTTCGAGGGCGTCGCGGTCGGGCCTTCCCCACTTTGGCTGAAGCAGCGGCTCACGGCTGCCGGCCAGCGCCCGATCAACAACGTCGTGGACATCACCAACTACGTGATGCTGCTGTGTGGACAGCCGCTCCACGCGTTTGATTTCGAGCGCGTCGAGGGGGGTGCGCTGCGCGTGCGGCGCGCCAAGCCCGGCGAGATCGTCGAGACACTCGACGGCGTGGGGCGCGAGCTCGACGATGAGATGGTGCTGATCGAGGACGCCGCGGGCCCGACCTCGATTGCGGGTGTCATGGGCGGCGCGCGCTCAGAGGTCTCCGGCGCGACGACACGGGTGCTGCTCGAGGCGGCTTCGTGGGTTGGAGCGAACATCCAGCGCACCTCGCAGGCGCTCGGTCTGCGAAGCGAAGCCTCGGGACGGTTCGAGAAGGGCCTCTCGCCCGAAAGCGCGATGGAGGCGCAGATTGTCGCGACAAGACTGCTGTGTGAGCTCTGCGGCGCGCGCGTGATATCCGGCACGATCGACGTCGGCGGCCCCGGCCCGCCGCCCGCCGTGATCGAGCTGCGCCCCGATCGCGTGAGCGCGCTGCTCGGCGCCGAGGTCAGCGGCGAGCGCTGCGGCGAGATCCTGGGCGCGCTCGGGTTTGCCGCCTGCGGCCCGCGCGTCGGCGTGCCGCACTTCCGGCGCGAGGATGTCGCGCGCGAGGTCGACCTGATCGAGGAGGTCGCGCGGATCGACGGCCTGGAGCGGCTGCCGGCGACGCTGCCCCCGCGCCGCGGCGCCGCGGGTCGGCTGTCGCACGCACAACGGGTCCGGCGCCGTGCCGAGGATGCGCTGGTCGGCCGGGGCCTGCAGGAGATCGTCGGCTGGAGCTTTGCATCGCCAGAGCTGCCCGAGCGCCTGCGGCTGCCCGGCGACGATCCGCTGCGCGACATCGTGGCGATCCAGAATCCGATGTCGCAGGAGGCGTCGATCATGCGCCCGACACTGGTCGGCTCGCTGCTCGACGCGGCGGCGCACAACGCCGCTCGCGGCCGCGGCGATGTCGCGCTGTTCGAGTCCGGCACCGTATACCGCGCTAGCGCAGGCGAGCACCACGCCCTCGGCGTGCTGCTGCGCGGCGCGCTGGCCCCAGACGCCTGGTCGGGTCCGCCAGCGCCGCGCGCGGAATTCTTTCTCGGTAAGGCGCTGCTCGCCGCCGCATGCGGGCCCTTGGAGGTGCAGTTGGCGCCGCAAGCGTGGTCCTTCCTGCATCCCGGAGCCAGCGCCGCGGTGCTTGTGGCAGGCGAGCGGATCGGCGTGATCGGCGAGGTGCACCCGCTCGTCGCCGCCCGTTGGAGTCTCGACGGCGAGCCGGTGGTGTTCTGGGCGATCGACATGGCCAAGCTCGCCGGTGCGACCCCAGCGCTGCGCCACTACACCGAAATCACTGCCTACCCCTCGGTGCATGAGGACATCGCGCTCGTGCTCGCAGACGAGGTGCCCGCGCAGCGGGTGCTCGACTGCGTGCACACCGCCGGCGGCACACTGCTCGAGCAGGCCCGCGTGTTCGACGTCTTTCACGGCGAGCAGATCGGCAGCGGACGCAAGTCGCTCGCGCTCCACCTCGAGTTCCGGGCCGCGGATCGCACATTGACCGACGAGGACGTCCAGCAGGCCCGCGCTGCGATCCTCGCTGCCGCCAGCGAGCAGCTGGGTGGTGAGCTCCGTGTCTGAGCCACGTGTGCTTGTCGCCGGCGCAACCGGGTTCGCGGGCGCGCTCGCGGCGAACCTGATTCACCGCCACCCGCGGTTCGAGCTCGCTGCAGTGACCGCGCGCAGCGAACTCGTGCGCCGGCTCGACGACCTCTACCCGCGCTACCGCGTTCCGCTCGAGCTGAGCGAGCTCGACCTGGCTGGAATCGAGGTCGACGCCGCGATTGTCGCCTACCCGCACGGAGCCGCAGCGCCGGTGGCCGCCCAACTCCTCGCACGTGGTGTGCGCACGATCGACCTGTCTGCGGATTTCAGGTTGCGCGACGTCGCCGCCTACGAGCAGTGGTACGTGCCCCACCCGCACCCGGAGTTGATCGGGCGCGCCGTCTACGGCCTGACTGAGCTGTACCGCGAGCAAATCGCCGATGCCGAGCTCGTCGCGTGTCCCGGCTGTTACCCGACCGCCGTGCTGCTGGCGCTCGCGCCGATCGCGCGCGCCGGGCTGCTGGGCGACGTTGTGATCGACGCCAAGACCGGGGTCTCGGGCTCCGGACGCACCGCCGATCAGTCGACGCATTTCGTCTCTGTCGATGAGAACGTCTCGGCCTACAAGGTCGGAGCGCACCGGCACATGCCCGAGATCGACCAGGAGCTCGCCGTGCTCGGCGCGCCCGTCGTCGCGGCGTTCACGCCGCACCTGCTTCCGCTTGACCAGGGCGAGCTCGTGTCCTGCTATGTGACGCCGACGCGTGCCGTGGAGCAGGCGGAGCTCGACGAGCTGTACCTGAACGCGTACGCCGCCGAGCCGTTCATCGAGCTCGCGAGCACGCCCCCGGGGGTGCGCGAGGTGCGCGACACGAACATCTGCAGGATCCATGCGAAGGCGGACGAGCGCACCGGCAAGCTGTTTGTGTTCGGCTCGATCGACAACCTCTGGAAGGGGACCTCGGCGCAAGCCGTGCAGAACCTGAACCTGATGTGGGGCTACGACGAGCGGACGGGTCTCTCGTGAGGTGGGCTGAGCTGCCTCAGCACGCGCGCGAGCTGCCCGCCGACGCTCCGCTGCCCAGCGGCTTTCAGGCGTCCGGCGTCGCCTGCGGCGTAAAGGGCGAGGGGGCGCTCGATCTCGCGCTGCTCGTTGCCGGCCCGGATACCGTCTCCGCCGCGCGGTTCGGCCAGTCGGGTGTGCTGGCCGCGCCGGTGCTGGTTTGCCAGCAGCGCTGCCGACTCGACGCGCTGAGGGTGATCGTCGCCAACTCCGGCAACGCCAACGCCGCGACCGGCTCGCGCGGGCTTGATGAGGCTGCGCGGATGCAGGGAGCGGGCGCGATGCTGGCGGGGGTGGACGCCGATCGCGTCGCCGTGGCGTCAACCGGCGTGATCGGCGTGCAGCTCGACGGAGCCAGGGTGGTCGCCGGCCTGCGCGGCGCCGCGGAGGAGCTGCGGGAGGACGGCGCGGTCGACTTCGCCCGCGCGATCCGCACCACCGATGCGCTCGACAAGCACGCCAACCTCGAGCTCGAGCTGCCGAGCGGCACCGTGCGCCTCAGTGCCCAGTGCAAGGGAGCGGGCATGATCTCGCCGCGCTTCGCGACCCTGCTGTGCTTCGTGGAGTGCGACGCACAGATGTCCGCCGAGACCGCCGACCTGCTGCTCGGCGTTTGCGTGAAACGCTCGTTCGATCGCATCTCCGTGGACGGTCAGCTGTCCACGAACGACACCGTGGTGCTGATGGCGAGCGGCGCGAGCGGTGTTGCGATCGAGCCTGAGAGCGCCGACGAGCTGCGCTTCGGTGAGGCGCTCGACGCGCTGCTGCGCCGGCTGGCCCTGCTGATCGTGCGCGACGGCGAGGGCGCGCGGCGGATCGGACGCGTGCACGTCCGCGGCGGCGATGAGGCGTCCGTCGAGCGGGTCGCGCGGTCCGTGGCGAACTCCCCGCTGGTCAAGAGCGCCCTGTTCGGCGGCGATCCGAACTGGGGCCGGATCGCACAGGCGGTCGGGGCCGCGCTGCCGGGCTGTGCGCCGCTCGCGTTCGACATCGCGATCGAAGGGGTGCCGGTCTGCACCGCCGGAGCCGCGACCCGCTTCGATGAGGACGCGCTGCGTGCGACCGTCAACGGGCCCGAGGTGCAGTACGAGATCGATCTCCCCGGCTCCGGAGCTGAGTGTGAGCTGTTCTTCAGCGACCTGTCCTACGACTACGTCAAGATCAACGCGGAGTACACGAGCTAGATGGATCGGACCAGCGACACCCACGACGTCGCAACGCTGCTCGAGGCGCTGCCGTACATCCGGGAGTTTCATGGCCGCACGATCGTGATCAAGTACGGCGGCGCGGCGATGAGCGATCCGGCGCTGCGCGAGGAATTCGCGCGCGATGTCGTGCTGCTGAAGTATGTCGGGATCAACCCGATCGTCGTGCACGGTGGCGGCCCGGATATCACCAGCTACATGGAGCGGCTCAGCCTCCCTGTCGAGTTCGTCGGCGGCCTGCGCGTTTCGGATGCGAGCACCGTGGAGGTCGCAAAGATGGTCCTGGTCGGCAAGCTCAACAAGGACATCGTGCTGCGGCTGGGGCGCTACGGCCAGTCCGCAGTCGGACTGTGCGGCGACGATGGCGCGCTGTTTCGCGTCCAGCGGCGCGGCGCGCCCGGCGGACAGGACATCGGCTTTGTCGGCGGAATCGAGCGCGTTGATGTCGGCGTGATCCGCCACATCGCACAGGACTACATCCCGGTCATTGCGTCCGTCGGCTCCGACGCGTCCGGCCAGTCCTACAACGTGAACGCCGACGAGGCGGCGGCCGCGGTGGCCCACGCGATGTCTGCCCACAAGGTGATCTTCCTGACCGACGTGCGCGGCTGGCTCGGCGACGTGGCCGATCCCTCCTCGCTGATCGGCCGGGCAACGACGGAGACCGTCGAGCAGGGGCTCGACACGGTCGATGGCGGCATGCGCCCGAAGCTCCAGGCCTGCATCGACGCCGTGCACGGCGGCGTTGGCGCGGCGCACATCATCGACGGGCGCGTGGCGCACTCGCTGCTCTTGGAGCTGTTTACCGACGACGGCATCGGCACGAAGATCTCGCCCGAATCATGATCGGCGGGGCCGATCAACTCGCGCGTGCTGCTGACGCCTACCTGACGCCGAACTACGCGCGTTTCCCGGTCGAGTTCGAGCGCGGCTCGGGAGCGAAGCTGTGGGATTCTGCGGGCAACGAGTATCTCGACTTTCTCAGCGGGATCTCGGTTTCCAGCGTCGGCCACGCCCACCCCGCGGTCGTGCGCGCGATCGCTGAGCAGTCCGCCCGCCTGCTGCACGTCGGCAACTTCTTCTACACGCAGCCGATGAGCTCGCTTGCGCAGCGCCTGAGCGAGTGCTCGCTGGGCCCGGGCAGCCGCGTGCTGTTCGTCAACTCCGGCGCTGAGGCGGTCGAGGCGGCGCTGAAATGCGCTCGCAAAGCGCGTCGCGGCGGGCGCATCGTTTCGCTCCACGGTGCCTTCCACGGACGCACCTACGGCGCGCTGTCGGCCACGCCCCAGGAATCAAAGCAGGCGCCGTTCGCCCCACTGGTGCCCGGCTTCTCGAGCGTACCCGCCGACGCTGACTCGCTGCGCGCCGCCGTGGGCCCGGACGTTGCCGCGGTGCTGCTGGAGCCGATCCAGGGGGAGACCGGGGTGCACGTGCTGTCGGCGGAGCTGCTGCGAGCAGCGCGCGAGGTGTGCGACGAGAGCGGCGCGGCGCTGGTCTTCGACGAGATCCAAACGGGACTGGGGCGGACCGGCGCGGCGTGGGCCTTTCAGCACCCTGGGGGCGTCGTGCCCGACATGCTGCTGAGCGCCAAGGCGTTGGGTGCAGGCCTGCCGATCGGCGCGCTGATCTGCGGGCCGCGCTACGCGGACGTGTTCGAGCCAGGCGATCACGGCTCGACGTTCCCCGGCGGACCCGTCGTCTGCGCCGCGGCGCATGCCGCGCTGGATGTGCTGCTCGACGAGCGGCTGCTCGAGCGTGTGCGCTCGCTTGGCGAGCGCCTGCGGGCCGGGCTGGAGGAGCTGCCGCACGTGCTGAGCGTGCGCGGGCGGGGCCTGATGATCGCCTTCGACGTCGACCTCGATGCTGTCGAGGTGGTGCGGCGGGCCTTGGTGCAGCAGCGGCTGATCGTAAACGCGACCGGGCCCGTCACGGTGAGGCTGCTGCCGCCGCTGATAGTCGACGAGCGCGACTGCGATGCCGCGCTGCAGCGACTGGAGATCGTGCTGCGTGAGGCCTGACACGCTCGCCTGCGCCGGCTTGCACGGGCTTCGCGCTGTGGCGCCGGATAGGCTCTCCGCGCAGCCATGACCCGCACCGCGAGCTACGAGGCCGAGCCCGAAGACGTCCATCGAGTCCTGCTGCTCTACAGCGGCGGGCTCGACACGAGCGTGATGCTGAAGTGGATTCAGGACGAATACGGAGCGGAAGTGGTGGCGCTATGCGTGAACCTCGGCCAGCCCGGCGAGGACTACGACGTCGTGCGCGGCAAAGCACTCGCGCTGGGGGCGCTGGAGTGCCACGTGGTCGATGCGCGCGAGCAGTTCGCGCGCGATTTCATCGCACCCGCGATCCAGGCCAACGCGCTGTATGGCGGCGGCTATCCGTTGTTCACCGCGCTCGGCCGGCCGCTGATCGCCAAGCTCGCCGTCGAGCAAGCCCGTGCGGCTGGGTGCGACACGATCGCCCACGGCTGCACAGGCAAGGGCAACGATCAGGTGCGGATCGAGGCGACGATCGCCACGCTGGCTCCCGAGCTGCGGGTCATCGCACCGGTGCGATCGTGGCAGATGGGGCGCGATGAAGAGATCGCCTACGCGCGTGAGCACGGCATCCCGGTCAAGGGTGGAACCGAAGCGGCGCCCTACTCGATCGACGACAACCTGTGGGGCCGCTCCTCCGAAGGTCGCTGGATCGAGGAGCTCGACCGGGCCCCTGAGGACGATGTCTTTCAGCTCTGCGCGCGGCCGGAGCTGGCGCCCGACGAGCCACAGACCGTGTCGATCACGTTTGATTGCGGCGTCCCGACTGCGCTTGACGGCGAGGCGCTGGCGCTCGTCGAGCTGCTCGAGCGCGTGGGGGAGATCGGCGCGCGGCACGGCGTGGGGATCGTGGACCACATCGAGGATCGCATCGTCGGCCTGAAGGTGCGCGACATCTACGAGGTTCCGGCTGCTGCGATCGTGCTTCCCGCTCATGCCGAGCTCGAGAGGCTTGTTTGCACGATCCACCAAAACCAGTTCAAGGCCGGCTTGGATCGCCAATGGGCCTACCTCGTCTACGCCGGCTTGTGGTGGGAGCCGCTGCGCGGAGACCTCGATGCCTACATGCGCTCAGTCAACGAGCAGGTCAGCGGCACGATCGGCGTCAAGCTGTTCAAGGGCTCGGCGCGGATTGTGACCCGAGCATCGCCGCATGCAATCTACGACCAGGCGCTGGCCTCGTTCGGGGAGTCGGGCGGCCTGTTCGCCCAGGAAGCCTCGCCCGGTTTCATCGAGCTGTGGTCACTGCAGTCGCGCATGGCCTGGCGTCTGCGCAACTCCTAGGCGCCTGCGCGGCGCAAATCTCCCAAACTGCGCCGCCTTCGCGCGCGGGACGTCTGGTCGGGAGCCTACGATCCATTTCTCGTTATGAGTCCGCCCACCGCCTGCCACCTGCACGTCCATTCGGAGTACTCCCTGCTGGACGGGGCGTGCAAGATCGATGCGCTGGCGGAGCGAGCTGCCGCGTTCGGGCAGCCGGCGCTCGGGTTGACCGACCACGGCGTGATGAACGGCGCCGTCGAGCTCCACAAGGCCTGCGCGAAGCATGGCCTGAAGCCGATCGTCGGTTGCGAGGTTTACTACGCCGATCAGCGCGAGCCGGCCGCCGGGGCGCGCGTCGAGCACAACCACCTGACGTTGCTTGCCTCAGATGATGAGGGCTATCGCAACCTCGTCAAGCTCTGCTCGGCGGGGTTTCTCGAAGGCCTGCAACGAGGCAAGCCGACCGTCAACATGAGCCAGATCGAGCAATATGGCGGCGGGGTGATCGCGCTGACGGGCTGCCTGGCGTCGCGCTTCTGCCAGCGCATCGCCGACGGTCGGCTCGACGAGGCTCGCGCGCACATCGATGAGCTGATGGGCGCGATCGGCCCGGACAACGTCTACTTCGAGGTGCAGAAGAACGGCATCGCACTACAGGACCGCTGCAACGAGCAGATCGTGCGCTTCGCGCGCGAGCTCGGCCGGCCGCTCGTCGGCACTGCGGACGTGCATTACCTGCGTCGCGAGGATCACCACCATCACACCGCGCTGCTCTGCGTGCAGACCAAGAGCACGCTCGCGGAGCCGAAGATGCGCTTGGAGACGAATGAGTTCTATCTGAAGGATTCGAGCGAGCTGGCGAGCGCGTTCGCTGAGTGGCCGGAGGCACTGGAGAGCACGCTCGAGATCGCCGAGCGCTGCAACGTCGAGATCGCGCTGGGGCGCCAGCTGATCCCTTGCTACCCGGTGCCAGACGGGCGCACCGACGGCGAGTACCTGCGCGAGCGCGTCGAGCAGGGTCTGCGAGCGCGCTACGGCGATCCCGTGCCGGCCGGCGTCCTGGAGCGCGCCGAAATGGAGCTCGCGGTGATCGACCGCATGGGCTTCAACTCCTATTTCTTGATCGTCTGGGACTTCGTCGCCTACGCCAAGGGGAACGGCATTGCAGTGGGGCCCGGGCGCGGCTCGGCCGCGGGGTCGATCGTCTCCTACTGCCTCGAGATCACTGACGTCGACCCGATTGCCTACGACCTGTTGTTCGAGCGATTCCTGAACCCTGAGCGCGTGTCGATGCCGGACATCGACATCGACTTCTCGGTGCGCGGGCGCGAGCGCGTGATGCGATATGTGACGGAGAAGTACGGCCGCGAGTCGGTCGCGCAGATCGTCACCTTCGGACGCATGTTCCCGCGCGCGGCGACCCGCGATGCGGCGCGGGTGCTGGGGCACGACTACGGTGTCGGCGATCGCTTGTCAAAGTTGATTCCCGAGCCTCAGCAGGGCCGCTCGCCGTCTTTCGCCGACTGCCTGCAGCCTGGGCAGACGCTGCGGGCAGCCTACGACGAGGACCCCAAGGCGCGCGAGATCATCGACGTCGCCCGGGGACTCGAGGGCATCGTGCGCAACTCCTCGATTCACGCTGCGGCGGTGGTGATCGCCGACCGGCCGCTGACCGACATCGTGCCGCTGCAGCTCGCCGACACAGGGACCACGGAGGACGGCAAACGCGTCTACCGCACGGTGACCCAGTTCTCGATGAAGCCGATCGAGGAGATCGGGTTGCTCAAGATGGACTTTCTCGGCCTGCGCAACCTCGACGTGATCGAGGACGCGCTCGACATCATCGAGCGCTCCACGGGAACCAGACCGGACATGAGCACACTGCCGCTCGATGACCCCAAGACCTACGAGATGCTCGCCTCGGGCGCTTCGGTCGGCGTCTTTCAGTTCGAATCCGAGGGCATGCGCGAGGCGCTGAAGAAGGTCTGCCCGACGGAGTTCGAGGACATCGTCGCGCTCAACGCGCTGTACCGACCGGGGGCAATGGACCAGATCCCGACCTATGCGCGCGGCAAGCGTGATCCGGAGTCGATCTCATACGCCGACGAGCGCCTGCGCGCGATCCTAGAGTCCTCAAAGGGCGTGATCCTCTACCAGGAGCAGTCGATGCAGATCGCGAAGACGATCGCGGGCTTCTCGGGCGCCAAGGCGGACGATTTGCGCAAGGCGATCGGCAAGAAGAATCGCGAGGCGATGGCGACCCTGAAGCCGGAGTTCGTCGCCGGCGCCCGCGCGAGCGGCACGAGCGAAGGCGTGATCGAGTTCCTCTGGTCGTCGAATGAGAAGTCGGCCGACTATTCGTTCAACCGCTCCCACGCAGCCTGCTACGGGTTGATCGGCTATCGCACGGCTTGGCTCAAAGCCAACTACCCCGCGGAGTACATGGCGGCATTGATCTCCTCGGTCATGTCGACGAAGGACAAGGTTCCGTTTTTCGTTGCACGCTGCGAGGAGATGGGGATCGAGATCCTGCCCCCGGACGTGAACCTCTCAGACCACCAGTTCGCTGTCGTGGAGGGCAACATTCGCTTCGGCCTGGATGCTGTGAAGGGCGTCGGACACCTCGCTGTCGAGGCGATCAAGCGAGCGCGGCAGGAAGGCGGACACTTCTCCTCGCTGTGGGACTTCTGCGAGCGTGTCGATGCGCGCGCGGTCAACAAGACGGCGATCGAGGCGCTGATCAAGTGCGGCGCGCTGGGCTCGACCGGAGGGACGCGCCAAGGCATGTTGATGGTGCTCGAGCAGGCGCAGGGCGCGGGCCAGAAGGCCCAGCAGGACGCCGCAAGCGGCCAGGCATCGATCTTCGACCTTGGCGGCGAGGCGGACCGCGGGCGCCCGCCGGCGTTCGCTGCCTCGCGACCGCCGATCCCGAACGTCGAGTTTGACCAGCACGAGCTGCTCGCGGTCGAAAAGGAAGCGATCGGCGTGTTCATCTCGGCGCACCCGCTGAAAGAGGTGCGCGATGCATTGAGCGCGGCCGTGGACTGCCCGCTCAAAGGGGTGGCCGAACGGGGCGACAAGGACTGGGTGACGGTTGGGGGAATCATCACCCAGGCGCGAAAGATCCGCACCCGGAGCGGGACGGACATGATGTTCGCGACGCTGGATGATCTGGAGGGTCAGATCGAGCTGATCGTCTTCGGTGGCTCGCTTGAGAAGCTCGCGGGCAGTCTCGAGGTCGATCGCATCGTGCTGGTGCGGGGGCGGGTCGATCACAAGGATGGGCAGAGTTGTGTGGTCGCGCAGTCGGTCGAGGCGTTTGCGCCCGATGCCGCCGAGGTGGAGCGCGCGCGGATCGCGGCGGTCGAGGCCGCGACGCCGAAGCCGCTGCACGTGCAGGTCGGCACGGAGCCTCTGTCTGCGGATCTTCTTGCCGAGCTACGCCACCTGCTGTCCTCCTCGCCGGGCCGCTCAGAGGTCGTGCTCGAGTTCTCCGCGCAGCGTGCCTTGCAGCTGGGGGAGGAGTACCGGGTGGAGCCCAGCCCGGGACTGCGGGCGCAGCTCGAGAGCCTGCTCGGCGGACCGGTCCGGCTGCTCGCCCCGGCGGCCAGGGAGGTGGCGTGAGGGGAACGCTCCCCCGCACCCCGTGCCTTGGCGCCCGACACCGAGACTCAGCCCGCCTCCGGTGGACACGAGCTAAGCCTTTCCTGATCGCAGTTCCCGCACGAGCTTGAGTTCAGATGATGTCGGCCCGGCGCGCTCGGGTCCCGGGGTCTCGAGCACGCAAGGCAGCGTCTCGAAGCGCGGCTCGTTGACGAACGCCCGGCACCCGTCCAAGCCGAGCTCGCCTGCGCCGACGTTCGCATGGCGGTCGCGGTTGGAGCCCAGCGGCGTCTCGGAGTCGTTGAGATGCAGCGAGCCGATCCGTCCGGGACCCACGAGCCGAACGCAGTCGTCGATCACCCCGGCCAATGCGCTTGGCGTGCGAATCTCATACCCCGAGGCGTGCAGGTGGCACGAGTCGAGGCACAGGCCGAGTCGCTCGTGTGCGCCCGCGGCGTCGATCAGCGAGCGCAGCTCCTCGAACGAGCGTCCGAGCGTACCGCCCGCGCCAGCCGTGTTCTCGAGGTGCAGCCGGCACCGCTCGGAGTTCGCGAGCGCGTGCGCGATCAGCTTGCCGGCTCGCTCGATCGCGGCCTCGACCGGGCCATCCTTCGCCGATCCGGGATGCAGCACCACGGCGTGAGCTCCGATGGCGTCGCCGATCCGCAGCGAGTGGGTCAGCGATGTAAGCGTCTTCTGGGCGATCTCGGAGTCCGTCGAAGCACAGTTGAGCAGGTACACCGCGTGGATCAGCACGGCGTCGACCTCGCTCGCATCGATCGCGTCGCGAAAGCGCGCGAAATCCTCCTCGCCGTAGGTCGTGGGCCGCCACGCCCGCGGAGACTGGTTGAAGATCTGGATCGCGCGAGCGCCCATTTCGCTGCCCCGCTCGACGGCGCGGTGGAGGCCTCCCGCAGGGGAGACATGGGCGCCGAGTAGCATCCGCCAAACTGTATGCGAGTCCGTTTCGCCCCTTCGCCGACCGGCGCGCTCCACATCGGCGGCGCTCGCACGGCGCTCTTCAACTGGCTCGCGGCCCGTAATGCCGGGGGGACCTTCGTGCTGCGGATCGAGGACACCGACCGTGAGCGCTCAACGCCCGAGAACGTCGCGCAGATCCTCGATGCGCTGCGCCGGCTCGAACTCGACTGGGACGAGGGACCGATCATGCAGTCCGAGCGCGCCGAGCGCCATCGGGCGGCGGTGCAGAAGCTGCTCGACGACGATCGCGCCTATCGCTCCACTGCGACCGCGCAGGACGTGCAGGCCTTCAAGGCCGAGCACGGCGACGCCCGCGGCTTTCGCGGCGCGGAGGAGAGCGAGGGGGCGGTTCGCCTGCGCGTCCCCGACGAGGGCGAGACCGTCGTGGCGGATCTGGTGCTCGACGACGTCGCGACGCCGAACGTCTCGCTCGACGATCTCGTGATCGCGCGGGCCGATGGGACGCCGCTCTACAACCTGGCGGTTGCGATCGACGACCTCGACGCTGAGATCACACACGTGATCCGCGGCAACGACCACCTCACCAACACCGCCAAGCAGCTGCTCGTCCTGGGCGCGCTCGATGCCCCGGTGCCGCAGTACGCTCACCTGCCGCTGCTCCACGGCCCCGATGGCAAGAAGCTGTCCAAACGACACGGCGCGGCCTCGGTGCAGGAGCTGCGCGACGCCGGCTACCTCCCGGAGGCGGTCCGCAACTACCTCGCGCTGCTCGGCTGGGGCAGCGACGACGATCAGACGATTCTGTCGACGGCTGAGCTCGTCAAGCGCTTTGACGTGGCACGCGTACAGCGCAACCCCGCGCGCTTCGACGAGCAGAAGCTGCGGTGGCTCAATGGCAGATACATGCGCGAGCTCGCTAGTGAGCAGCTGAGCGCGCGCCTGGAGGCCTTCACGGGCCGCGAAGGTCTCCTCGGGGCGGCGACGATCTCACAGGAGAAGATGCAGACGCTGGCGGATTTCTGGCCGCTCAGCGGCTTCCTGCTCGACGGGCCGGTCGACGACCAGGCTGCGCGTGAGCGCTGGCTCGCGGAGGACGGCTTGGCTGTGCTCGGGGAGGTTCGCGACGCATTGCGCGCACTCGAGGACTGGAGCCCCGACGGCGTCGAGCAGGCGCTTGGCGCGGTCGTCGCGCAGCGCGCGAGCAAACCGCGCGAGGTCTACCAGCCGCTGCGTGTCGCGCTCGCTGGGCGCGCCGTCTCGCCGGGTATCTTCGAGGTCGTCTCGCTGCTCGGCAAAGCGGTTGTGCTGGCTCGGCTGGACGCGTCTCTGAGCGGCTGATCCAGCGGAGCACTAAACGTTTGATCGATGCGTGCCGATACAGGGGAGACGGCGAACTGGGTTCAGTTTGAAAATTCGATGTCCATTGACGGGAGGTGGGCGTTTCAATGGCAACAGCAGCCCGCTCACGCGCGGAGACGGTGCCGCAGCGCTCGCCTGCCCATGCGGTCGGCCGCCGTCGCGGTGGCGGTGAAGGGCACGGCCGCCGCCTGACCGCTGCGTTCGAGGCGCTCGAGGATTTCCCGGCGCTCGTTGAATCGCGCAATCGCATGCTCGCGCTTGCGAACGTGGAGCCGGTTCTGCCGAGCGACGTGATCGATGCCATCGAGTCGGACATCGCCCTCGTTGTCGCCGTTCTTCGCGCCGCGAACGAGACTGCCGCCGGGGGTCGCAGCCGCGTTGAGAGCGTCGTTGAGGCTGTGCGGCTGCTACCGGCGCAGTCACTCGCGGTGCTCGCCGGGCAGGTGCGCACGTTTGACTTCTTCGAGCGAACCGCGGTCTGGGATGGAGCTCCGGAACGCTTTCGGCTCCACGGGTTGGCCACGCGGGCCGCGGCCGAGCGGCTCGCAGAGGAGATCGGCTACGAGCCTCGTGACCGTCTGATGGTCACAGCGCTGCTGCACGACGTGGGCAAGCTCGTCCTGCTCCACGCCTACTCCGGTTACCCCGCTCAGGTTCACCGCGATGCGCGCACACCGGAGGAGCGCCTGCACAACGAGCGACGCGAACTGGGCGTCGACCACGCGCTCGTGGGCGGCGTGCTGGCGCGCCGTTGGGGGCTGCCGAACGCGATTGCCTCGACAATCGAGCGTCACCACTCCGACGAGATCAGCGACGAGGCCGCGCTGGTCAGGACCGCCGACATGCTCGCCCACTACGCAAACGGCGGCGCTGTGAACTCCGGCGAGATGCTGAAGGTTGCCCGAACGCTCGGAATCGGGGCGCGCAAGCTGCGCGGCGTGATGTTCGATCTGCCGCAGGGGGGCGTGGGCGCAGGACGGCGCCGGACCGTTGAGACATGCCCGCTTTCGGCCCGTGAGATGGACGTGCTCAGACGGCTCGCCCAAGGCAAGGTCTATAAACAGATCGCCCACGACCTTGAGCTGTCCACGAGCACCGTCCGCACCCACCTGCACAACGTCTACGGCAAGCTGGGCGCCGTCGACCGCGCCCAGGCGGTGCTGATCGCCACGGCACGCGGCTGGCTTTGAGGGGTCCAGTTTCGTAGGATCGACGCCAAGCGTGCTGTCAATCACGAGCAAATCTCCCTACGCGGTCGCGGCGCTCGCAGAACTGGGGCGCAGCGGTGGCGGCGGGCCCGTCTCGATTGGTGAGCTCGCGCGGCGGAGTGAGGTGCCGGTGCAGTTCCTAGAGCAGCTGTTTGCAACGCTGCGGCGCGCCGGCGTGCTGCGCTCTCAGCGCGGCGTCCGCGGCGGCTACCTGTTCGCGCGCGAGCCCTCTCAGATCTCCGTGCTGGAGATCGTCGAGCTGCTCGACGGTCCGCTCGGCCGCGACGCCACGGGCGTTTTCGCCGAAGCCGCAGAGTCCGCGCGCGCCGTGCTGGCGGGGACCACGATCGCCGACATCGTCGAGCGTGAGGCGAGCGCCGCGGGCAAGGCGATGTATTACATCTAGGAACGGTCCTGTGGGGCGGGGCAAACCCCCGGAAACATTGGGGTGTGATCGCTGAGGGACCGGCGCTCGACCGCACCCGATCGGGCGGCGACTGTGGCGCAACGGCCGCCCGAACAACGGCGGCTCTCGC
>JBPCQX010000037.1:0-4031 GCA_050997675.1 Solirubrobacteraceae bacterium
ACGGCCTGCAGGAACGCTCCGTAGTCGCGTGCGATCACATCACGACCATCCCGGTCGCCGTCCTCGGGAAGCAGATCGGCCGGCTCCTCGACGCCCAGGAGACCGACCTGACCGAAGCGATCCGCGCCGCGTTCGACCTCGATTGACCCGCCCGCCAACCCCGCATGCCATCCCAACAGACTCCTGCAAGGCGCCCAGGCGACCACGAGATGCCGGCTACGGGACGCGTGGGACCGAGCGGAAGCCAGCAAGCGGACTGGGCCGGCGGTCACACACCTAGTGGTTCGTGGATCCGGTAGCACGGCGGACCTCGACTGATACTTCTGCATCGGTCCGACCGTTAGCAGCGAACGTGCAAGCATCTGCTGCGCACCTTTGGCGAGGAGGAGGACACGACCGGTCCGTGAGGCGGGACCTGCATCGGTGCTCGCGCGGGTATTTGACCCGCGGCCGCTAGGTGCGATGCCTGGCGCGTGCTGAGGGCGGTCGGCGATCTCGTGGCTACATCCGGCGTGGCGCCTTGCGTACACCGGAACTCGTAGCCTATACAGCAATATAGTCTATTGGCTGGTATGGCTAGCGAACTACATGATGAGATAGGAGGTCGTGGCGAGCGTTGTCGGACAGCCAGCCTTTGAAGACCTGACGGCGCGGGCGCGGATACGAGAGGCCGCTCTGTGCTTGTTCGCCGAGCGCGGCCTCGAGGCGACCACCATCCGGGAGATCGCGCAGTCGGCGGGGGTTTCAGGCGGCCTCGTGCGACACCACTTCGGCTCCAAGGACGACCTACGCGCCGCTTGCGACTCCTATGTAGTCGACCAAATGATGCGGTGCAAGGAGCGGGCCGTTCTCGGAGGACAGGCCGCCAGCGCCGGGTTCCTCTCCTCTACGCAACCCCAGCGATTGGTCATGCTCCGCTACTTCGCTCGTTCGATGCTCGACGGGTCGCCGTCCGCCGACGCCATGTTCTCCGAGCTGGTCGAGCTCGGGGAGCGCTGGCTTGAAGATCACCATCCTGGCCAGATGACGGATCCGCCAGCCTACGCCGCACTGCTCGTCGCGATGGAGATCGGCACCTTGGTGATGCGAGCGCAGCTCTCCCATTCCTTGGGCGCGGACATCTTCAGTCCCGGGGGGCACCTGCGGCTAACGCGGGCAAAGCTCGACTTCTATTCCAAGCCGCTGCTCAGCCCTGAGACAGCAGCGAGCGCGCACGCGGCACTCGACCAGCTCCAGCAGAACCCGTCACCGCGCAAGAGCGGCTCAGGTGGAGGTGGTTCCCGGTGAGAACCGCGTCGGGATGGGGCTGGTGAGCGCGCCGCCGGTCATCGCAACGAGCGGCTTGTCGAAGGATTATGGCTCCGGCCGCGGTCTGTTCGAGCTCGATCTGGAGGTCCGCCAAGGGGAGGTGTTCGGCTTCCTGGGCCCCAACGGCGCCGGCAAGTCGACCACCATGCGCCTGTTGCTGGACCTGATCAAGCCGACCTCGGGCTCGGCTCAGGTGCTTGGGTTCGACACCGGCAAGGAGAGCCTTGTGATCCGGCGCCGACTCGGCTTTCTGCCCGGTGATCTGGCTCTGTACCCGAAGCTGACCGGACGGGTCATGCTCGAATACCTCGCACAGCTGCGGGGCGGGGTCGATCCGAGAGTGCGTGACTCGCTGGTCGAGCGGTTCGACGCCGATCTGGGTCGGCCGGTGCGCGAGCTCTCGACCGGAAACAGGCAGAAGCTCGGACTGATCCAGGCGTTCATGCACGAGCCGGAGCTGCTGATCCTGGATGAGCCGATCGCCGGTCTCGATCCCCTCGTGCAACAGAGCTTCCACGCGCTGCTGGGCGAGGTCAGCGCTCAGGGACGCACGGTGTTCCTCTCCTCCCACACCCTCTCCGAGGTCGAGCGCGTCACCCATCGCCTGGCGATCCTGCGCCAGGGCCGGCTGGTCGTCGTCGACTCGTTGGAGAACCTGCGCAAGGTCGCAGTTCAGCGCCTGGAGATCGAGTTCGATGCACCCGTCGCCACCAGTGAGTTCCGCGGCCTGCCCGGAGTCACTGAAGTCAAGGCCGACGGACGAACGGTGACCGTGGCATTCGAGGGATCGGCCGACGCCGTCGTCAAAGCCGCGGCGGCCCACGAGGTGCGCGCGATTCGTCCGCGCGAGGATGACCTTGAGGAGATCTTTCTGCGCTACTACCGGAACGAGCGTCCCACGTGAGCTGGGCGGCGCTCAAGATCACGCTGCGACTGAGACTGCCCGCCGCGATGTCCGCGGCCTTCGGCCTGATCGCGGTACAGCTCGCGGTCGGAGCGCTGTTCCCAGCGGTGGGGCACTCGATCGGAAAGCTCAATATCCCAAAAGGGGTATCGCAGCTGCTGGGCGGCGCCGACTACGGCACGATCACCGGGTGGTTCCGCAGCGAGATCGGCTCGATCTACGGCCCGCTGGTAATCGGCGCCATCGCGATCGTCGGCGCCGCCGCCACCACAGCGGGCGAGGAGGAGGACCGGATTCTCGCGCTGGTGCTCGCCCACCCGATCACGCGCTCGCGCTTGGTCGCCGCCAAGGCGGCGGCGATCGGCGTGACCGTGCTGATCATCGCGCTCGGGACCTGGGCCGGGATGATCCTCGGCGTCGCGCTTGGCGGCGGCGGCATCAGCCTCGGACACATCACCGCTCTCGCCTTGCAAGTGGCGTGCTTCGGGGGCGCGACAGGGGCGCTGGCGCTCGCCGTCGCCACCGGCACCGGTCGCCAATCGCTCGCCACCGGAATCGCAGCCGCCGTGGGCATCCTCGGCTGGCTGATCAACGGCTTCGCACCGCTGGTCAGCGCCCTGGCATGGTCGAAATACCTCTCCCTCTTCTACTACTACGCCGGACATGACCCGCTTACGCAGGGCGTCGACGTCGGCGGCATTGTCGTCCTGGTGGGGGTGACCCTGCTGCTAACGGTTCTCGCCATGATCGGCCTGGAACGCCGCGACCTGCGCGCATAGACCGGGCCCAACAACGCTCGGGCCTGACGAAACGCAGTGTTCCCCGAAACCACTGACCCGGGTGCGACGGGGGCCCTGGCGTGCGGCGCGTCTCAAGACGACCGCTCGGCCATCTCGTCCTGTCGCGACGGACGGCTCGTCCCAGCCGAACGCGGCGCACATCCGCACCTCAGTCAGCCTTGAGCCCGATGTTGGCCTCGCCGGCCCCGAGGCCCGCTTCCATTTGTCCGGGAGCATCTTGGTGCCGCTGGTAAGGCACCTCCTTGGCGCGCGGAATCCGAGTACCCGTCGGTGCGGCTGCTAGCAGTTCCGCCGCTAACCGTCGCCCGGAAGCGGAACTCTGAGACGCCCAGCGGTGGCTTCTGCTCAGTCGCCCAGGCGGCACTCTCGGCGACAGGGCGGCGATCGACCTGCTCGTCGCCAATACGAGGCGCAGCTCCGCTTCCCCGGCGCCCCCCGCCGGGGCAGACGTCGCCAGAAGCCGTTCGAGGGCAGCCTGCGCCAGCGCCGCGGCCGTCTGCGGCGCCAGGTCATCGCCGAGGGGTCGGTACCGGCCGACTCCGCCAACCGGGAGGCCGCCGCCGGACTGGTGCAGGACGGCCTGACCGTCGTGGCCGAGGGGTGTCTGCTCAAGCCCGAGTCGCCGCGTCTCCGTCAGCGGCGGCGCGTAGGCGCCAGGTCCTTGAGGGACCGGGTGTTGAGCACGTCGCCGGCCGTCGCCCAGCCCCGACGGGCCGTCGCCACCGACAGCGCCATGTTGTCCAGGCCGCGCACCGAATGGGCATCAGTCGAGCACACGATCCGCGCGCCTGCGCGCAGCGCCTCACGCACGTGCGGACCGCTCAGGTCCAGGCGCGGGGCCAGCCCATTGACCTCCAACGCGACGCCGTGCTCGATGGCGACCTGATAGACCCGCTCGAGGTCGACGGCATTCTCGGGACGGCGGGTGAGCAGGCGGCCCGTGGGATGGCTCAGGCAGCTGACCGACGGGTGCTGCAGGGCATGGCAGACACGCTCGGTCATCTCCCGGCGGGGCATCC